>CAIMSU010000154.1 GCA_903844155.1 uncultured Pseudomonadota bacterium | reverse complement strand
CGATTCGCGCGCAGGAGTGGACACGTCAAGCGAGGTCACGAACACGCGCAGTTGCTCGAAAGCCAAGGCGCGACGAGAATAAACAGCCATCACCGGACCGAAGCGGCCGGTGATGGCTGGCCAAGGAGAAGGCGCGACTTCGTGCCCCGCACGAAGCGCGCCTTCGACGCGGTCAGCAGCGGTCGCGCTCGCCGATTCGCGCGCAGGAGTGGACACGTCAAGCGAGGTCACGAACACGCGCAGTTGCTCGAAAGCCAAGGCGCGACGAGAATAAACAGCCATCACCGGACCGAAGCGGCCGGTGATGGCTGCCCGGCGATGGGGAGGCTCCTGGCTCCACCGACCCTCTCACTCGCGGTCGAGCCCGCAGCGCCGCTGGCGGCGTGACCGCCCACCGTCACGTTACAAAGCCACCCCCGATGATCACGCCCTCGTGACCGACCTCGCGCACCTGCACGACCAGCGGCAGCCGTTCGAGGATCTCGAGAGCGCCCTCGTCAAGCTTGCGCTGGACCGACCGGGCGAATTGCACGATGACGCGGTGGATGCGCTGCGCTATGTCATCCGGTTCGCGAAGATGCACCAGGTTCGGAACGCGCACGGCGTGGACGTCGACGTCTCCGATCGCCTCCGCACCCTCGGCCGGCAGGTGATTGAGAAGCTCTCCCCTGGACTTTTGGAGCATGACGACCTCTGGCACGCGATGCGCAGCGCCCCCGAGCTGCTGCGCGAAGTCCGCGACCAGGAGCGGCGCATCTACCAGAACTCGGCGTTGGACCCGGATAGCCTGCACGCCGAGGTGTGCACCCGCCAGCTCGTCGTCGCGTGCAGCGGGGGCGGCGGGAGCGGGTACGGCTACGCGGGGGCGTGGACTCTGTTGCACCGTCGCGGCCTCCAGCCCGAGCTGATCGCGGGCACCTCCATCGGCGCGCTGATGAGCCTCTTCCGGGCACGGAGGCGCGTCTACGACGGCGTGCCGCTGATCGAGGCCTCCAAAAGACTGGGGTGGGACAACGTTTTTCGCGTGCTCGAGACGGAGAGCCGCTATGGCATCCCGGCGACCTTGCGCCTGTACCTTCGCGCCGCCATCGGCAGCCTGTTCCAGACGCCCGACGGCCGGCCGCTGACGTTCCAGGACCTCGAAATCCCGCTCCTCGTCGTGGCGACGGGCATCGGAATCGAGGCGTTCAAATACGACATGAAGTACTACGAGCACTTCATGGACGACGCGGTGTCGCCCGGCGCGCTTGGAAACGGTGTTGGCCGGATGCGGCAGTTCGCACAGATCGCCACGATCTTCCGGGACTTCATGTCGACCCCCGACGCGCTGCGCGAGGTCGTCTTCGGTGGTGACCCCGCCACCTACGCCGCCGACATCCTCGATGCGGCCGGATTCTCCGCCTCGATCCCGGGGCTCATCCACTACGACGTCCTCCGCGACGACCGCCGGATGAAAGCGCTGCTGGACGACCTCTACTCGCGCTACGGCATCACGCGGCTGTCTGAGGGCGGCCTCGTCAACAACCTCCCGGTCCGACCTGCCTGGAACGAAGTGCAGAACGGTCGAATTGGACGTCGAAACGCGTTTGTGCTCGCGCTCGACTGCTTCTCGCCCCGGCTGCGGTACCCGCTTTTCTACCCGATCCAGCAGATCGTGCGTCCGAACGTACAGCGCAACATCCCCTACGCGAACCTGTACTTTCCGATGCAGCGCGTCTTGAGCCCGCTGAACCTCGTCCCCGCCCTGCCCGACGTCACGGAGGCGATGCGCTGGACGATGGAGGAGATGGCCCCGCACATGCCGTTCATCGAGCGGATGTGCAATCCGATCCGGGAATTGCCGCGGGCGTAACGGCGCGGGCGAGTACCGCCGACCCGTCCGCGAACCCGCCGCGCCACGTTAGCGGCCGGAATCCACCGGTGTCCTGTGCTCCTCGGCCTGCTTGCTTCGTCCGCCCTCGCGTCCACCCCCCGGCTCCCGAAGCTCCCCGAACGAACCGGCGATCTCGTCGCCTGCCCCACGCAGGAGGCCCTCTCCCGGCGCTTCTCGACGCAGAGCGACATGAACGGCGGCGGATTCGGCTACTACTCGGCCGCCTACGACGACAATCGCCAGCCAAGCATCGTCAACCCGTCCAGGCAGGGGGTGGAGGACTACGTCAACGACCAGGCCGCCGGCCACGTCCCCGACGCCGATGAAAAACTGACGTTCCTGTGGGGCCTCGCGTGCGCGTACCCGGAGCTCGACTACGTCCAGACCGCCTTTCAGACCGTCCGGGGCGCCTGGCTCGCAGACACCGGCGTCTCACCCGAGACAGAGGCCGCCTGGCACTCGCTGGAGGCCGATCACGCGCGATCCGACCCACAGCAGGCCGCGTCCTGTCCCAACGGCGACGCCTGGCACACCGAGGACCCCGCGCACCTCGCGCGCCAGTACGCGCTCTGTGGGGGGATGAACCCGGCGAAGGCCACGGCAAACCTGCTTGATGGCCTCGACGTCGCCACACCCGCGGTGAACGAGTGGGTGATCGCCGCCGGCGTCGTCATCCAGTGCGCCGGAGGAATGCCGCAATCCGGCGACGGGCGCTCAACAAACGGGGCGTACTGGGACTGGAAGACCTGCGAGGACGTCGCCGCCCGCTACAGTCATGCGGCGCTCGACACCCAACTCAAGAACGAGGGTGTGAGCGACTACGTCCGCCTCGACTACGAGGTGAAAGCCGAAGAATCAAAGGCAAAGCTCGACAAGCTCTCGACCGGATTCGCGACGTTCGAGAAGGGCTGGCCGGCGACGAAGCACTTGTACGACGCGACGGTCGCGCAGGTCAGCGCGAGGTACGTGCCAATGCTGGCCAAGTGGGGGCCGACGCTGGACGACGTCGATGTCTGGGTGGAGCAGCTCCGGGGCGGCCCGGGCTTCGCAGACGGGTGCGCGGACAAATTCGGGGGCGAGATGCAGTCGTATCTCAAGGACAGCGTCGCGAACGGCGCCGCGCTCGGAAAGGGCGACGCGCTCTGGCAGGTGTTGCGGGAGCCGGTCGGCGTGGGTCTGCTGGAGGCCTACGCGCTTTGCCGCGGACAAACAGGATTTCCCGGCTATGGCGACATGGTGGCGAAGGATGCCCTCGCGGGTGTCGAGCGGGTGACGCGCTGGCACCGGGGGTTTGACGACGCGCTTCGCGCCGAGAACCGGACAGACGGCATGTTTGTCGCAGGGGCCGGGAGCGCAGGCGAGCGCCTTCCGCCCGAAGCGCAACAGGCGCGCCTTTCGTTCGCGTTTGAGCCCGACGCCGCCCGCACCTGGCTGCGCGTCTCCGACAAAGCGCCGGACAAGCCGTACAGTTACGAAGAGACCGTCGCCGGCATCTCCACCGTGGGCGATGTCACCACCGTCTCCTTCCCCAAGCGCTCAGGCACCGAAAGCGTGCCGACAAACTGCTCAGCCGACTACTCACACATCGCGCGCATCGATGAGTTCGGGAAGTTCTGGTACGATTGGAAGTGCCTCGGGAGCATGAATGTCACGGTGAACGACACCTACCGGCCCGTCCAGATCCCGGCATGGCAGGCTGGGAAAGTGGCCGTGGGGACGAAGGTGGCGGTTGAGTTGGAGGGCCAGGGCACCGAGTACCGGATCGAGGAGGGGGGTCCAACCCCGGTAAAAGCCGACCTGGTGTGGGTCAAGAAGGGCGCGGACATCGTCTGGGCGGCAGGCTTCGGCGTGCCCTGAGCCACGCGCGCTCAGCGATAGAGCACGTCCTCGATCGTGTAGAGCCCGCGCGGCTTTCCGACGATCCAGCGCGCAGCCGTCACCGCACCGCTCGCGAACAGCCCGCGATGCGTGGCGACGTGCCCCAACTGAAGCCGCTCGCCGGGCCCGCACAGGTACACGGTGTGCTCGCCGACGATGTCGCCGCCGCGAACGGAGTGGATCGCGACCTCCCCTCGCGCGCGCAAGCCGTCATGACCGTTGCGCACGCTCCCGAGCCCTTCGACCAGCCGCAGCGCCGTCCCGCTCGGCGCGTCGCGCTTCTGGTTGTGATGCAGCTCGACCACCTCGACGTCGTAGGTTGGCAAGGCTGCGTGGGCGTCGGCCACGAGGCGCGCCAGCACCGCGACCCCGAGCGAGAAGTTGGCAGCATGCACCAGCGCAACCGGCGGATCCGTCGGCACGGCCATCCCCGTCGTCCCGCTGACCACCGGACACCTCGCCCCCGCAAGCACCTGCGCGAACCCCTCGGGCGTCGAGAAGTCGATGATCACGTCCGCCTCGTCGACGAGGCCGCGCCGCCCGATCGCCCAGCTCAGACGCAGATCATCGGCCGCCTCGATCTCGGCGCACACCAGCCGACCCATCCGGCCCGTCGCCCCGCTGACGCCGACCCGGAGCACGGCGCCTACGCCATCCCGTCGAGCAACCCGGCAGGAGGCAAGCTCCCCTCCGTCAGCGGCAGCCGCAGCGTCGACCCGCAGAGCCCCATCGCCGAGAGCGCCATCTTGGCCGGAACCGGGTTCGACTCGGCGAAAAGCCACTGGACGAGCGGGTAGAGCGCCGCGTGTTCTCGACGCGCCTCGACGGCGTCGCCCCGTTGCCAGGCGTCCCACACTGCCACGGTGCGCGCCGGCGCTATGTTGGAGAGCACCGAGATGACTCCGGCGCCGCCGACCGAGAGCAGCGGCATCCAGGTGTAGTCGTCGCCCGAAAGCATGGCGCAACCACCATTTCCGTGCATGTCCGGCGCTGCGGCGCGGCGGTGCAGGGCGAGCATGAAGTCCTGATCGTAGACGACGTCGCCCGTAGCCTCTTTGCACCCGACAACGCCGCGGATCGCGCAGAGCTCGGCGAGCAGGTCGGGCGACAGACGCTGACCCGTGCGACCGGGCACATGGTACACAATCAGCGGAAGGCCGACACTCACTGCAGCCCGCACGTGCTCGCGCAGACCAGCGGGCGTCGGCTTGTTGTAGTAGGGCAGGACCAGCAAACCCGAGTCCGCCCCTTGCTCCAATGCAGCACGCGTGTTGTGAACCGTCGACCGTGTGTCGTTGGTCCCGACGCCCATGCACACATGCGCGCGCCCATTGGCTACCCCGCGCGCGCTCGCGAGCAGAGCTGCTCGCTCGTTTTCGTCCAGGGTCGGCGATTCCCCGGTCGTCCCGGCGACGACGAGCCCGTGCACACCGGCCGCCACCTGGCGTTCGCACAAGCGCACCCAGGCGACCAGATCCACCTCACCCGCCGCGTCCAAGGGGGTGACGAGCGCCGTCATCACCCCACGAGGCGGGGCCATCAGAACTCCACCGTCCCGACGAGCTGGCCCCCGACCGCGGGCTGGTCAAAGCCCCCACCGAGGGTTTTGTCGGTGTACTTGCTGTAGAATTTGCCTGGGAGCATCACGCCGGCCGTGCCGCGGAACCAGACGTGGGGGTACGGGTCGTAACGGAGGGACAGGTCGAACTCGTTGCCGTAGCCGTGCCGGTTGTCCGTGTCGGGGCTCGCGCCCTTCGCGAGCGTGGCCGTGACCCAGGAGACCTTGGCCTGCAGGTTGGGCATCAGGTTGTAGTGGAACGACGGATGGAAATAGATCGCGTTGGAGATGCCGTTTCCGGTGAGCACCGCGCCGTAGTCCTGGCCGGCGTTGGTGTCGTTGGGCACCTTGGACGCGAGGCTCGGGAGCGGCTTTTCGAACAGCATCAGCCCCACGTCGTGGTTCGGGTCAAACGTGAACGTGTGGATCTTCTTGTCGGTGGGGTCCGCATCGCCAGACGCCGCACCAAGCTCGGCTTCGCCGCCGAACTTTTCGTTGTCGAGGCCCGCGTTGATCATCCCGCCGAGCTCCATCTCCGTGATGTCGTTGGCGCCGGTCTCCAGGTTGCCTCCGCCGAACTTGCCGACGGCCTCCAGCTCGGTGTGCAACGGACCGATCTTCGCGAAGCCCCACACGTCCCCAGTGTACGCGTTCCACGCCATCGCCGGCTGGTATTTGTAGTTGTTGAGGAGCCCGAAGCCCGCGGTCTCGCTGCGGTACCCGACCGCGAAGCTCAACGACTGCATGTCGTCCGGCGCGTTCAGGAAGCCCTCGTACTGCTGATCCCAGGCGGCGAGCACGAACACCTGCGAGAAGGTGTCCGTCCACTGGACGCGATTCGCTGTGTCGCTGTGTTGGGAGTCCGGCGTGTTGCCCGCGTTCCAGAGGATTCCGCTTCCCCACTCCATCGGCATACGACCCATCGCGAACCTGCCATATGGCGTGATCGCCTCGCCCCACGCCCGGACCGCCAGGATGCTGTCACTTTCAGTCCCAACGCCGTCCGAGTCGGCGCGCGCCGTCTGTGCCCCGGTCACGGGGTCCGTCGTGTCCGCCGTGGTCTTGCCCCAGAGCGTGTACGGGAACAGGTCAAGCTGCCCATGCAACGCCACGTGATCGCTGATCAGCCAGGAGGGGCGTAGGGAGAACCGGTCCGTGATGTCGTTGGACGTGCCTTCGGCCAGGGAATTGGAATTCGAGAGCGAAAGCGAGTTGAAAAGTTCGCCCCGGGCGCGGTAAAACCCTTCCCAAACCAGCTCAGTTGCGTGAGCGGGCGCGGATGCGGCGAGGACGAAGGGAAGCAGCGTGAACAAAGAGGCTCCAACGGGCCGCGGGGGATAACCCGCGCACACCAGAATGCAGTTCGACAGCCCGCCGCACGTCCCGCTCTGGCGCACGGTGTTCAAACGCACGCGCACAGCCGGAATCCCCCGAATCGAGGCCTCTGCTGCCCAATTACCGCCGGGAGACCTCGCGGGGTATCGGACCGTCTGCGGGTTCCCGGACCTGGACACCCTGCCGCCCTGCTTCCCGGACCTGCTGTGCCGGGGCCTGCAGCTCGCGGTGCTCACGGCGCCGGCCTTCCCCGTTGGGCTCCTCGGGATCGTGCACGTACGCCAGCAGATCACGCAGGACCGCGCCATCAGGGCGAGCGAGGCGCTCTCGGGCCGGGTCTGGGTCGAGGGGAGCCGCGCGGGGCGAAGGGGCGGGGAATTCGACCTTCACACGCTCATTTCGGCCGGCGCCGACGACGTCTGGCACGGGGTCACCACCATCCTCTCGCGTGACCTGCCCCGCCTGCCCAGCGCCGGTACGGAACGAGGCGCGCGAATGACCGAAAACGCTGACCCTCGCGCCGAGCACACGGCGACCTGGACCCTCCCCGCCGACCTCGGCCGTCGCTACGCCCGCGTGAGCGGCGACGTCAACCCGATCCACCAGTATGGTTGGATGGCACGCCTTTTTGGCTTCGAAGGCGCGATCATCCATGGGTGGTGGACGCTCGCGCGGTGTCTCGCGGAGCTGGAGGCCGCCCGCGTCCCGCCGAACGGCCGGCTGACCGTGGAGGCCCGGTTTCTCGCGCCGCTCTTCCTTCCTTCCACGCCCATTTTTTCGAGCACGTCCGGTCCACTTGGGCAGACCTTTTTCGTGCGCGACGGCGGGCGGCTCGCCCTCCAGGGTACCCTGACCTGAAGGTCTACCACAACTGCAGAGAGCATTTCTGGTACATCTTCGATGTACCAGAAATGCTCTCCGCAATTGTGGTAGATACCGTTATCGAGCGCTCGGGGAGCAATCGGATAGCCCGCCCCCATGCTCGCTCTCCTGTTCCTTTGCCTGCACGCCGAGGCTCGCCCGACGACCGAGGTGTCCGTGCCCGACCAACCCGTCGCCAATCCGCTGCACACCTACGTGAACCCGGCGGCCGTCGCCGGTGTGGCCGACCTGGGCTTGCGTAGCCTACTCAACGACCAGTGGGAGGACGCGATGCGCCGCTCGCCAACCTGGGCAACCTCCCTCGGCGATCATCGCTATGACAGTCTGATGCCGGCGACCGGGCCCGAGGCCAATACAAGGGCCATCGCCGCTCGCACGGGCTTCCTCGCGCGCGCCCACGCCCTCACGCTCACAACGCCCGCGACCGAGTCCGATCGCCTGACATTCGCGCTCTTCACGGAAAAGCTCGAGACCGACGAGGCCACTGACATCTGTCACACGGAGCAGTGGGAGCTCTCGGCGCGCTCCAGCCCCATCGTCGACATCAACGGGCTCGCAGAGGCGATGGACATCAAGACGCCGCAGGACGCCCAGAACTACCTCGCCCGGCTCCACGCCTCGCCCGTTTACCTCGATGGTGCCATCGCCAATCTTCGTGCCGGCATCGCCGCCGGTCGCACCCCTACCGAAGCCTCGGCTCGGCTGGCCTTGAAGCAGGTGAATGACCAGTTGGAGCTTGCGAATGACGGATGGAGCGTCGCCGCCCCCGGTCGCGCCCCTCACCCGGACTGGTCCGACGCCGACCGCGCCGCCCTCCACCTCGGCGTCGACACTGCCATCCCCGAGCTTCGCGCCGCCTACGCCCGCTTTCGCGACTTCCTGGTGAACGAGGAGCTCCCCGCCGCGCGCCCTGAATCCCACGCCGGCCTGCTCTACCTCCCCGACGGAGACGCCTGCTACAAAGCCCTGATCCGCTCCGAGACCACGCTCCCACTCGACCCCGCCGACGTCCACCAGACCGGCCTCGACGCCCTCGCCAGCATCCACGCCGAGATGCTGACACTCGGCAAGAATCTTTTCGGCACCACCGACCTGCCCTCCCTACTCAAGCGCCTGCGCACCGACCCGTCGCTGTACTTCACGACCGGCGCCGAGATCCAGGCCGCCGCCGAGTCCTGCCTCGCCCGATCCACAGCCGCCATCCCCCGCTTCTTCGGCCGACTCCCGAAAGCGAGCTGCACTGTAAAGCCCATCCCCGACTACGAAGCGCCCTACACCTACATCGCGTACTACAACCCGATGGTCCCCGGCGCTCCGGGTGAAGCGGCCGAGCGAGGAGGTGAATTCCGCATCAACCTCTCCAGCCCGACCACGCGCGCCCGCTTCGAGATGGAGGTGCTGACCTGGCACGAGTCCATTCCCGGTCACCACCTGCAGATCGCCATCGCGCAAGAGCTCCCGGAGATGCCCGCTTTTCGCAAGAACCTGGAGAACACCGCGTTCACCGAGGGCTGGGCGCTGTACACCGAGCGACTCGCGGACGAAATGGGCCTTTACACGGGCGATCTCGACCGCATGGGCATGCTCTCCTTCGACGCCTGGCGCGCCACCCGCCTCGTCGTTGACACAGGCATCCACGCACAGGGTTGGACCCGTGAGCAGGCCCAAGAGTTCATGTTGGACAACACAGCGCTCGCTCCCAACAACATTGCGAACGAGGTCGACCGCTACATCACGTGGCCCGGGCAGGCCTGCGCGTACAAGATTGGCCAGATCGAGATCTGGAAGCTCCGCCACGAAGCCGAACAAAAGCTCGGCCCGAAGTTCGATTTGAAGACGTTCCACGACGTCGTCCTCGCGCAGGGCTCGGTCACCCTCCCGGTCCTTCGGCAGCAGGTCGAGGCCTGGGTCGGGTCTCTCGGTCCTTGATGGGCGGCTCGCTCGGTAGGGCCCGCATACGCGGCCCCGCGCCGATCCCGATCCGCCATGGAACGCCGCTTTGATCCTGCGCCGATTCCAACGCTGGCCCTACCCGCCCACGCCCACCCTCACGCCCACGCCCCAGATGGGCGTCCACGCGCCAAGGTACGGCATCCCGCCACCCCAGCCGTCGGCGCGCAGCGCAAGGTGGCTTTCGCCGCCTACAATCCACCGCGTCGGCACGCTGACACCGAGCGTCAGGCCGCCCGTTCCAGCGACGCCGGCCTCGTGCCAGCCATCGGGAAGCGCGGCCGTCGGTGCGAGCGTGCGGAAGGGAACGCGAAGATCGACGCTTGGTCCAAGATAAAGCGCGCCCGGGTTCCACGCGAGCGTCGCGCCGGCCCAACCGTCGCCCGTCAGCATCGGCTCACCGTCGATGAGCCCGTTCACCGCGCTGCCGCCAAGGTGCAGGTCGGGCCGCAGGCGCGCGGTCGTGAACGCGCCCGGGCGCACCCACACGAGCTCCGCGGACGGCGCGAGCGGCGAAAACCCGGTCATTCCAGCCACATCGGCTCCACCGAGCACCTCCCAGCCCGACCGCTTGCGGCGCAACAGAGCCTCGACCGACAAGGTCTCGCCGGCTTTCACGGTCACGTGCTCGTCGAGGACCGGGTGGCCGTCGGTGGTCTGCACCTGGATGTGCTCGGCGCCCGGATCGACGGCGTATAAGCCCGGGAGTACGCCGCGCGGCGTGCCGTTCACGAGCAGCGTCGCTTGATGCAGCAACGTGTCCGTGGCGCTGACGAGCGCGCGCTCGGCTCGACCGCGCAGGGTCGAGGAGCCGCTAAGGTAGATGTCCTCCCGGCCGACGATCTTGTATTCGGCACGGGGAACCTGTACTCCCTGCGTCCACGCGATCGTCTTGTCGCGCGCGTACTCGTGGGCCTCGGCAACGTCCACCAAGCCGTCGCCGTCGAGGTCGGCATTGCCGGTCGTGAGCGCCTCGATGAGAAAGTGCGTGTAGACGCCGTTTCCCAGCGTCGAATCCTCCATCGCGGGCTGGTAGTACTGCGCGGCGTAGAGCCTCGCCTCGGACTCGGAGACGTCCCGGACATCACGCGGCGCGGGGATCTCGCCGCGCATGCCTGTCAGCAGTTGCGACGTCGCGGAGCCGATCGTCGAGCGCCCGCGCCCGTTGTGGCACGTATCGAGGATGAGGACGCGCCGGCGGGACGGCAGGTTGTCAACGAGTTTTTCCAGATCGGCGACGGCGAGGCCGGTCGTCTCCGGCGAGTCGACCTTCGCATCGGAGGGCAGGAACCAGAGGCGGCTGCCCAGCGGGTCCAGCGTGAGCGTTCCGTGGCCGGAAAGATACAGGACGAAGGTGTCTTCCCGGCCGAGGTTGGCGGTCGCGACCTCAAACGCGTGGGTAATGGCGGCGGACGTGGTCGCTGCCTCGCCGTGGACGACAAAAACCTGGTCAAAGCCGCCGAGAGTGGGGCTTTGCAGCACGGCGCCGAGGTCCTCCGCGTCCTTGTCCGGGTACTTCAGGCCCGCCAGCGCCGGGTCCGCGTAGTCCTGCACACCGATCAGGAGCGCGATTCGCCGCGGTGCGAGTGCCTTCTGGGCGCTGGTCTCCGTGGCGCTGTCGACGGGCACGACCGCGGCGCGTGCGGCAGGCGCGACAAACACTACGCCTGCAACCACGACTACAGCCCGAAACAGGTTCGATCGCGTGGTCATGGGGAAGCCCGGGGAGCGAGGACGGTAACCGTGCCGACGGCGGGCCCGTCCACAGTGGTCGCGGTCACGACGAAACGGGCAGTTCCATCGCCGGGATCGAGCGCGTAGCCCGCGGGAATGGTTTGCTGGCCCGCCGCGAGGTCACCGCGCCAGAGCACCACCCCATCGCCCGCGCCGGCGGACCGGCGGAGCTCAACGGTGGCGGGTGTAGGGAGGGTGACCTGAAACACGAGTGTATCGCCCACATCGTACGCGGTGTTGGGGTCGAGGCGCGCTGTCCCCGCGGGCGTTTTCACGGCCACAGCCAGATCGAGCGGCGCCTGAAGCACCACGCCAACGCCAACGCCCTTGGGGACGAGCAACGCCGGATCCCCGTGATCGGGCGTATGAACGGCAAAAAGCACGACCGCCGCGAACGCGAGCCCCGACGCCACCGCAGCCGGCCGCAGCCAGCGGTGCGGGCGGGAAACCCGCGGGGCGACGAGGCGAGCGGGGGGCGCGATCGCGAGCGGCGGAAGCGCGGCGACGGCGCCGGACCCGTGCCGATCCTCGGCGACGGCGTCTGCGAGGAGGCGCCAATGCGCGGCGTCACGACCCGGGAGGTCGAGCCGACCAAAGGCCGCGTCAAAAGCATCGTCCTCGACGAGGCTGAGCGCGCGGCGACGGTCCGCTGGGGTCACGAGCCCCCCAGGATCTGCCGGAGCTGGACCCGCGCCCGAGAAAGGCGGGCGCGCGCATTGTCCGGCGAGATCTCCAGCGCCTCCGCCAATTCCACGTGGTCCATCCCGTGCATGGCGCCGAGCAGGAACGCCTCCCGCAAGTGTGGGGCGAGCTGCGCCAGCGCGCGTTCAAGCTCGATGCGCTCCTCCGGCCAGTCGCGAATGGGCAGCGGCAGGTCCTCCCCCGTCAACAACAACGGGCGGCGAAACTGCCGACGCTGGTGATCCCGCACCGCGTTGGCGGCGATCCGGAAGAGCCAGGAACGAAACGTCCCGGCGGCGCGCGACCACGTCGACCGCGCCCGATGCACCGACAGGAAGGCGTCCTGGAAGCAGTCCTCGGCGGCCGCCTCCTCGCGCGTCATGCGCAGCACGAACCCATAGAGCGGGGCGCGGTGTCGCTCGAACAGCGCGTTGAACGCGGGTTCGTTGCCGGCCTGCACCTGCTCCATCAGCTCCTCATCGGTGGGGTCAGTGACGCCTTGTGGCACCCGCACGCTCCAAAGCCACTACGCGGAAGGGGGCGCAGGTGTGACAGCGGCCCGTTCTGGCACCGCGAGGGGCATTCGGCGCGCGTCCAGCCAGAGCTGGGCGAGGGCACCGGCGCCGACCGCCGCACAGAGCCAGGGGAAAATCCAGCCGCCCTGCCGATAGATCGTCTCGACGGGATTGATCGGCACGTCGGCGACCTCCGCGACCTCGGTGTAGGGCTTTGAGTAGTGGGTGATGTCGCCGTTCGGCATCACGACCATCGAGATGCCCGTATACGCGATACGCACCATCGGACGCCCGTTCTCCATCGCCTGGGCGGCGGCGAGCATGGCGTGCTGATGGGGCGCAGCAGTGTCGCCAAACCACGCATCGTTCGTGATGTTGATGTAGAGGTCCGCCCCCGTCCCCATGTCGCGCATGAGCCCGTCGAGGATGGCCTCGTAGCATATCGGCGTCGAGAACTTGACGCCGTCAACCTCGAAAACGTGGAGCTGCGTGCCCGCCCGGAAGTCGCCCACGCTGGCGATGAACTGGCGGAGGTACGTTGTCGGCCAGGGCATGTACTCGCCAAACGGCAGCGGGTAGAGCTTGTCGTACCGACCTACGATCGTGCCGGTGTGGTCGAACATGTAGGCGGAATTCCAGTCCGTGCGGGTGCCGTCCTCGTGCTCATCGTGCGTGCCCGCACCCATCAGGATCGCGAAGTTCCCGTTCTTCGCCAGCTTGGCGAGGTACGGCTCCAGCTCCGGGTCGGTGGGGTTGTAGAAGAATGCCCCCTCCGGCCAGACCACCAGCTCGGGATGCTGCGCGACGACCTTGTGCGTGATGTCAAACCAGCTCTTCACCACGACCTCGCCGCGATCGTAGAGGCGCGTCTGCATCGTCACGCCCTCCTGCAGGAGGCTGACCCGAAAGTCCCGCGCGGACGCATCCCCGAGCGCCAGGTTCGCATGGCGGCGAGCGCCAAAACCAAGGTTGGCGAGGAACAGGGTCGCGAAGACCGCCATCGGCTTCCACACCCGCCCGCGCGTCAGCACCAGCTCGGTTACGCACGCGTTGACGCCGATCACCAGAAAGCTGACGCCCATGCTCCCAAAAACGCTCGCGAGCTGCCAGACCCAGGGCGACCGGTACTGGCCGACCCCCTGGTAGTACGGGAACAAGGCGGGCTGGAGCCGCTCGGCCATGACCCACACGCACGCGAACAGCGGGATCCACCACGCACCGAACCGCCGACGCATCGCCGGAAGAAACTGGATCATCAGGCCGTACGGGAGCCCGAAGACCGAGGCGAACAGCGCGAGGATGGCGATGGCGAGAACGAGCGGGAGCTCACCAAAGACGTGGATGGTGAGCGCGAGCCAGTGGAAGAGCGTCAGGACCGCCGTGAATCCGCAGAGATACCCGAGCCGAAACGCCGCCTTCCGATCAAGGTCGTGGACGGCGACGAACAGGGGCACGAAGGCCACCCAGTGCAGCCATTCCAGGTTCACCGGCGGCGAGACGAGGTTGAGCACCAGCGCCGACGCGATCGCCATCGATCGGCGTGCCAGGGTTCGCTGCCAGGGAGTCATTCGCCGCGTTACTTAGCTGCCTTCCCTTCGCTCCGCGAACTCCCCCGGGACCCACGGCGATGAAAACCGGCGACACCATCCGCGACACGCAGGGCACCGCTTGGCAGGTCGGGGCGGGGCTCGGGCGGGGCTTGTGGGGAAAGAGCTTTCTCGTTCGCCGTGAGTTCGACGACGCCATGTTCGTCCTCAAAGCGCCGCTTACGGCTGAGGACTTTCGCGGGGAGTTTCCCTTCGCGGACATCGTCATCTCGGCGAGCCGAGCGGCCGTGCTCGAGCAGGCCCGCCTCTACGGGGACGCCGAGCAGCCGTTCCTGCCGCGGCTTGAGGCCCGCGCGTCGCTGTCGGCGGACAACACCGGCTACATCCTGCCTCATTTCCCGAGCACGCTGGAGTCCAGGATCGCGGAGGGCATGCCCCTCTCGGATCTCGTCGAGACGCTCCTCTCAGTCGCGAAGCTGGTCCGCCAGCTCCCCCACGGCGTTCATGGGAACCTCCGGTCGAAGAACGTGCTGATCTCTGAGTCCGGCGGACTTTTTCTGACCGACGCGGTCACCTCCTCCGTGCCGCGCAACCTCACCCGGATGCTCGCGGCCTCGCCCTCGCATACCGCAGCGTTCCCGCCTGAGATCTCGGAGTCCAGCCCCGGGTCGGCGGGCACCCCCGCTGCAGACGTCCAGATCAACCCCGGCTGCGACTCCTGGGCCATCGCGATGATGCTCTGGGAGGGCGTCCTCGCCGGCGAGCCGCTTCCGAACCCGCCCCGGCAGGGCCTCGACAAGAGCGCGATCCAGGCCGTCCGCGACCGCGTGATCGACCGGATGAAGACGGAGGACTCCAACCCGCGCTTCCACGCCCGCCTGGCAGAGCGCGTCGCCATCCTGATGTCCCGGGCGCTCTCCCGCGAGCAGTCCCCGTCGCCGCCGTTCCGGTTCCCGAAGTCCGAGGATCTGCACGGCCGGCTCGAGGAGATCCTGCAGCTCATCCGACCGCAGGTGCAGTCCGTCGGCAAGGTGATGCTCGATCGCCCGGCGTCCAAGCCCTGGTTCACGACCGACGAGATGGTCTCGTTCAGTTGCCTGGCGGCAGCGTCCGCCGGGGTCGAGGGGAACGAGGAAATCGGTGTAGGCATCGCGGTTTTCGACGCGCTCTCCGGCGAGCGGCTCAAGGACCTGCCGCTGAGCTACACGTCTGAGCGCCACCCCACCGGGCGCTACCGGTTCCAGTTCAAGATCGAAGGGTTGTACCCCGGAAACTTCAAGGCCCGCCTCGCATTGGCGATCCGCGATTCCGGCCAGCCACCGGCGACCGCGGAGGTCGAATTCCTCGTCCGCCCCGCCCCCGGCTGGATCCCGCCCGAGCAGCCCGCGCCGCCGCCCGCCGCCATCGAATTCGGCCGTGAGCAGCCCTCTGTGACGGTTGTCCGCCCGCAATCGCTCGCACCCGCGCCCGCCCCATCGCCCGCGGCACCGGCGCCCCTCCCCGCACGTGAGCCCGTTCCTGCCCGTCCGCAGAGCGGCCGCGAAACCCAACCCGGAGTCGCCGCCCCGCGTCTCGACTTTGCCAACGAGCAGCTTCGCATTGAGCCGCCGCGCCCCGTTGTGAACGTACCGGCCGCCCCGCCCTCGCCCGTCCTGCCCCGCCCGATTCTGGCGCCTGCCCCTGTGCCGCTGCCGAAGACCGCGACGGTGGCAGCGTCCCCGCCTGCGCCAGGCCCGGCTCTCCCCGACCCGCCCCCTCGCCGCGTCCAGTCGCTCACCCTCGTTCCGGACGACGACCTGGAGGAGGAGGACGACGTCCCGCCGCCTCCCGTCGCCCGCCCCGCTCCGGTCGTTCGGCTCCCCAGCCTCCCGCCTACGCGCCAAGCGCCGCCGCCGGAGCCCGAGGACGACGACGTCCCGATTCGCCCGCTCGCTGGCTGGAATTCCGATCCGATGACCGCGCCGGTGCAGGACCTTGATGACGAGGAACAGGGCGACGGCCTCCCCGCGGCGCCCGGCGAGCCCTCCGCGCTCGCGCGGGCATGGGAGCAGGCCAAGTCCGACCAGTATGTGCTCGTCGTCGGCGGCCTCTCCGTGGTCGTCGTCCTCCTGATCGCGGCCGTCTTCTTCTTCCATTAGGCCGCCGCCTCGTCCTTTCCCCATTTCCAAGGCCCCGAATGCGTCACGTCTACTCGAGCTCCCCTGCCTCCGCCCTCACCGCCGACCTGCTCGTCGTGCTCGTCCCTGTTGGTGGCGTGGCCGGCGCGATCGCCGCGCTCGACGACGCGCAGCACTACAACGGCGCGCTGGCGCAGGTGCTCGTCGACGACGAGTTCACCGGCAAGGCCGGCCAGTCAGCGAGCGTTCCTGGTCTCGGGCGGGTCGCTGCAAAACGCGTGCTGCTGGTCGGGGTCGGCGCCGGGTCGGACACCGAGGTAGCGCGGGCGGCGGGGACGGCGGGGAACGAGGCCCGCAAGCGTGGCGCAAAGCACATCGGCCTGGCGCTCGGCGCGGTCTCGGACGCCGCCACCCGCGGCGCCCTGGAGGCGTTGGCCGAGGGAAACTACCGGTTTGACAAGTACAAGGCCGAAGCCAGCCGCAAGGCGCCGATGGACACGGTCACGTTGCTTGGCGCCGGTGATGACCCGCGGGCCGTCGCGCTCGCGGAGGCGGGCATTGCTGGTCAGATCCTGGCCCGGGACCTCGTGAACGAGCAGCCGGCCGAATGCTACCCCGAATCGCTGGCACGTGCCGCGGAGAACCTGGCGAATGACCGCATCACGGTGGAGGTCTGGGACGAGGTCAAAATCAAGGCGAAGGGCATGGGCGGCATCACGGGCGTTGGCCAGGGGTCGGCCCGTCCCGCCCGCTTCGTCCACGCGATCTACCAGCCCGCAGGCCCCGCAAAGGCCCACGTCGCGCTGATCGGCAAGGGCGTCACGTTCGACTCCGGCGGCCTCTCGCTCAAGCCCAACGACGGCATGCTCACCATGCGGTGCGACATGGCAGGCGCCGCCGCGGTCATCGGCACGCTCAAGGCGCTCGCCGCGATCCAGCCAAACGTTCGGGTGGACGTCATCTTCGGCGCCGTCGAGAACATGCCCAGCGGTACCAGCTACAAGCTCGGCGACATTCTCAAGATGTACAACGGCAAGACCGTGGAGGTGCACAACACGGACGCCGAAGGTCGCCTCGTCCTCGCCGACTGCCTCACCTACGCGAGCCAGCTCAAGCCCGACGCCATCATCGACCTCGCCACGCTCACCGGCGCCGCTGTCATCGCGCTCGGCGACTGGTATTCGGCGCTCTACACCCGCTCGGACGAGCTCAACGGCCAGCTCCAGACCGCCGCCACCGGCGCCCACGAGGCCGTCTGGCGCATGCCCCTCCCGGACCTCTACAAGGACAAGTTGAAGGCCGACTGGGGCGATCTCAAGAACGTCGGCGGGCGCGCCGCCGGCAGCATCACCGCCGCGTTGTTCCTCTCCGAGTTCGTGACCTGCGACAAGTGGGCGCACGTCGACATCGCCGGGCCCGCGTTCATGGACGCGCCGCTGATGCATTACGTCGCTGGCGGGACGGGCACGATGGTGCGCACGCTCACGCGGTGGATCGAGCGGCTGGGCGAGTAGGCCGGAGGGGCCGGTCGAGCGCGCCATGGCGAACTACAAACGCCCCGATCACTGGTCCCGCAAGGCCAAGGAGGAGGGCTACGCCGCGCGTTCGGTCTTCAAACTGGAGGAGATCCACCAGCGTTTTCCCGTGGTCCCACGCTCCGGCGGCATCGCCGTCGACCTTGGCTGCTTTCCGGGGAGCTGGTCAAAATGGCTCATCGAGCGGGACGTCCGGGTCGTCGGCGTTGACCTCAAGGCGCCAGATCTGTCAGGTGGGACGTGGATCGTCGCCTCCGCGCTGGAGGTCACGGCAGAGCAACTGCGCGAGGCGGCCGGGGGGCCGATCGACCTCGTCGTCAGCGACATGGCCCCCAACACCACGGGAAACCGGTTCACGGACCACTGCCGGCAGATCGAGCTGGCGACGCGCGCGCTGGAGCTGGCAAGGGCGGTGCTGACACCAAAAGGCGCGTTCGTCGCCAAGGTGTTCGACGGGGGTGACGCGCCCGCCTACGTCCGCATGGTGCAGACCAGCTTCACCGAGTTCAAACGGCTGAAACCCGAGGCGACGCGCGACAACAGCGTGGAGTTCTTCGTGGCAGGGCGCGGGCTGAAGGCCCAGGTCTCCTAGCCCGTCCCCTCCCGTCGCAGACTCTCGATCTGGAAGTCGAGCCTCGCCTCGGCCGCCCGCTCGGCCCCGGGCGCCTTGTTCGCCAGGTAGTACCCGAGCAGATCGTCGGGCTCGTCCGACTCGTGGAAGACGCTGCCGGCCTCCACGCGCGTTCCCAGGAATGTCTGGGTCAAGCGAAAGAACCCGCGATAGTACAGGTACCCGCGCTCATATCGGGCGCGCGCAGTCAACATCGAGGCGGCGACCCGGTGCGAGGCGATCGCCCCCCGGATCGGCGTCGTTGCCCTGACTACCCTTGGGGCGGCCGGCTCAAACGCGATGTAAAGCCAGCGCTCGTGCCCGTCGGGGTAGATTACGCCCACCGAATAGCTGAACCCGGTCCGCCGGTACCCGTCGATCAGCGCGTCGACGCGGTCGCCCGTGTAGACCGCCCGCACGAGCCGCTCCACGCCGTCAAAGCAGTCGGTGACCTGCTTGTCGATCAGCTCCGGGCTGTACCCGAGCGGGTTGGGATCGGTCAGGCGAGGGACAGGTGCGGACGCGTCAAAAGCCACGCGCCACGTGTCATCCTCGATCATCCTCGCATACGTCGACGCGGCCGGCTGGCGGGTGACCCTGCCGGCAGCGAGCTCAAACACGTCGCCAGGGTTCGCGAGCGCGGCGGGCACTTCGGGCGCTACCCGAGCGAGATCCTCAAGAAACGCCTGCCGGGAGACCGGGAAGAGGAACGGGTTTGCCCACTCCAGCAACCCGGCAAACCGGTACCCCGCTGAGCCCGGGACTACGAGCGTTGGCCCGACCATCTTGACGTTCGCCAGGTTCGCCGTCGCGATATCCAGGGGGTAGCCCGCGCGCATGGTCTCGAAGAACCGCACGTTCTGGGCGGCGTACCCGGAAAACAGCAGATCGACGTGGCCCATTGCCGCCTGGACCCTGCGGATCGTCGCCGGGACGACGACGCTGTCCACCTCATTCCAGAACGTGCCGGACCGGTCCCGAAACACGACGCCGACCTCGATCACGTCGGTGCTCGATAGGGTGGTGAGCAGCTCGCAGCCGTTCCCAAGGTCGACCCTCGTGTCTGGCGCCAGCATCCGGATGTTCATAAAGCCGAGCTTGTTCAGTCCATACACGATGGCCGGGTCTTCGGGACACAGGAACGGCAGGGTGCGCGGGAGCTGGACCAGCGACCGCACGTCAAAGTGGTCGAGGTGTAGATGGGAGAGGAAGACGGCGTCCAGGCGGGGGAATCGGTCCGGGTAGACCTCGCGGGCCGGGCAGGCCGCCACGGCGCCGTCGGAGAAGGGATCCTGAAACACAGGATCCACCAGCACGTTCCGCCCGTCCATCTCAACGAGCATGGAGGCATGGCCAAGCAGCGTCACCTTCATCGCGCCCCTCCGACGAGCGGCGCCGGCGAGGGCTGGGCCAGCGCTGCCGCGATCTGGAAGTCGAGCACCTGCTTTCCGTGCACGCCCCACCCGGGCGGCTTCACCCGGATCCAATGCATGAGCAGCTCTGGCGGTTCCTTGGGTTCAATTGCCACCTTTCCATCGACGAGGCGCGCGGGGTTGATGCGCGTGATGCGCGTGAGCCCGCCCGGGTAGGGGTAGCCGCGCTCGTAGCGCGCCCGCGCCGTGAGCACCGAGGCCGCAATCCGGGTCGTCCGTAGAGCGCCGCGGATGGGCCCCTCGCCCTGCGCGATCACCGGTGTTGATCCGTCAAAACCTACGCGCAGCCACCGCTCGTGCCCGTCCGGAAAAACCACGCCCAGGCCGTAGCTGCCGCCCGCGCGCCGCTGTTCCGCGATTGCAGGATCCGCCTCGTAAGACGTACAGAGGAACGCCGTCAGTTCCGCGAACGTCGCCGCGACCTGCTGCTCCAGGACCGCGGCAGCGTAGCCGTCACAATTCGGGTCGGACAACGCGGGAACCTCCGCGGACGGGTCGTAAACGATGCGCTCGGTATCATCGGCCGTCATGGCGACGAAGGGCGAGGCCCCGGGCCGCCGTTCGACGCGCCCGTGCCCGACCTCGAACACGTCGCCTGGATTGCCCGTTGCGGTCGCCAGCGCCGGCGCGATGCGCCCGAGGTCGGCGACGAACCGTTGCGGGGAGATCGGGAAAATGAAGGCGTTTGTCCATGCGAATGGCTCCGCGAACCGGAATCCGGCCGAGCCGGGCACGATCAGTCGGGGCGCAACGTGAGCCGCCGCGTCGACAGCAGCGCGCAGGAACGGCCCGGGAAATCCGGCGCGTTGCACGCCGAAGTACCCGAACTCCGGGTACGCGTAGCCAGCCAGCAGCAGGTCGATCGGCCCGAACCGTGCGAGCACCGGGTCGATGATCGGGCGAGAGAGCGCCGTGGACACCGGATCCCAGAAGGTCCCGGTCGCGTCCTTGACGAGGACGCCGAACTCCGGCGCCTTGCGCGCTGATTGGGTAGTCACAACCTCCACACCCGCCGCGATTCGGATGACCGAGGAGGGCTCCGTCGGCCGGACCTTGCGGAATCCAAGCCGGTCGAGAATGTAGAGGATCCGGCTGTCCTTTGGGCAGATGACCGTGGCATCGGGGGACAGGCGTGCCAGCGACGGCACGTCGACGTGGTCGGGCCGACCGCCGGTGAGGATGATGAGGTCGATCCTCGGGAGTCCGGTCACGCGTCGCGCGGGGCAGGCGACGAGCATGCCCTCACCGAAGGGATCCTGAAGCACCGGGTCGATCAGCACATTCGCGCCACCGACCTCCACGAGCACGGTGGCGTGGCCGAGGAGGGTCACGCGCATGGACTTTCACCGGAAATAAGGTAGGTTCTAAGAGTGCCCCCGCCGTGATTCGAACACGGAACCCACAGCTTCGAAGGCTGTTGCTCTATCCAGTTGAGCTACGGAGACGCTCGCCCCGCGTATCAAGAAACTGGGTGTGCCGACCCTCGGCCGATCGCGTTCAGATCGAAGCGTTACCGTCTTTTCGGAGGGGAGCGCCTGCCCGGCACCCCCCTCCGCCGCGTTGGGCGCGGCTACCCCCGGGCCGGCCGCGGGTTTCACCCCCCGGTGAGCGACGGCCAGCCGCATGCTCGATGAACTCGTCCACCACGACCGTCGCGAACGCGCCGGCACCTCCGAGGCCGCGTGAGAATCACGTCACGGGACGTCACACCTCGTGACATGCCGTCGTAATCTGAGGTATCGTCCCACTCCGGGCTAGCCGCGTCCGGACCGCCCATCCGTCGTTCTACCGTCGTCCGTTTGCCTTCCCGAGGTCGCCATGCGCCTTTACGTGCTCACCCCCTTCCTTTCCCTCACGCTCGCCCTCGGTGCGGTGAGCTGCTCCTCGAAGTCTTCGACGGGCGACGACTCCGGCGTCACCAACGCCGACTCTGGACCCGTAGTCCAGAGCGATCAGGACGGCGACAGCATCCTCGACTTCCAGGAAGGCACGGACGACGCCGATGGCGACGGCCTCCCGAACGATCAGGACAAGGACGCCGATGGCGACACCATCCGCGACGCCGTAGAGGCCGGCGACACCGACCCCCTCACGCTCCCCGTCGACTCCGACGGCGACGGCACGCCCGATTTCCTCGACCTCGACTCGGACAACAACTGCATCGACGATGCGACGGAGGCCGGCCGCAGCGACGGCGGCGCAGTCGACACGGACGGCGACGGTATCCAGGACTTCCGGGACTTCGACAACGATGGCGACGGCATCTCCGACGTGCAGGAGATCGGCAGCGCCTGCGAGAACCCGGACACGGACGGCGACGGCATCCCCAACTACATGGACATCGACTCCGACGGCGACGGCATCGGCGACAAGTTCGAGTCCGGCATCGGCCCCTTCTCCGCCGTTCCCATCGACACGGACGGCGACGGCATCCCCGACTACCTCGACCTGGACTCCGACAACGACGGCATCCCCGACTCCGAGGAGGGTGGCACGAACGGCGACCCGACGGTGGCGCCTCGCGACACGGATGGCGACGGGCACCCTGACAGCTCCGACAGCGACTCCGATGGCGACGGCCTCTCCGACTCCGCCGAAGTCACGCTGGGGACGGACCCCTACGACCCGGACACGGACGGCGACGGCTTCTCGGACGGCGGCGAGGTCACGGCGGGCACCGATCCGCTCGACCCCACCAGCGTCGTCGACGGCATCTACGTGGAGGTGCCCGAGCGCACCGAGGTGGAGACGGCGTTCGACTTCACGCTGATCCTGGAGCGCGGCGACATCGGGTTCGTCACCGACAGCACCTGCTCCATGGGCGGCACGCTCACCGCGATGCAGTCGGAGTTCTCGCAGATCGTGACCGATCTCTCCGCCACGCTCCCGGACGCGGAGTACGCCGTCGGCGGGCACGACGACTATGCCTTCTCGCCCTACGGCAGCGTCGGGATCGACAAGCCGTACTACCTGCGCCAGCAAGTCACTTCCGACCTGACGAAGGTGCAGGACGCCTTCAACGCGATGACCACGCACAGCGGCAGCGACGGCCCCGAGAGCGCGATGGCCGGCATCCACATGGCCGCCTCCGGCATGGGCTACGACCAGAACTGCGACGGCACCTACAATGCCGACACGGACGTCCTGCCCTTCACGGCAGACGCGACGAACCCCGACCTGGATCCGTTCGGCGGGCGTGGCGGCGAGTGGTACGACGCCACGACGGTGGACGGCGGCACCAAGGGCGGCATGGGCTTCCGCGACTACAGCCTGCCCGTCATCGTGGAAGCGACGGACAACTACATGCGCGACCCCAGCGCCGGCTACGGGTCTCCCGGCGGCTGCCCGCTGGACGCGACGGAGGCCGACGCCGTCGCCGCGTTCACGGACCTCGGGGCGAAGTTTGTCGGCGTTTCCGTCAACGGCACGCTGCCGAAGCCGCAGATGCTGCAGATCTCCGACGACACCAACTCACTCGCCGACCTGAATGGCGATGGCGTCGCGGACGAGGAGGTCGTGACCGAGTGGTCCGGCTCCAGTGACACGTTCCGGACCGAGCTGGTCACGGCGATCCAGCAGTTGGTGGCCGCGATCAAGTTCTCCGAGGTCACCCTGCACGTCGAGAACGACCCCTACGGCTTCGTCCAGAGCATCGACCCGGACCACTACTCGGGGCTCGGCACCTCGGACACCGGCAAGGTCCTGACGTTCACCCTCACGTTCCGCGGCACCGTCGCCGCGACGACCTCGGACCAGTCCTACGCCCTCGACCTCGTCGTGCTCGGCGATGACACCATCGAGGTCGCGCGCAAGCAGATCATCGTGGTCGTGCCCGGCACCACCCACTAATGCTCCGGAGCAGCACCATGCGAATCGTCGCCTCATCCCCGGTCCTGGTGCTGCTCGCGGGCACGTCGCTCGCCGGCTGCACGCTTGAAAATCACGTCTCGGGGAAGGACAACCAGCCCGCCGGCTTCGACTCCAGCGTGACCTGGGACACCGGCGTCCAGGTCGGTGACACCGCGACCGCGACCGAGATCTGCGACGGCATCGACAACGACGGCGATGGGCAGGTCGACGAAGGCTTTCCCGACGCAGACGGCAACGGGCGCGCGGACTGCCTCGACGGCACGTGCCCGGCGCTCCAATTCAACAGCGTCGGCGCGGTCACCATCGACCCGGCCTGTGAAGGGACGACCAGCTCATCCTCGGGCGACGAGGTCCCGGACCCGTGGAATGTCAAGGAGAAATGGACGTTTCGCGCGCCGTCCGAGGACGCATCGGCGTCCAATTCCTACGCCCAGCCCGTCATCGGCGAGCTGAACGACGACAACGGCGACGGTGTCATCGACGACAACGACAACTCGGACGTCGTCATCAACGTTTTTGGCGGGTCAAGCGGCTACATCGTGGCGTTGAACGGCGCGGATGGCACCGAGGAGTGGGCGTACAAGGGGAGCTGTACGACCTGCGGCGTCATCATCGCGGACATCGACAATGACGGCAAGCCGGACGTCGTCGGGTACAACGCGGCGACCAAGCCCATCGCGCTGAACGGTGAGGACGGCTCACTCAAGTGGACCGGGACCCGGGCGCCGTCGTCGACCTCCTACCCGCTCGTCAGCACCGCGGACCTCGACGAGAACGGCGTTCCCGAGGTCATCGCGGACGATGAGATCCTCGACGGCCCGAGCGGCGCGTTTGAGTTCAGCCTCAACGCCTCGGTCTCCAACCCGTACCGCATCGCCGCGGTCGCGGACGTCGACAACGACGGGGATCAAGAGATCTTCATGACCGGCACCGCCTACGACAGCGACGGCACTGTGCTCTGGAGCACCGGCGAGGTCGGCACCTACGGCTTCTGGCCCGTCATCATCAACGCGGACTCGGACGACGACGCCGAGATCGGCTTTGTCGGCAAGAACTGGACGCTCTGGGACACGGACGGCACCAAGATCTTCAGCAAGAGCTACGGCGCCACATCGCAGCCCGGCCCGCCCTGCGCCGGCGACTTCCACGGCGACGGGTCGACGGAGGTCGCGTGGGCCTCGTCCGCCACGCTCGTCATGTACGAGCTCGACGGGACCGCCGACTGGGCCGTCCCCATCGATGACAGCTCCGGTCTCGCGGGATGTTCCGGCTTTGACGTCAACAACGACGGCGCGCTGGAGGTCCTGTACGCGGACCAGATCTCCTTCAACATCTTCGACGGGACCACCGGCACCAACCTGTACCGGAACACCGACCACAAGTCGGGGACCGTGTTCGAGTACCCGAGCGTCGCCGACATGGACCACGACGGGCATGCCGAGATCGCCATCGCGAGCAACTACGGCGCGGCCTGGGGTGCGCTCGCGGTGTTCGAGAACAACGGCGTCGGCTGGCCGGCCGCAGGCACGAGCTGGGGCATCCACGACTTTGCCATCACCAACATCGGCGAGGACAGCAGCGTCCCACAAAACCCCGATCCGTACT
Source organism: uncultured Pseudomonadota bacterium (assembly GCA_903844155.1). Lineage (GTDB taxonomy): Bacteria > Myxococcota_A > UBA796 > UBA796 > SXON01 > CAIUMM01. Next base: position 21,204 of record CAIMSU010000154.1, on the reverse strand, counting down.
GGACAAAGTACAACGTCTACCGCGCGCGCGTGGCGACGGACGATCCGTCCTCGCCCGATCTCCTCGCCAGCATCACGGACATCTGCGTCGTCGATTGCATCTACGGACCGGCCGAGGTCGGCGTGCAGATCGAGAACGTCGGCGGCGCGGACGTGAGCGCGGGTGTGTACGTGTCGCTCTACGCCAACAACGCGGATGGCACCGAGTCGCTCATCGGCACGCAGACCCTCCCCGCGGTCCCGATGGGCCAGCGGATCGACGGCATGACCTTCAACGTCCTGCCCGCGCAGATCGGCAAGCTCGGGTTCACCGCCGTCGTCGATGATGATGGCACCGGGCTCGGCGCGGTGAGCGAGTGCGATGAGGACAACAACGTGGACATCTATGCGGATACGTTGTGTCCGTGAGGTAGGTCAGGGGGTGGAAGACGGGGACGAGGGCAAAGGAGCCGCGTCGCGCCAGAGGGGGACGCCGGGGCCGCCGAAGGGGGGCAACCCCGGGATCGGATGCGGCGGACAGCCGGATCGTGGTCGATGCGGCGTGTGTCGTGCCGCGGGCCGGGTTCCGACGTACACTCGGGAGCGTGACCCTCCTCCCCTTGGCCGTTCTGCTCGCTTGCACCCAACCCGGCGCTGGTGTCGGCGCGCACGGGCTCGATGCTCTCGGGGCCGACACTGCCGTCGACACGGACACTGCAGCCGACAGCGACACCGAAGCCGACACGGCCACCGCGGCCGACACCGACAGCGAGGACAGCGGGTGCAGGGACGCCCCCGTTGCCGACGCGGGCCCGGATCAGACCGCGGCGCTGGGCGCGGTGGTCGAGCTGGAAGGCGCGGGGCGGTCCGGGTGCGGCCCGTACCAGTTCCAGTGGACACTCCAGGCCAAGCCGAGTCGCTCCACAACAGCAACCATCGACCTGTCTGATGCGAGCGCCGCAAATCCCACGTTCACGGCCTACGACAGCGGGCCGTATGTGTGGTCCCTGGCGGTCTACGACGGCGCCCGATGGTCCGTCCCGGACACGGTGACCGTGACGGTCACGGACTGAGCGTCCGCAATGGCCCCCGAGTTAAGCGCCGCCAGGTCAGCCACACGACGGCGCCCCCGAGTTGTGCGGCGTTCCACCGCGGCCGCCTGGACGCGATCCCCGGGGTAGCGAGCCGCCCAGAGCAGGCCGGAAACCCCGCTCCCACGCCAACCGTGGGCGCTACTTCTCGCGCGTCACCGCATACAAAAGCTGCCTCACCTCGTCCAACCCAATCCCCTCGTGCGCCGAGAATGGCAGGATCCTGGCCGGGTCGACGTGGTGGGCAGCGCCGAGCGCGGCGATGGCGGCGGGGCGCTTCGCACGCGGAATGCCGTCGATCTTCGTCGCCAGGATCGCCATCGGCAGGCCGTACTCGCGGAGGCTCTCGATGAGCACGGTATCGATGGGCTGCGGGTCGATGCGCGCGTCGACGAACGTGATGACCAGCTTGAGCGTTTCGCGGTGCCCGAAATACTCCGCCACCATCGTCTTCCAGCTCGCGCGATCGGCCTTGCTCACCTTCGCGTAGCCGTACCCGGGAAGGTCAGCCGCGATCCAGCGCTCGTCGACGTCAAAGAGGTTGATCGCCTGCGTGCGGCCCGGCGTTCCCGAGGTCCGGCACAGCCCCTTCTGCCCGACGATGGCGTTGATCCCCGACGACTTGCCGACGTTCGAACGCCCGGCGAACGCGACCTCCGGGAGGGAGGGCGCGGGCAATTCGCCCGGGAATGAGCCGAGGAAGCGCGCAGTTTTCGGGACGGTGGGGTTGGACGCGGGCTTCATAGGCGCGGCCTATCAAGAACTTCGCGGTGAGGTTCACGGCGCCCTCGCGACTGCAGACGCACCTCAAATGTCGCCAAACGGATCCAGACCGCCGCCAAATGTCGCTGAGGGTGCCTACGGGGCTGCGATGCAACCCGTCCTCGGCGTCCGCGCGCGCAAGACGTGCTCCGGGTTGACCATAGAACCTGGATAATCTGCCGTGGAAGGCCGACGCTGGCGCGCATCACGCCCCAACCACCGTCGTCCGGGGGACCAGCGGGAGGTCGCGGCGACTTTTGACCCACGTCACGCTTGGATTCGCGACATCTGAGGCATGTCTGACGGGACGAAGGATAGTACCCGCCCTTGCCGCCTCCCCCCGCCACTGACGTCCCCGAGCTGCGCCTCACGCGCGACCGGCCCGTCACCATCGTCTCCGACCTGCACCTCGGCGATGGCTCCGCCAGCGACGCGTTCATGGGCAAGGACGCCCTGTTGATGGAGGTGCTCGACGAGGTCGCGCGCGAAAACGGCCTGCTCGTCATCAACGGCGATGCCATCGACCTGCTTCAGGCCCACGACATGACGCCCGTGCTCAAGGCGCACGGCCCGCTGCTGCGCGCCATCGCCGACCTCGCAACCCGCGCCCGCGTCATCTACATCACCGGCAACCACGACCACGACCTGCGCGTCTACCGGGATTTTCTGCGCTGGGAGGTGGTCGAGCGCCTGTGGATCGACGGCGTCGCCATCCAGCACGGCCACCAGTTCGACCCGTTCATCGGGCCGGATGTCAAGGGGCAGGCCCTGATGACCCGCGCGCACCACGGCGTCGAGCGCGCGTTCGGCGTCTGGCTGCGCATCCCGCTGCACGAGTTCTACTCCCTCCCGAACCGGCTCACGTTCTGGCTCGGCTACCGGTTCTGGCAGGCGACGGCTCTGCGAAACCACGTGCTCCGGCGCGTCGGCCTGCGTAAAATGGCGGATCGTTCGCAGCAGTACATGGACTACTGGGTGCGGGGCGAGGCGGGCGACCCGATGAGCCTGACAGCGCCGGCGTTCGCGTACGGGCGCGCGATGGGTGCGGAGGCGGTGGTCTGCGGCCACGCGCACATGCCCGGAAACGTCGTCCGGGGCGGGGTGCGCTACGTGAACACCGGGTCCTGGACGTTCACCCAGACCCAGGTGACGCGGCTGGTGGACGGCATGCTGACGGTGCGGGACCAGGTCACCGGGCGGGTGTACGGCGATGAGCTGTACGGGCCGGTGCTGGCGGGAGAGCTGGAGGATCTCCATTTTGAGCGCTGGTGGCGCAACGAGTACCTCGGGTGGCTGCGCTTCCGGAAGGGCGAACTCAAGCGGCGACGGGGCGCGACCTCGTGACCGCTCCAACCCCGCCCCGGCTCTCGGGCTGCATCATCGCGCGCGACGAGGCCGACCGGATCGAGCGCGCCGTCCGGTCGCTGGCGTTCTGCGACGAGGTCGTCGTGCTGGACTCCGGGAGCACCGATGGGACGGTCGAGAAGGCCGAGGCGCTCGGGGCGCGCGTGCTGAGGACGGACTGGCCCGGGCACGTCGCCCAGAAAAACCGCGCGCTGGACGCCTCTGCCGGCGAGTGGGTGCTCTCCATCGACGCAGACGAGTGGGTCACGCCCGAGCTATCCGCCGAGATCCTGGCCTTTGTCGCAACACCCACGGCGTCGTCCGCCTCGATGCCCCGGCGCAACCACTGGCTCGGTCACGAGCTCTCGCACGGGCGCTGGTACCCCGACCGCCGCGTCCGCCTCGCCCGTCGCGCCGGCGCCCGCTGGACCGGCGACGACCCCCACGACCGCCTGGAGAACGGCGCGGTCAGCGCGCTCCACGCCGATCTGCACCACGCCCCCTACCGTACCCTCGGCGAGCACCTCGCGACCATCGACCGCTACACCGCAACCGCCGCCCGCAGCGTCCGCCCTGGCCTCGCCATCGTCGACCTCCTCGTCCGGCCGACATGGGCATTCTTTCGGGCGTACATCCTTGAGCTTGGCTTTCGGGACGGCGCGCCGGGGCTCGTGGTCGCCGCGCTCGGCGCGATCTACGTGCTTGTCAAATACGGGCGGGCCCACGGCATCATCCCTACGCCCATCACGCCATCGCGCGACGGAGCCGCCGCGTGAAGATTGCCCTCGTCCATCGCCGGTTCACCACGAACGGTGGCACGGAGCGCTACCTCGTCGGCTTCGTCCGCTGGCTGCTCGCGGAGGGGCACGAGCCCGCCGTGCTCGCCAACGAGGTGCGGCCCGACCTGCGCGCGGAGCTGGACGGCGCCGTCCGCTTCGTGCACCTCTCCATGCTGCGCCCGACGCCGTTCCTCAAGCTGCCGAGCCTGTGGTTCGCCGCAAAGCGCGCGATCGAGGCGGAGAGCTGGGACGCGGTGATGGGTTTTGGCCGCACCGGCGGGCACCAGCTCTACCGCGCGGGGGGCGGCTCGCACGCGGCGTCACTACGGCGAGAACACCCGATTCGACGCCGGTTATCGCCGGCCGATTGGCTGGAGACGGCGTTGGACCGTCGGGCGGTTCGCTCGGCCCGCATCTGCATCGCCAACTCCAGGCTTGGCGAGCGCGGCCTCCGGGAGGACTACGGCGCCGAGCGCGTCGAGGTCGTCTACAACGGCGTGGATCTTGAGCGGTTCCGGCCGGATCTCGGCAAGCGCGCGGACATCCGGGCGCACTACCGGGCGCAGGGCCCGCTGGCAGTGTTTGTCGGCAACGGCTTTCACCGCAAGGGCCTCGCCGACGCGATCGCCGCCATGCCGGACGGGTGGCGACTGCTCGTTGTCGGCAAGGGGCAAGCAAAGCGGTCTCCAAACGTCCATTTTTTGGGGTCCATCCCCGACCCGGAGCGCGCGCTGCAAGCCGCAGACGTGCTCGTCCTGCCAACCCGCTACGACCCCTTCGCGAACGTGTGCCTGGAGGCCATGGCCTGCGGCGTGCCGGTGCTGACGACGTCGTGGAACGGCGCCGCCGAGATCCTGCCGGAGCGGTGGATGGTGGCCGACGGCGTCGACGCGCTGGCCAAGGCCTGGGTTCGGATCGGCCAGGGCGGCATCGACAGCGATCTCGGGGCGACGTGCCGCGCCATCGCCGAGCGGTACACCACCCGGCAAAGCTACTCGCGGGCGTTTGAGTTGCTCAAGGAAGCCGCCTCGGACGCCTAGAAGCCGACGTGATACACCCCCGCGTTCACGCCGCACCACGCGTACTGCGTGCTGTCCCCCGCGGCCCGGTGCAGCCCGCCCGCCGCCGTGTTCGCCCCGATCGTCCCGTTCCATGTCGTCGTCGACCCGTCGGCGAGCGAGACGATGACCACCTCGGCGTGTCCGGAGGCGTCAAGCGCGGAGATGAGCAGCGCCGACTCGTCGGGATTGAGCGCGATGCCGGCCGGGTTTCCGAGCGTCAGCCCGTCCACGACCACGTTCGCCGTGCCCGTCGACACCTCCCACACCGTGCCCCCGTTGTCGCCCGAACCAGCCACGTAGACCGATCCGTCGCTCGCGACCGCGATGCCGGAGGGATCCTGCGACGGGACCGAGGCCGCGATCGTGCTCACGTCGCCACCCGCCACCGGCACCGACCACGCGCCCGTCGACTGCGGGACCTGGTCGCCCGTCGACATGTCCATCAGCCAGCCAGTCAGGTAGAGCGTGCCACCGATGATGTCCATGGCGTTCGCCGCGTAGTTCTCGGTGCCCGGGATGGTGCGCGGCGAGCCGAGGTCCGTGCCGATGCTGGACATGCCGACGGCGACGGGATCGGCGACGTAGAGGGTCCCGTCGTTCGGGTCGACGACGAGGCCACGGGCGCCGAGGAACACCGCGTTGGAGGAGCCCGCGGCGGTGCCATCGGCGCGGACCGCCATGAGCGTCGTCCCGCCGGGGCCGGTGTAGTAGATGGTCGAGCCGTCTGGCGAAGGGGCGGCGTCGGCGAGGTTGGTGCCGGCGGCGAGGAGGGTGGCGGTCGGGCCGGCGGAGGCGGCCGAGTCGTCGGCGGCGGGCTTGGAGCAGGCGGAGAGGGCGAGGAGGAGGAGCATGGAATTCACCGGGATGCGGGGGTACGAGCAGCGCGACAGGTCGGATCGGCCGGTCAGCCCGGCCCACCGCGGGCCTTCCACGCGGCGATCCAGCCCGGCAGGTCCGCTGCCTTCTGCGGCTTGCAGATGAAGTAGCCTTGCGCCACGTCGCACCCCGTCTTGGCGAGGAAATCCCAGTCCGCGCGGTCCTCCACGCCCTCCGCGACGACGCGCATCCCGAGGTGCTTGGCCATGGAGAGGCTGGCCTCGAAGATCGCGGCCAGTCCGGCGTCCTGCCCGGCGCCGTGGACGAAGCCGCCGTCGATCTTCAGCTCGTCGAAGGGGATGTCGCGGAGCTGCTTGAGGGACGAGTGCCCGGTGCCAAAATCGTCGATGGACAAGGAGACGCGCTTCAACCGCAAGCGCGTGAGGATGTCCAGCGGAACGAGCACGTTCTTCATCAGGCGGCTCTCGGTCACTTCGAGCACCAATGACGCTGGAGCAACCCCCGCTTCCTTCGCGGCACCGGCGACGAAGTCCGGAAACTCGAGGGCGCCAAGGTTGTCCATCGAGATGTTCACGGCGACGTGCAGGTGCATCCCGGCATCCTCCCACTCGCGCGCCTGACGCAGCGCCATGGTGAGCACAGACCGCGTGAGCGCGTCGATGAGGCCGTTGTCTTCCGCCACCTGGATGAACCGGTCCGGGTAGATCAGGCCGTCCGTGGGGTGCATCCAGCGTACCAGCGTCTCGATGCCGACAATATCGGAGCTCCCGATCGCCACTTTCGGCTGGTAGTGGTTCACGAGGTGGCCCGCCTCGATCGCCTCGCGGAGCTCGTCGGCCGTCCGCTCCCTACCCGGGCGGGCGCGGGTGGCGATGCGCTCGACGACGCCCTGGAGCACGGTCTCAAGCGAGCCGCGCTGCACGGGCTTCTGCAGGGCCCCAAGCACGTTCAGCTTGTGCGCCTTTGCGAGCCGCTCCGCCGTCTGCAGCACCCGCGAGTCCTCGCCGCTCACGAGCACCACGCCCCCGCAGAACTCCATGCGGCCAAGCTCGCGAACGAACTCGACCCCGTCCATCTCGGGCATCTGGAGGTCGGTGATCACGAGCTCGTAGCACAGCGGATCCGCCGCGATCCGCGCCAACGCCTCGCGCGCGCTCTCGCAAACGGAGACGTCCGCGTACCCGAGGTTGGCCAACTGCCTCGCCTGCAGCTTCAGGACGAACGGCTCGTCGTCGATCAGCAGGATCTTCATCCCCCCAGTGTAGCCCCCGCCAGCGCGCGTGCCACGGCTGATTCCACCTCGGCGAGCACCTTCTCGAAGTCCGCGACCCGTTCGCCAAGCACCATCGTGTCCCCGGATCGGCAGGCGTTCTCGACGTCGGCGCAGAGGTCACCGAGCGCGAGCGCGCCGACCGCGCGCGACGACGACTTGAGCTTGTGGGCGGCCGCCGCCAGGCGAAGGACGTCCGGCTCGGCATGCGCAACCCGCATCTCCGCCGCCAGCCGCCGCGTCGAGGTCAGGTACTCCTCCAGCATCTCGCGGAGCACCGCTGGATCATCGCCGACAAGCTCCCACAGCACCGCCACGTTCAGCGGCGGCGACCGGGTCATCGTGCTGACGGCCTCGCGCGGCATCACGGACGCCATCAGGTTCGGGGCCGCCGGCAGCCACCGCTCGAGCGCGGCCCGCAGCAGGTCGAGCTGCAGCGGCTTGGTCAGGTACTCGTCCATGCCCGCCTCGCGCGCCCGAATCGCCTCGCCCCGCAAGGCGTTCGCGGTCAGCGCCAGGATCGGCATCCTGGGCCGATCCGGGCCCTCCTCCGCGCGAATCGCGGACGCCAGCTCGTACCCATCCATCTCGGGCATGTGAAGGTCGGTCAACAGGAGCGCATACCGGCTCTGGCGCCACAACCGCAACGCCTCCACGCCATTCCCGGCGACCTCCGCCGCGAGCCCGATCAGCGCCAACTGCTGCACGATGACCTTCTTGTTGATGTCGTCGTCCTCGGCGATCAGGATCAACCGACCCTGCGCACGGGCACCCGCCACATTGGGCGCGGGCACCCGGCGAACCGGGCGGCGCTCGGAGCTGACGGGATGGACAACCTCGGGGGAGGCGCGACCTGCAGCGACCGCGACCGCGCGAAGCAGCGCTTGCCGACGCAGGTCGCCGCCCTGCAGGGTGACCTGGTCGAGGAGCGGCCCCGACAATGTCTGCTGGCCGGCCGCAGCGAGGATGACGTGGCGGACGTGCGGATTGCCTGCAAACGCCTCATGGAGCGGCTCGGGCGGTATGCGATCGCGGCCCGCTCGTTGAATGACGAGGGGCGAAGGCAGCGTTGCGGCCAGCGCGACGGCCTCGGCGACCGTGGTGACGTCGTACACCCTCGCCCCCGCGAATTCGAGGTAGACGCGCATGTCGGCCCGATGGACGTGCTCCAGCCGACCGAGCAGGATGCAGTCCAGGCCTCGCAGATCAGGGGTCCAGCCGCGCTCGGGACCCGGGCCAGCCTCGAACGGGAGCTGCACGGTGAAGGTCGAGCCCACGCCAAGCTCGCTCTGCACCGTGATCGTCCCGCTCATCAGATCGACGAGGCGCTCGCAGATCACGAGCCCGAGCCCTGTACCGCCGAAGCGACGGGTGGTGGAGAGCTCGCCCTGGGTGAACGGTTGGAACAACAACGCAATTGTCTCGGGCGACATGCCGATGCCCGTGTCGGTCACCCGGAAGCTGACCTGAAGGGGGCCGGTGGGGTCCTCGGACCGGACGCGCTCCACCCGAACGGACACGGTGTCTCTCGGCTCGACGCCCGGCGCGCTCTCCCGCGGACCGGCGCCGGCGTTCGGTGACATCCCGAACTTGATCGCGTTGCCGACGAGGTTGAAGAGGATCTGCCGCAGCCGCGTCTGGTCCGACCAGACCCGATCCGGCACGTCCGGCGCCAGGAAGACCATCAGCCGCAACCCTCGCTTGGCGGCTACAGGCGCCAGCGTCGCGCAGATGCCCTCGACGACGTCGGCGAGGCTGACGATGGTGCGCTCCAGCTCCATCCGCCCCGCCTCGATCTTCGAGAAGTCCAGGATGTCGTCGATGATGCGCAGGAGCGTGCCCGCCGACTCCTTGATCGTGCGCACCGCATCGGCCTGACGCTCGCGCAGGTCGCTCTGCGCGAGCACCTCGATCATCCCGATGACTCCGTTCATCGGCGTTCGAATCTCGTGACTCATCGTGGCGAGGAAAGCGGACTTTGCGCGATTGGCCAGCTCGGCGTCGATCTTCGCGGCCTGAAGCTCCGCGGTGCGCTCGATGACCCGTTGCGCCAGGCCCTCCCGTTCCTCCACGATCTTCGCGTTGGCGGCCGTCAGCTCGTCCGACGCCGCCTGCAACCGGGTGAGCGTCAGCTCGCGTTCGGTGACATCGCGGACAATGGCGATGCAACGCCCCTTGGCGCCGGCGGGCGTGGCGTACTGCACGTTCACCTCGACCGGGATCTCGTGCCCATCGCGACGCCGGTTGCGCGTCGTCAACCGGAGCGAGTCCACCTCGCGGGCGACGAGGGGGGCCAACGCCTCTCGCAGCCGCTCCTCCTGAAGCAAAGGCGCGATGTCGACGACCCGCATCGTCAGCAGCTCCTCGCGCGTGTACCCGAGCTGCCGGACCGCGCCGCCGTTCACGAAGCTGAACACGAGCGTTTGCGGGTCGAAGATGAACGCGCCGTCTTCCGACGCGTCGAGCGTGGCCAGTGCCTCGTGGATCGCCTGCTCGGCCTGTCGCCGGGTCGTCACGTCGCGCACGGAGGCGGCCACGAGGGGCCCGTCCTCGGAGTCCATCGGGGACAGGCTGATCTCGACCGGGAAGGAGGTACCGTCGCGGCGCTGCCCGCGCAGCGTGGGTTGATTCCCAGCCATGACCCGAGGCTTTCCGTCGACGATGTAGGCGTCGCGCAGCGGCACGTGCCGTTTCCGCGCCGCTTCGGGCATGAGCAACTCGACCGGCTGGCCGATCAGCTCCTCGCGCGGCCACCCGAAGATCGCCTCGGTCCGCTGGTTCACCCCGACGATGATCTCGTTCTGATCGGTGAGCACGATGGCGTCTGGCGCGAACTCAAAAAGGGTCGTGAACCGCCGCCGCGCGCGGATCATGTTGTCCTGGGCGCGCCTCATCGCGGTGATGTTCTCGTGGGCGACCACGATCTGCACCTCGCCGCCCGCCTCGAACCGGGTGATCCGGCAGTAGAACCACCGCTTTTCGGACGGGAAGGAGCACTCGTACTCGTGGAGCCACTCCTCGCGATCGGCCTGCCGGCCGTTCGTGAGCGCGCCGCCATGCTGGCTTGGATGGCGCCCGTGAAGGATCATCGCGCGGATCGCCTCGGCGACGAGCGGGGCGGTCGGGTCGCCCGACTCGGCCGCCCGGTCGCAGGCGTCCAGGTAGCTCACGCCGTCGCTGACCGAGCGCCATTCCACGCCGTTCGAATCGGCGAATTCACGCCAGTTGCGGTTCGTCGTGACGATCACGCCGTCACCATTGAGGACCGCCACGTGCGCGCCGAGGGCGTCCAGCGTCGCGCGGTTGAACTGGAGACTGTCGGCCAGCGCCGCCGTGCGCTCCTCGACGCGCCACTCCAGGCTGGCATTGACCTCCACCAGCGCCGCCGCAGCGACGTGCTCCGCCGTCATGTCCCGGGCGATCGCGAAGATCGCCCCCGTCTCATCCACCGCGGCCTTCCACGCCAGCCAGACCCAGGTACTCCCTCGCGAACGGCACCGACACTGGAAGCCGTCGACCGCCTTGCCGTGCGTGAGCCGGTGGAGCGCCGTCGTCGTCGCGTCCAGATCGTCCGGGTGGACGAATTCCAGCAGCGGGTGGCCGAGCAGGTCGGTCTCCGGCCAGTCCAGCGTGCGCTCAAACGCGGGGCTCACGCGCGTGAACACCCCCTCCGAGGAGAGCAGGCAGAGCAGATCGAGCGAGAGCGTGAAGAAGCGATCCCGCTCCTCCTCCGCCACCTTCCGCCCGGTGACGTCCTGGATGACGACCAGCGCGCCGGGCTGGTCGTCGTGTTCGTACCGGACGGCGCTCGACTCCCCGTAGAACGTGGTGCCGTCGAGCCGGACCCACTTCATCTCCAGGAGCGCTGAGGGGACGCCGTCGGGACGGGCGACGGCCATCCGGGAGCGCAGGCGGTCGATCTGGCTGGGGTGGGCGAGTGAGGCGATCTCACGGCCAACGAGGTCCGCCCCGCCGGCGGCGCCGAACATCTGCGCGGCCCTCGGGTTCGCGAACACAAAACGCCCGTTCTGACCGACAAAGACGCCGCAGGGCGAGTCGTCGATGAATCGGCGGTACCGGGTCTCGCTCGCCCGCAGCGCTGCCTCCGCCTCGCGTCGACCACGGAGCTCGCGCTCCAGGTCCTCCGTGCGCGCTGCCACCTCCCGCGCAGTGACCGTGAGCCGCCCCGCCGCTCCCAGGGCCGCAAACGCGATGAGGAACCCCGCCAACACGGACCCCAGCAGCAACGCACGCGCATCGGGGCTGGCTCCCGCAACCCAGGCCTGCTCCCCGGGAGCCATCTGGAGTCGCCAGGTTCTCCCGGCAAAATCGATGTCGCTCCACCAGTCCTGCGCCCCAGCCTCCAACGTTCCGGCCAGGAGGCGCACCGTGGTGTCCGGCGAGACGTCCGAGACCGAGTAGAGCAGGTGCTCCCGCGCCGCGCGCTCGGCGACCGGGCTCAGCACGCCCGCCGCCTCGAACACCCCCACGACCACGCCTCGGAAGTCCGACCGGCGGACCTCCTCGGTGGCCCACGACGGGTCGAACGTCGGTCCGTACACGGGGAGGAACACGAGCAGGCCCGGCTTGCCGGTCCCCATCACCGTGACCACCCCGCCTGCGGTGGCCTTGCCGGTGTCGCGCGCGGACTCGATCGCCTTGGCGCGTTCGGCAACGGACGCGCAATCAAACCCGAGGGAGACCTCGTCGCCAGACCCCGCCGTCACGAACCGAACGGGGAAGTACGTCGTCCGGCCCGCGACTGGGACGACGCGCTGATCGGCGGTCCGCTCGTGGACCCGATACCCGGGTCCACCCTCTGCGCGCTCTTGGGCCTCGAATTGCGCGACCTCCGACGCTGGCACCCGGGGCGCCCAGGCGACCGCCGCGACACCCGGTAACCGTAGGATGTGGCTGGTAAAGCTGTCGAACTCCGACCGCGTCAAGTCGGGCGACGCCGACGCCAACCAGTCGATCGACCCCAGCGACGAGAGCGTCGCCTCTACCGGTCGAAACTCGCTCACGGCGACCTGCTCCATCAGCGCCTTGGTGTCGTCGTTCTTCCAGCCCTTCTCGAGCCGATCGAACCCGATGTGGCCTGCTCCAAGCAGCACTGCGGTGATGCCCAGCGGCAGCCCGAGCCGGGTGACCGTGACCAGCCGAGCGCGCCCGTGCGGCGCCAGCAGCGCCAGCAACACCGGGGCCACCAGCAGAACGCCGAGCGTGTCGCGCGTCCAACGCTCGAGCCACGCGGCCTGGATCTGGAGCTCCGGCTCATGGCCGTAGAGGCTACGGAGAATGGCGCCAACCGTTGGCGCGAGCACGCAGGCCAGCGGCCCCGCAAGCAGCAGGAACCGCGCGATGTCCGGCTCGCGAACCGGGAGCCCGCCCTCGTCGCAGAGGGGGCGCGACAGCCGCGCTCCCACGAGCGCCTGAAAAGCCGCACCGCAGGCCATCGCCGCGGCAACGCCAGCGCCGTTCGGGGTGGGGTCGTGAACGAACCCCGCCGCAAAGCTCCCGATCCACACGGCCGGCCAGAGCGACCCGCCCCCATGGACGAGCCCCGCCAGCGCAACACCGCTCACCAGGCTGATGGGGCACCCGACCCCAGCGGGGAGGCCGACGCCGTCAGTTACCAGCGCTGCGAGTATGCATGCCCCAGCAAAGGCGGGGAGCGCCCAGCGGGGGGGTTGCACCATCTGCAGAGTGTATCCGGCGCAGCGCCGTCACCCCCGTGAGAGCGTGCAGCCGAGCCCGTCCCACGCGGGCGTGCCGACAAAACTGTCGAGCATGTCCTCGGGGACCACCCGTGCCACGTCCACGGCGTAGCCAGCGGGCAGATCGACGGTGTCGGGACGAAGGCTGGCGTCGAGATGAACCGTCGCGGTGACAGCCCCGGCGCTCGTGCGCACGGTGACCCGCTCACCTTCGGCAAAACCGGCGTCGGGGTGCAGCGTGGCGCCCGGGTCTGCGTCGACGGGACGGTCGACGGCGGACAGCCAGGCGTCGCGGCTCGCCGAAGACACCAGCCAATGGGTCTGACCGGGCGAGGCGGTCGTCGGCGTGAGGTCGGCGAGCGCACGCGCAATCGGCTCGGGGAAGAGCCGGAACCGGTTGTCGTCGAACCCGAGTCGCCAGGTCGCGCGGTCGACGTCGCCGCCGTCCCAGGGTGCGCTGCGGAGGGCCGCGAGCGAGTGCGCAGGCGTGCTGGCGAGGGCGCGGTCCACCCAGGTGGACGTCTCGCCGCGGGCGACCAGGGCGGCGCGGAGCCGGACGTGCGCACCGAAGGGGCTCTTCAGCGAGGGGCGCTGGGTCCGAGCGAGGTCGCGAACGATCTGGTCGGTCGACCGGGCCTCCCCGGGCGCAGCGACGAGCGCCGGGGTCCACGACACCTCCCGCCGGGGGAGGACGACGGTGTCGAGGAGATGGACGTCATCGCGCTCGAGCGGCGTGAGCGTGGGGAGGACGAAGTGCGCCAGCATCGAGGTGGCGGAGGCGCTGGTGTCGACGACGACAAGCAGATCGAGCGCGCGCAGGGCGTCGTCGACGCGGCTGCCGCACAGCTCTCTGCGCGGGTCGGCCGCGAGGCAGAGCAGGCCTTTCACCTGGGCGTGACCCGGGGTGAGGATCCGTTCCGGCAGCAGATGCGCGCTGGCCTGCGCGAGCAACATGGGCCGCCCGCAGAGATCGGGCGCCTTCGCGCTCCCGAACTCGGCCATGAGCGCTGAGGCCGGGCCCGTCCCGCGGTTCTCGTAAAGCCCGCCGGGACGCAGCAGGTTGGCGGTCAGCGCGTGAAGGACGAGCGACGCCCACGCGGTCAGCGTGGCGTTCGGGCCGCGCAGAGCCTGCGGCGAAAGGTGGGCGACGGCCATGGCCGCCCGGCTGAACTTCAGCGCGATGCCACCGAGATCGCCCGCCGGTACCCCGCAGAGGTCGGCGCAGCGGTCGACCGTCCACGGGGCGAGCGCCGCGGTAAATTCGGCGAGACCGAGGGTCCAGTCGTCCGTGTATTGGACGTCGCGCCAGCCATTGTCGAGGATGTGCCGCGACATCCCGAGCAGGAAGTAGAGATCGGTGCCCGGACGAATAGGGAGGTGCTGATCAGCACCTTGCGCGAGGGCCGGCCGGCGCGCGTCGACTGCGATGAGCTTGTTGCTCTTGACCTTGCGGGCCTGGGCCAGCTCGCGCTCCATGCCCGGAGCCACTTGCAACGGTCCCCAGCCCGCCGTCGACTGGTTCGACCCCATCAGCACGGCATAGTGTGCACGCGCAACGTCGGCCTGGAGCAGGACCGGGTGACCCACCACCAGCTCCGACGCCCGCACCATCGGCCCGCCATGGTCCGCCAGGTGCGTGTGCAGGCTCGCCGCGCCGAGCGCCATCTGGGTCGCGAGGATCCGCACCACAGCGCTGCTGTCGGTCGCGATCCGGGCCCCAGCGAGGGTGGCCGTCTCGCCGCCTTGCGCGCGGATCGCCCGCATCCGGTCGCCGATCTCCCGGATCGCCGCCTCCCAGGAGACGTCTTCGAGGCGGGCGCCCACCCGCTTTTGCGGTCGCAGCAACCTCGCCCGCGATGCTGGCAACGTTGCCGGCGGCGCGCCTGGGATGACTGCGCTCACGCTGGTCACGGCCCCGCCCTCCACCCGCGCCAGGACAGGCTGAAAGTGGGCGTCGCTTCGGGTCCAGGTCGGGGTCTCGGGTGCGCTCGGCGGCATGCGCGGGAGTGTAGCGAAGTCGAGGAGCCATTCCCACCGCGGGCGGCGCGCCATGCGCTGTTTGTTGCGGGTCTGACGTCCTCGACTACCGCCGCAGCATCGCATAGCCCCTTTTGATGTCCGCGCGCCTCGACCTGCACTGCCACTCCGCCGCGTCCGATGGTCGATATCCGGCGTCGGACGTGCTGGCGCGAGCGCTCGCCGGCAACCTGGACGTGCTGGCGCTCACGGACCACGACCTGGCGCCCGTGCTGCCCTGCGGTCTCGTCGACCGGCCGGACGCCCCCGGAAAGCCAGCGCGCCCCCTGCGCCTGATCCACGGTGCCGAGATCACCGGCGCCCATGAGGGCGTCGAGTATCACCTCCTCGTCTACTTCCCGGGCGAGATGCCCTCTGGCTTCGCCGACTTCTGCGCTGAGCGCGCCCGCTTCCGCGCCCGACGATTCGACGCGAGCTGCACCACGCTCGGCCTGCCTGACCGCGCGCCAGCCGAGGCCCTGGCGGGGCGCAGGGCGCTGACCCGTCACCACCTCGCCTCGGCGCTCATGGCGCACCCGGACGCCGCCGGTGCCACCCACACCTGGCAGGAGTGCTACACGCTCCTCAAGGATCCGCGCATCGTCCCGATCTGCGATCTCGCCTACACCGACGCGATTGCCATCGCGCGGGCCGCCGGCGGCTTCACCTCGTGGGCCCACCCGCCGCTCAACGCCGCTCAACTCCACGTGACGACCTTCGCGGCCGCGGGCCTGCAGGCGCTCGAGGCGATCCGCCCGCGCACGGACAAGCCGACGGGCAACGGGTTGAAGCGCCTCGCGGCCAAACACAAGCTCCTGATCACCGGCGGGAGCGATTGGCACGGTTGGACCGACGACTTCGGGCACTTCGCGCTCTCGGGCGAGCACGCCGACCGGTGGCTGGCCGCGCTTGGCTGAGGCCGGCGTTGTGGTGATCGGCGGGGGCGTGCTCGGCGCCGCCGTGGCCCGGGTGGCGGCCCGGACCCGCTCGGTGATCGTCGCTTCGCGCACCCAACGTCAGCACGCAGGGCTGTGGGTGCGTTTTGAACTCGGCCGGGACCCCGTGCGCAGCGAATGGGCGCGGGCCGCTCGTCTCATCCTCTGTGTGGGGGCCAGCGACGTCGCCGCGCTCACCGGACTGCTGCCGCCCGGCGCCAGGGTCGTCGTGGTCGGGCCGCTGGGGGTGGCCGGAACGCCCTCCGTCGTCTGCGGCCCCGCCTGGGATCTGCACGAGCGCTCGATCCAGCCCGTCCTGGACGCGATGCGCCGCGGGCAGGCCGGTCACATCCCGCGCGACCTCCCGGAGCGCAGGTGGATCTGGGCCGAAGACGTCGCCCGTGTGGCCCTCGACCCGGACCTCGGCCCGGTCACGCGCGTGCGCGGCCCCGCCCTCCTCGACCGCAGCGCGTTCGCCAACGCCCTCGCCCAGCGCGAGCGCGGAGCCTGCACCCCCAGTTGGCGGCGAGGCGGCCCGGTCCCACCGGACCCGCCCGGGGACGACTGGGACGACGCGCGTTGGGGCGTTCGCCGCCGATTTGGCATCGGCGGCGCGTAGTCGCTTACGCACCCCGCGCACCCCGATCGCGGCTCTGACTACGCAGTCGGAATCGCAAGTGCTTGATTCTGCGTAGCCGACCGCGGGAACTCTTGACGGCACGCGGCTTGCTACTCCCCCACCGAACCCTTGAGGCCCTTGTGCACGTGACCCTCCCGCCGACGACCCGCACCGAAGACGAGCTCCTGAAGAACCGCAACCGGTCCGTCGCCCGCAGCTTCTACCGGCACCTCCGCTCGGAACACTTCACTCACCAGCAGATCATCGAGCTCTCAACGACGCTTCTGGACTTCGTGACCGAGGATTTGCGCGAACAGGTCGAGGCGCAGGCGAAGTAGGGGTCCGCTAGAACGGGATGTCGTCATCACCTGGCATCGGCCCGTCGTCAAACCCGCCGCCGGCCCCACCCGGCCCGCCGCGATCGCCGCCACCCGCGGGCCCGCCGCGATCGCCGCCACCCGACGGTCCGCCCCGGTCACCGCCGCCGTAATTCCCGC
Source organism: uncultured Pseudomonadota bacterium (assembly GCA_903844155.1). Lineage (GTDB taxonomy): Bacteria > Myxococcota_A > UBA796 > UBA796 > SXON01 > CAIUMM01. The sequence continues at coordinate 4,298 of CAIMSU010000154.1, read as the reverse complement.
GTGGAGCGCCACCGCCGCCGTAGTTCCCTCGGCCGCCGCCCTGGCCTCCTCCGCCACCTTGACCGCCTCCGCCGTAGCCGCCACCGCCGCCGCCGCGACCGCCGCCCTCCTCACCGCCGCCGCCGCCACCCTCGCCCCCACCGAGGAACTTCACGGTGTCGGCCACGATCTCGGTGGTGTACCGGTCCTTCCCTTCTTTGTCCTGCCACTTCTGCGTCTGCAGCCGGCCTTCGATGTAGAGCTGCTTGCCCTTCTTGCAGTATTGCTGGACGATTTCGGCGGTCCGGCCCCACACCACGATGCGATGCCACTCCGTCCGCTCCTGCAAATTCCCATCTTTGTCCTTGAACTTTTCGCTGGTCGCCAGATTGAGCTTCGCGACGGTCTGCCCGCCCGCGGTTGAACGCACCTCCGGGTCCTGCCCGAGCCTGCCGATGAGGATGACCTTGTTGACCATGATGACTCCGTTTCGTCGAAGGTAGCACGCGGCCCTGCCAGAAATTGTCCGGGGAGCCGCGGAGCCCGCAGGATTTTCGACGCCGCCGAACGTCGCGGCAGCCCAGGCCGACGCTGCTGGCACTCCGTAACGGTATCCGCGTGAATTCAGGTACTTCCGCCTTGCGTACTTTCGGAGCCTCGGCAACGGCCCCCGGACCGCGATATCCTCCGGGCTCCGGAGACCGCGTGCCGTCCCTGCTGCTGCTTGAAGATGACCCGGTCGCCGCCGCCGTCCTCGGCGATGCGCTCCGGGCATTGGGTTGGACCGTCCGGGTCGAGGCGGACGGGGTCGCAGCATTGCGAGCGGTGTTGGACGACCCCCCGGACGCCGTCCTGGCCGACCTCGTCCTTCCGGGGCTGGACGGCCTGGCGGTGTGCGCCCAGATCCGACTTCAACCGCACGCAGCCACCATGCCGCTCGTCGTCGCCTCCGCCCGGGCAGACGCCGAATCGGCGGCGCTCGCGGCCGGCGCGGACGCGTTCGTCGCCAAGCCGACAACGCCGGCGGTCGTGCACGAGCTGCTGCGCGGTCTCGTCGGGCGTCGGGGCGACCCGGGGGATCGCTCGGCCACCTCGCCGCCGCTCGCTCTGGCCTCCGCAACCGAAAGGGGACCCGTCAGCGCCGGCTGGCTCCCCGAGTTGCTACGCCGGCTTTGGCGAGAGCACTTCACCGGCGCGCTGGAGGTGCACTCGGAGCAGGGCCTCGCAGTGCGCGTGTACCTGCAACAGGGCTACCCGGCGGCGGCACGCTCCTCGGACCTCAGCACAAGCTTCGGCGCAATCCTGGCCGAGCTGGGGATGGTGGCTCGGGATCGCGTGGATGCTTTGGTGCAACCGGGCGAACCAGGCGCCGCGATCGCGCTCACGCTCGGCGAGCGGCTTGTTCAGGGTGGGATGCTGGACCGCGTCAGCGTAGAGCGAGCGCTCCGCGAACAGGTGCTCCAGCGGGTGATCGGCGCCGGGCGGGCGACGGCAGGGCGTTGGCGCCTCATCCCCACGCCGAACCTCGGCTTTGCCGGGTTCGAGGTGCACCCGATCGCGATCGAGTGGCGGCTCGGCGGCGTCTCGGAGGTCCTGCCGGGCACCGGATTCCGGGCGGCCAGGGCGACGGCGCCGTCGTTCACCCCGGAGCTGTGGGACCACCTCGACCCCCAGCGCACCCTGCGACGGGTCAGGGGCATGCTCGGCAGCGGCGCGTCCATGTCCGAGCTGCTGGCCGAGGGCGCGGCCGCGGAGCGCCTGCTCGGGTTGATGTATGCTTATGGGCTGCTCCGGCTCGCGGTCGACAGCGGGATGCCGCAGACGGAGGAGGATGCCCGCGAGGATTCGCTCGCCGCGCTTGTCGCCGAGCACCGGCTGATGGCGGACGCGAGCCACTACGCCGTGCTCGGGATCGGGCCGCAAGCGGGAGAACGCGAGATCGCGGGCGCGCTCGACCGTGTCACCCGCCTGATCGAACGCGCCACCGCGAACGCCCTCGATGGTCCAAGCCGCCAACGCTTGCGGGAGATCCAGCTCCGCGTGCAGGAAGCAGCGCGCGTCCTCGCCGACCCGGCGCGACGGGCAGTGTACGACGGCCGACTCCGTGGTCTGCAGCTGCGCAGCGGGCCCCGGAGCTACGTTCCGCCCGACACCTCGCACCCGGACGATCTGGCCGAGCACGGGCGTCACCTGCTCGTTTCGGGTCATCCCGCCTCCGCGCTTCCGGTGTTCGGCGCTGCGCTTGCCCGGGCCGAGCAGGACGACCCGGAGGTGCTCGCGCTGCTCGGTCGGGCACGGTCGCTCGCGTGCCCCGAGGACCCGACCGCGGGAGAGGACGCGCTGCGGATGGCGCTGCGTACGGACCCGGCGTGTGAGCTTGCGCTGGTCTACCTCGGGGAGATGCTCGCCCGTCGCCCCGACCAGGCCGACGAGGCACGTGCATGTTTCCGCTCTGCCCTCCTGCATAATCCCGAGTCCGGTCGCGCCGCGGCAGGGTTGAGGGCGCTCATCGCCCGACCGTCGGGCTCCGCCGGTGCGGAGGCTGTGAAATGGCTGTGAACAGCGCCGGCAACGCGTTCCTGGAGGTGCTCAGCCGTTGGCTGGGGTCCAACGTCACCGGGGCGATCGAATGGCAGGACGGCAAGCGCCGGCGAATCGTTTTTCTGGAGGCCGGCCAGATCACCATGGTCCAGTCGAACCTGAAGAGCGAGAGCGTCGAGCGGCTCGTCGAGCAGGGAGTGGCCGCCGACCTCATCGCTGCCACGCGTCAGACGCGGCTCCTCGGTCTGCTCGCCGAGCGCGACGGCGCCGTCCTCGGCCATCCCGCGAGCGAGCCCGCCACTCGCGAACCCGTCCCCGTCGCGCTCGCCCTCTGGGAGGTTGCCCACGGCCTTCCCGCCGTCCCGATGGACGCGTTTCCCAGGGCGGTCCCCGGCGCCGGTTCACGACTTGGCGGCGTGCCCTGGGCGCCCGCGTTGACCGCGTACCTCACGGCGCTCGACGGCTCGCGATCGACGGACGACGTCATCGACTTCGCGCCCGAAAACCCCTCCGTCGTGAGCTCCGCCCTCGCCGTGGCCCACGCGGTCGGCGCGATCGAGACGAACTCCGACCCCGCCGTCCTGCCCAAGATTCTCGGACAAGGCGGGCGAGGCGACCGCCCCTCCGGGTTCTTCCAGGCGTCCGCCGAGCGAACCGAGGAGCAATTCGACCCCGACGAGGCGACGGACCTCATCGACGACGCGCGGATCGTCGCGGCCCAGAACCATTTTGAGGTCCTCGGTGTCGAATGGCAAGACCCGCCAGAGACGATGCGGCGCGCCTACGTGTCCCTCGCGGCCCGCCTCCATCCCGACCAGTGGGGGCAGGCATCGCCCGAGGCGAAGGCCAAGACGGAGCAGCTTTTTGAGATCGTGCGGGGCGCCTGGGAGGTCTTGAGTGATCCCAAGAAGCGCGACGCGTACACCCGTCGCGTCATCATGGGGGAGCTGAGCGACGAGGAGAAGGCGGACGCGCAGCTCCAGGCGGTGTTCGAGGCCGAGCGGCTCCTGACGCTCGCGCAGCTCGACATCGCCCGCCAGCGCTTCCCGCAGGCGCATGAGCTTCTCAAGCAGGCCCTTGCCGCAGACCCGCTGCACACCCAGGTCCGAGCGTACGCGGCCTATTGTGTGATCCGGCTCAACCCGGGCAAGACCTCGCCCGCGGTCGATGAGGCGGTGCGTGAGCTGGAGGAGGTCGCGGCCCGCACGGGGACCGACTGGGCGCGCCTGCTTGTCGCCCGCATGCGGCAGGCGCGCGGGGATCTCGACGGGGCGCAGCAGGCGTTCATTCAGACGCTGAAGATCAACCCGTCCAACCCGGATGCGCTCGCCGAGCTCAAGCGGCTCCGTGGGATGCGGGCCGAGAAGGAGAACGCGGCGAAGGGGTTCTTCGCGAAGCTGTTCGGGCGGTAGGGTCGACGATGCCCAGGGTCGCAGGGCACCGCCCCAGGGCCAACACCAGGCAGCGCAGCGGCGGGGGCCAATCCGTGCGCTCGGCAAACATAGCGTCTGTATCCCCCTGAAATTGCACAAATGGGGAACCGGATTGGCCCCCAGCCCGCCGCTCCCCGCACGAACCGTGACAGGCGGCGTATTCGCCGGCTGGCGGGGTTCGTGGCCTTGGAACTGCGGGAATTCAGCGCCGAGGCTGGCGCGGTCGGGCGTCCGCGCCCGACGCGGAGCCGCCGGCCGGAGCACTGCGACGGCGAACGCCGACAAGGCGTTCAGGCGGCGTAGCCCGCCCACGGAGGACGCCCGCAAAGGGCGGCCGCGAGTGGG
>CAIMSU010000153.1 GCA_903844155.1 uncultured Pseudomonadota bacterium | reverse complement strand
CCTGCTACCCGGCGCTTCGGCGCCTACCGGGATGGGACTTGCACCCACAAGGTAGATGCAGCCCGCCGCCGCGCTCGTCCCCGCCTGCGCGGATTCGGGCTCGGAGGCTTCAGGACGCACCATGGGGCCATCATAGCGTTACCGACGCTCCCGCGACGGCCTCAGTCCACCGGGAGTGCACCGTCGGCCAGCGCGGGATTCGGCAGCACGGCCGGTCCGAAGATGGCGACCGTGCTCGGATCCGCCTTCCCAAGCTGCCCGCAGGCCGCCGAGATGTCCTTGCCGCGGGTCGCGCGAATGCTGCATTGCACACCGCGGGTGACGAGGTGGTGCTGGAACGCCTTCGCGACCTCCTGCCCCGGCCGTCGGATGTCCCGCGAGGGGTTCTCGTTGTACGGGATCAAGTTCACTTTTGACCGGATGCCCCGCATCAGCTTGACGATGCGCGCGGCGTCCTCGATTGAGTCGTTGAACCCGGCCATCATCACGTACTCAAACGTGATGCGCTTGTGGTGGTGCACGGGCAGATCCCGGCACGTCTGGAGCAGCTCCGCCATCGACCACTTCTTCGTGATCGGCATGACCTTCAGGCGTTGTTCCTCGGTCGACGCGTTGAGGCTCACCGCGAGGTTGACGGGTAGCTCCTCCGTCAGCTTGCGCATGGCCGGCACGAGGCCGACCGTCGAGACCGTCACGCGGCGGTGCGAGAGGCCGAGCCCGTGCTCGTCGAGGTACACGCGCAGCGCGGCGACGAGGTTGTCGTAGTTGTGGAGCGGCTCGCCCATCCCCATCATCACGACGTTGGTGATGCGCTCGCCTTCAGGGAGGATGCGCGCGATCTGGACGGGCTGGTTGATGATCTCGGATGGTTTGAGGTGGCGTTTGAGGCCAAGGTCCCCCGTGAGGCAGAACGTGCACGCCATCGCACAGCCGACCTGGGTCGAGACGCACAACGTGAGCCGCCCGCCGCCCTCTTCCGGGTCCACGATCTCGGGGATCAGCACGCTCTCGATCTGCTGGCCCTCGCGCGTGTGCCAGAGGAACTTGCGCGTGCCGTCCACGCTCGTGAGCACGCCGACGGGCGTGAGCTCGTAGATGACGAAGTGCTCGGCGAGCTTTGCGCGCCACTCCTTGGACACGTTCGTCATGTCCGCAAAATCGCGCACCTTCTTCTGCCACAGCCACTTCCAGACCTGCAAGGCGCGGAACTTCTGCGAGCCGAGGGCAACGAGGTCGGCGGTGAGCTCGTCAAAAGAGAGGCTCTTGATGTCGACCCGACCGTCTGGGTCGGCGAAGCGCGGCATTCGGGCTGATAACCCGCCCGCCATCGCGGTGTTCGGGCGCACGCTCGCACGGCGCGGGAGATAAGCCCCCAACGTGCCCAACACGCTCTCCGAACGCATCCTGCTCATCGAGGACGACCCTTCGATCCAGCGCGGCCTGGAGCTGAACCTCAAGCTCGAGGGCTACCAGGTCAAGGTCGAGCCGGACGGCGCGTCCGGCCTGAAGACCGCCGCCGCATGGAAGCCCGACCTCGTCCTGCTCGACGTCATGCTCCCCGTCCTCTCCGGCTACGATGTCTGCAAGGAGCTACGCCGACAGTCGGCGACGTTGCCAATCCTCATGCTCTCCGCGAGAGGTGCGGAGATGGACAAGGTCAAGGGGCTCGATCTTGGCGCTGACGACTACATCGCCAAGCCCTTTGGCCTGCACGAGCTGCTGGCGCGCATCAAGGCCCTGCTGCGGCGCGTCAAGGGTGCCGAGCCCACCCGCGTCTTGCGCTTCGGGGACGTCGAGGCGGACTTCACCTCAGGGGAGATCCGGCGTGCGGGTGCGCTGGTCGAGACGACCGCGCGGGAGATCAAGCTGCTGGAATTCCTGGCCTCGCGCGAGGGTCGTGTCGTCACCAGACAGGCGATCCTGGACGCCGTGTGGGGCGAGAACTACTTCGGGACCGAGCGGACAGTCGACAACTTCATCACCCGGCTCCGCCAGAAGCTCGACGACGTCGACAATCCTGCGCACTTCCTCACCGCCCGTGGCATGGGGTATCGCTTCCGGGCCGAGGGCCGGGATACGCTCGGCCCGTGACGCGTCACCAGTCCGAGGCCGAACGCCGCGCCCAGATCCTCCGGGCGGCGCGATCCGTTTTCATCGAGTCCGGCTACCTGGCCGCGCGCGTGGAGGACGTCGCCAAGCGCGCGCACCTCTCAAAAGGCGCGGTCTACTTCTATTTTGACTCCAAGCGGGCGATCTTCGATGCGCTCGTCGATGAGGAGCACGCGATCACCGTGAGCTTTCTGGAGGAGGCCGACAAGGACCTGCGGCCTGCCGAGATCAAGCTCATCGATCTCGGCAAGAAGTACCTGGATTATTTCGCCGGACTGAAGACGCCCCCACGGTTCTTCCTCTTGATGAGCGAGATGGCGATTCGCGACGAAGGGATCCGCAAGCGGGTCAACGCCACCCACCAGCGGTTCGTGGACCGCATCGCCGCGGTGGTGAAGCAGGGGATGGATGAGGGCAGCTTCGCCGTGTACGATCCGCTCGCCGTCGCGCAGATGATGAAGGCGATCATCGACGGCCTCGCGGGTCAGAGCGCGGTTGGGGCGCGTCCCGACGTGGAACGGCTGACGAGCGACGGCATCCGCCTCCTGCTGTTCGGCCTGCTCCCCGGTCGGACGTGAGCGCCTCGGCCCTCCTGCTCGATCGCCTGCAGCGGCACGCAAATCTACGCTGGGTCGGCGTGGGGCTGTTCCTCGCTTCAGCGCCTGGGGTTGTCCTCGTCGTCGGGCGTGTCGTCACCGGGCACGCGCCCCTCGGCTACCTGATCGCGTGCCTCGGTGCGGTCGGTCTGCCGCTCGGAGCGTTCGGCACCAACAACGACACGGCTGTCCACGCGATGCGCGAGCTTGACGCCGAGCGCGGGCTGCCCAGCCGGTTCGCCGAGGAATTGGCGGACGAGCGCCGGCTCCGGGCCGAGGAGCTGGCCGAGGTGCATGCGTCGCCAAAATCCGCTTTCGTCTTCCCGATCCTCGCGTCGCTCGCGGTCCTGTGGCTCTACCACCTCGCCGGCGTGTTCGGGTGAAGCTCGTCTATGTCGGCATCGACCGTCAGCTCCACCTCGTCTCCGACTGGGAGACGGGGCCGACGACCGTCCACCTGACGTCCCCGCCCAGCTTCATGCTGCGGGCAGCGCCGGCCGAGGGCTGGAGCTGGCCGACGTGGTCGCCAGATGGGCAGTGGATCGCCGCTTTTGCGGTCGTGGCGCGCGACGATGAGTCGGGCCCCGCGCGCGTCGTCACCACCTCGATCGACGGCCTGCGCCAGACCGAATGGGCCGATCTGCCGGACGCGGCCCCGCTTTACCTGCAGTGGCATCCGGCTGGCACCGCCATCTGCGTGCTCACCCAGGTGGACTCGGACCTGCGCCTCGGGCTGATCCAGGCGGATCGGCTGGGGGTCGTGAAGGACCTCGCCCAGGGCGTGCCGCTGTTCTTCAACTGGACCCCGGACGGCAGCCGCCTCTGGGTGCACCACGGCGAGCGCGGAAAGGCAGGTGGCTCCTTGCTGATCCGCGATCCGATGGGGGAGGACGAGGATCGCCTGTACGCGCGCACCCCTGGAAGCTTCTGCGCACCCGTGTTTTGCGGCGGGCGGACCTTCATCGCTGTGCGCCAGTCGTCGTTGGAGCAAGCCGTCGCGGAGCTGGCGGAGGAGGCTGCAACGGCGAGCGACGATGAGGACGATGATCAGGCTGACGCAGGAGAAGCGGCTTTGCTCGCGAGCCTTGTGGACGAGGTCGGCGAGGACGAGGAGGATGCCGGAGGCCTGCTCCCGGGCGTGAACGTCGACGCGCTGGCCGAGCTTGAGGATGCCGGCGGGGACGACGAGGACGACGAAGACGAGGACGATGGCGGTGTCGAACGCACTGGCCCGATCGTGCCGAGGCGAAGGGTTGCCTCGTCGATGCTCGTGAGCTGCGATCTGCTGGGGGAGGACGAGGAGGAGATCACCGCCCGGCCGGGCCTGATCGCGCTCGCGGCGGGGCCGGATCGGAAGGCGGCCCTGAGCTGGGCGAGCGGCGGTGAAGGCGCGCCTTACCATGGGATCGATGTGATCGATGTCGGCGCGGTGGACGGCCCGAGCGTTCGGCGGCTGTCCGAGGCGCCGTTGCTCGCGTACACGTGGGTGCCCGGCGGCGCGGCCCTCGTGGTCTTCCGGGTCGATGCGCCCGCCAACTGCATGTCCGTGGTCCGGGTGGACGCGGTGAGCGGCGCGGAGCACGTGCTCGGCACGTTCTGGCCGACGCGGGACCTCTTCTTCTGGCTCCACTTCTTCGACCAGTTCCTCGACAGCCACCCTCTCGTCAGCGCAGACGGCGCCTGGGTCACCTGGTCCGGCTACCCCGCGGGCGACGGCCAGGCGGACCTCTCGGCCCCTCCCCGCGTCTGGGTGCGCTCGCTGGTGGACCTCGCCGCGAGCCCGATCGAAGTTGGCCGCGGCACCTTCGCCACGTTTGCGCCCGCCCCGAGCGCCTCGGCGTGAAGCTCTCGTCTGCGGCGCGCTTTGCCCTCGCCGCCACCGCCCCGGACGAGGTGCTCGACCTCGAAGCGCTCGCCATCGGCGTCGCCTCGCTCGGCAACCCCGACCTCGACTCCGCCGCTGTCTCCGCGGAATTGGATCGCCTCGCCGAGCAGGTCCGCGACGACGTGACCCCGTCGGCCGCGCCCGATCGGCTCGCCGCGCAGCTCGGCTCGGCCCTCGGCGGCACGCTCGGATTTCACGGCGACCCAGCCGTCTACGCGCGCGCCGAGTCCTCCTTCCTCGACGACGTCCTGCGCACCCGGCGAGGCCTGCCCATCGCGCTCGGTGTCGTGTGGATGCTGATCGGGGAGCGGATTGGCGTTCCGCTCGTCGGCATCGGCTTCCCCGGGCATTTCCTCGTTGGCCTGGACCGGCCAGGCGCGAGGATGTACCTTGATCCCTTTCACCGGGGGCGAGTCCGGGATGCGCGGGAGTTGATGGAGCGCCTCCCCTCGGTCCGACCGGGGGACGCCGACGCGGCGCGTCGCGCGTTGGAGCCCACGCCGACGCGCCCGCTCATCCTGCGGATGCTCACCAACCTGAAGAACTTCTGGATCGACGAGGACGATCACGAGCACGCCCTGGCCGCGATCGACCGGATGCTGCTCGTTGGCCGCGAGCAGTCGGGCGTGGTTCGCGACCGGGCGCTCCTGCTGCTGCACCTCCGGCGTCCGACCGAGGCGGCGCGCGATCTTCGGCGGTATCTTGTTCTTGAACCTTCGGCGCCGGACCGCGACGTCGTCGAGCAACTCCTCGCGCGCGCGGAGCCCGTATGACCCTGGTCCCAAGCCTCTTTCTCCTGCTCGGTTGCCCCGCGACGCCAGACTCGTCCTCGGACAGCGCGCCCGTCACCGACTCCACCGCGTCCGACTCGGCCGACTCGCAAGTCGGGGACAGCGGCGACACCGGGAGCGCCTCGACCGTCTACGACTTCGTGGGCGGCCCCTCCGACGCGGCCGGCAACGCGGTCGCGCTGCCCGGCGATCTCGATGGGGACGGCGTTCCCGACGTGGTCGTCGCGGCGTACTACGGGAATCGGGTGTGCGCGTACTCGGGCGCGCTCCTGCTCGCGGGGGATGAGCGGCGGACGCTGGACACGGCTGAATTGTGCTGGAAGGGTGCTGGTTCTTACGACTTCTCGGGCTACGACATCCACGGTGCGGGCGACGTGGACGGCGACGGTCGCGAGGACCTGATCGTCGGCGCGATCGGCGACGGCACCAACGGCAGCAACGCCGGACGCGCGTGGATCCTGCCGGGTGCCGACCTCTCGGGCCCGGCCGAGATTCAGTTCGCGGACGCCGCCACCGGCAGCCTCCTCGGCGAATACAGCAGCGACTACGCCGGGGTTGCCGTGACGGGCGGGATGGACCTGACGGGCGACGGAGTTGACGACTACATCGTCGGGGCAAGCGGCAACGACGCGGGTGGGGCGGGCGGTGGGAAGGCCTACCTGTGCCCCGGGCCCATCGTCGGCGAGCAGGAATTGTCCAGTTGCACGACGCAATTCCTGGGTCTGCCGATCACGCCCCCAGCCACGCCACCGCCTCCCCACGGCGGGTACGGCGGTGGCGACGCGGTCGGCAATGCCGTCACGATGCCGGGCGACATCGATGGCGACGGCATTCCCGACATCGCGCTGGGTGCGAGCGGCGCCGACGAGCAGGGGCCGTCGACAGGGAAGGTCGTGGTCTACTACGGACCGGTCTCGGACGAGCAGCACTACATCACCGACGCCGATCTTTCCCTCATCGGACCGCAACAATACAGCTACGCCGGGAGCCCCGTCCTCGCCCCGGGCGACGTGGACGCGGACGGCTACGCGGACCTGTTCATCTCCGCAGATGGCCTGAACAATGGCACGTTGATCCTCGTCCACGGTGGTGTGGCCGGGCCGCCGAACGAGTCCCGTTCCCTTGGCGACGAGCTGACGGCCTTCACTGGCGAGGCGACCGACGATCAGGCCGGCTACGCCGCGACCGCCGGGGACATCGACGGTGACGGCCACATCGACGTGATCATCGGCGCGCCGGCCAACGACCGCGCTGGCGACAGCTCCGGTACGGCCTACATCGAATTCGGCCCGTTTGGCGACGGTTCCCAGTCGCTCGCGGACGCCGCGCGAATTCTGACGGGCGAGCAGGTCGCGGACGCCTACGGGCACGCGATGGCCTCAGGCTCGGACGTGGACGGGGATGGCAGGGACAACCTGCTTGTCGGCGCGATCTACAATGACGACGGCGGGGCATTTTCGGGGAAGGCGTACCTGTACTGACGCGGGCGGCGCGAGGACCTCGATCAAGCCCGCCGCTGACGTGGCCCAAAGGGGTCTAGGCCTGTCATGGCGCCTTGACCGTGCTCCGTGGTCGCCTCACCCGTCCATCGCCCAGCCGAGATCGATGGTCTCTGCACCGCTGCCGGAAAATCCGACGCTCACGCCCATTGACGTATTCCACGTCCAAACGTCACTGTTTCCCGGTGTGCTCGTCGGGGTCCCAAGCGCGGACTCCCAACACGCGGGCGAGACGCCAAGCCCGAGGCCGTCCGCCGTCCGGCCGTTGTAGGGCGGGACGAGCCGCGCGTCCTGGTTGGGGATGTCGCAGACCCCTTGCGCGTCGGGAACGCCGTCCTCGTCGCAGTCGGTGAAGGTCCAGGTCTGTCCGACAGCGGCCCACACGCACGTGGACTTGTTGGTGGCCGTGGAGCAGGAGCCGGCGCCAAGGACGGCCGAGACCGCCGAATAATACTGCGGAAGGACGAGGCCGCCGACGCTCAATCCCACGACGTCCAGATCACCGTTGCCGGCGGTCGGGCAGCCGGCTGAGTCGAGCGGCGGGCCGGAGTCGGGGACGACGACCTTCATCCCGCCGTCACAGCCGTAAAGTCCGAGGAGCGCGGGGAGGAGGAGGGTGTGCAGGCGCATCCGCCCTTCGTAATTCACCCGCGCTCCACCCACATCGCGTCGCCGTAGCTGTAGAAGCGGAAGCCCTCGGCGATCGCGTCGTTGTAAGCGGACATCACGCGATCGTGGCCGCCGAACGTGGTGACGAGCATGAGGAGGCTCGAGCGCGGGAGGTGAAAGTTGGTGATCAGCACGTCCACCGCCTCGAATTCGAAGCCGGGTCGGATGAACAGGTCCGTGCTGCCCGCTCCGGGCTTCGGATCGGTCTCGAGGACTCTCAGCGACGTGGTCCCAACGGCGATCACCCGTCTTCCGTCCATGCGCGCGCGAGAGACGGCCTCGAACGTGTACAAAGGCAGGTAGAAGCGCTCGGTATGTAGCTTTCCCGTCACCCACGCCCGCCGGTCCAACGGCTTGAACGTCCCCGCGCCCACCTCGAGTGCAACGCGGTGGACCTCGACGCCCTTCGCCTCGATCATCGCCAGGAGTTCGGGCGTGAAATGCAGCCCCGCCGTTGGCGCGGCAGACGCGCGGAGCTCGCCTTCACGCGCGTAGACGGTCTGGTACCGGGCGACGTCGTCGGCGACGGGCGCTCGGCCCAGGTAGGGCGGGAGCGGGACCTCGCCTGCGGACGCGGTCAGGGTCGCCAGATCCGGCACCGGCAACACCGTCCACGTACCGTCTTCATGCCGTTTGACCAGAACCATCTCGCCATCGCCGCAGACGAGCCGCTCGCCGACCGAGAGCCGTCGCGAGGGAGAAACAAAGGCATGGAACGTCCCCTCACCCGCCGGCCCGGACACCACGACCTCGACCGCCCCACCCGTCGCCCGCCGAGCACGCAGCCGCGCACGCATGACCGTGACGTCGTTGAGGACGAGCACGTCGCCCGGCCGAAAACGGGCGAGGATGTCGGCAAAAATGCCTGCGGGGCCGCTCGTGGCCGGCGTGACCGCGTAGAGGCGGCTCTGGTCGCGAATCACCGCGGGTACACGGGCGATCTGCGCGTCGGGGAGCGCAAAGTCCCAGGGATCGAGGAGGGGGCCGAGGTCGTCGCGCACGACGGCCGTTAATTCGGTGGGAGGTTCGCCGAGCGCCCGCCTCGGGGACGGCTACATCCCCGGACGCTGCACGACCGGATCGCACCGGGTTACCCGCCGCCCGGCCGCGTTCCGCGGTCAGGAGCCCCGATGCCCGCCCCCTCTCGCGCCGCCCCGCCCGTCGACCTCGATCTCACCGCCGTCGCCGATCTCTCGGCCGCCGAGCTTGCCCAATTGATGAGCGACTTCGCCCCAAAGCACAAGGGCGGGTTCCGGAAGGGTCAGCGCGTACGGGCGACCGTCTCGCGTGTCTCCGACTCGACCGTGTTCGTGGACATCGGCGCCAAGGCCGACGCCACGCTCGAGCGCATCGACGTCCCCGCCGGGTTGCAAGCCGGCGACGCGCTGGACGTGTTCGTTCTGTCGACGAGCGACGGCGAGATCAAGCTGACGCTCACGGTCTCGGGCGAGGCCACGCGCGAGCTGCTCGACGAGGCCAAGGAGCAGGGCATCCCGGTGCAGGGCCGCGTGACGTCGCACAACGAGCACGGGTTTGAGGTCGAGCTTTCGGGCGGCGTGCGTGCCTTCTGCCCGATGGGCCAGATCGACCGCGTCATCGACACCGATCCCACCGCCTACGTCGGGCAGACGATGATGTTCCGCATCCTCGACGTGCGCGGGCGCGACGCGATCGTGAGCCACAAGGCGATCGCGGAGGAGGAAGCGAAGGCCACGCGCGGCGAGCGACTCACCGAGTTGAAGGAGGGCGAGGTGTACGAGGGAACCGTCATCGCGCTGCGCGAATTCGGCGCGTTCGTCCGGCTCCCGAACGGGGTCGAGGGGCTGGTCCACATCTCCAACATCGGCAAGGCGCGCCTCAACAAGGCCAGCGACGCGCTGGAGGAGGGCCAGATCGTGAATGTGCGGGTGCTGTCCGTCGACGCGCCCCGGCAACGGGTGAACCTGGGAATTCGTCAGGCGGCCGACACCCCCGCAGACGTCCCGGCCGAAAAGCGCGGGAACAACAGCTCCGGGCAGAACACGTTCGGCACCATGGCGGGGCTGCTATCCGGCGTGACAATCGGGCCGAAGACGCCGAAAGTTGCCGCGCGCGCTGCGGTCGCACCCCGAGCGCCCGCCCACGCGATCCCGTCGCGGCCGCCCGCCCCGGGGCCGAAGGCGGTCGTCGCTGTTGCGAAGCCTGCGCCCGCTGTGGCTCCGCCTGTGGTGGAAGCCGCCGCGCCCACCGCAGATGCGCCGGAAGCCCGCGTTGGCGTGCGTCGCAAGGCGCGCTGACCGTGGGGTAGGCCGCAACGGGCTACGCTCGCTGCGTGATCCTCTCGCTCCTCGCCATCCTCCCGACGGCCGATGCCGGCCTCGCGCCGCTCGCGCCCGCGCAGGAGGCGTCGCTGGCCGCTGGCGAGGTGCTGCTGCTCGACCACACCCCAAGCCACGCCGGCGGCGTGAGCGTGGAAGGAATCGCGGACGTTGCAGCGTCGGCCGATGCGGTCTGGGCCGCGCTCCTGGATTTTCAGGCGCGGCTCAAGGGCAACAGCTCGGTGAAGTCGTTCGCGTACTACCGGACAAGCACGCCGACAGAGGAGTGGGGGGTGTGGGAAGTCTCACACTTCGGGTTCTCCGTGACCTACCACAACCACTACCTCCTCGATCGCGCTGATGGCAGCTTGATCCATGAGCTCGACGCGTCGCAGCCGAATGACCTGACCTGGAGCCGGGGGGTCTACACGCTGGGCACCAGCCCCAACAACCCTCAGTGGCAACGCTTGAGCTACGTTGTCGACACGGATTTCGGAGCCGCTATCCCCGGTTTCATCAAGTCCTGGCTGTGCGGGCAGGGCGTGAAGGATTACCTCGTTGACCTGGTCCACCGCGCGGAGGGCGCATGAAGAAGGTCGTCTGGATCCTCGCCGGCATCTCCGTCGCCACGGGCTGCAAGAAGCAGGCGTCGGCGCCGACGGATCTGGTAGACCTTGCCCCGTATCTTTTCGGCAATCAGGCCGACCCCACGTTGCTCTCCGGGGGCCTGACCTCGCTGGCAACCTGGATGGACACTCGCGGCGCTGCCGAGCCGGGCTACATCCTGCCAGCGCTGTCGAGCGACGCCGTCGCGCAGATCGTGATCCCACCCGGCACCGACCCTGCCGACACGCTCGGCGGCTTCGTGGACGCGCAGAGCACCGCGACGCTCGACCAGCAGGTCGCGTTCATCATGCTGCCCGATCAGTCGGTGGTGAACCCCAACGACTACTCCAAGAACGAGCGTGCTTTTGTCACCGGCGGGGATTGTTTTGCGGACGAGACCTGCGAGCGGCTGACGACCACCAACGACATCATCAAGACCGCTGCCTTTGGCGTGACCATCCCCTACGTGTACTTCAAGGACTATCAGTGGGCGACGTACACGGACGCGGACGGAAACGACCAGAAGGCCGTGGTGAGCCGCGGCTGGATCGAGGTTGAAGGCTGGGATGACGCCCACCAGAACGGCGTGCGGCAGTCCTACACGCTGGACGTGTTCATGGACACCTCGGACGGTACTGTGCACCGCTCCCAGGCGCTATGGACGGAGATGGTGCTGGTGATTGACGGCCTCGTCTCGCAGGATTTCCTGGAGCAGCAGCTCCTCGACGGGCTGACGGGTGTGCTTTCCGACACAGACGCTGCCATCATCGCCCAGGGACTCTGACTGTTGCTCGCAGCGCTCCTCCTCGTCCAGCCCACCCGAGCCGCGGACTTCCACCACATGGAGCAGCTCGCCGGCGCGGCTTTTCCCGAGGGGGTGCAGGCGATCTTCGAGCCTGAATGGCGATTCTCACTCTATCCGGTCTCCCCCGGCACGGGCATCGCACACGCCCTCACCGCCGACAACTTCACCTCCGTCGTCGCGCATGTGGAAGCCACGCCGGCGTTCCTGCGCGTCGGCCCGACGTTCCGGCTCTCGCCGCTCGCGGTCTGCGATTTTTCGCTCGGTGCCTGGGGCATCTGGTACTTCGGGACGTTCTCGGCGATCCTTCCCATCCCCGTCGGGGACACGGACGCGACGCGGTCCTGGAAGCAGGGCGCCATCGCCGACGGTGACCGTGAGGGCGGCGGAGGCATCCAGGCCTTCGCGGACGTGCGCCTCAAGGCAAAAGCGGGCCCGATCCTCGCAATTGCCGAGGCCACGTTCGTCCGTAACGACGTCTACGGCTATCGCAAGGATCTCACACTCTATTGGGACCCCACCGACCAGATCGACGCGCCCGCACACGGCTGGGTCATCCGCCGAACCGTCTACGCGTTCTACGACGCGATCAACCCGGCCACGCCTACGTCGCGCAAGCTCTGGTTTGGGCCCGCCCTGAATTGGACCTCCAACGCGCTCACAGACGACAAGAACATCCGCCTCGGCGTCCTTGCGCTCTGGAAGCCAAACGACGGGCCGACCATGCCGACGTTCGTGCTCGGCTCCCAGGCCTGGCTGGCTTCCCGCTTCCATGCGACCTGGCCGCCGTACACCTTCCTGGCGTTTCGGTGGGAGAATTAGGGCCCGACGTCAGATCCGGAGCCCGAACCCCCGCGCTGTCGCCAGCGGGTTTGCGGCGGACCGGATGACGTCGCACGTGAACGGCATCAGCCACTCGGTCACGAACTCCGGCGGATCTTCCTGAAGCACCAGGCAGCGCAGGACGTGCGCTGCGACGGGATACCAACGCGCAGCCTCCCCCTCCCAGCGGATTTGTGCCCCAATCCCGGCGCGCAACCGGGCGATCTCGTCGCCCAGGATCTGCTCGAACAGCGCCTCCGGGACGCGCCCGTGGTGCACCTCGGCCCACAATTCCCAGCGGGACCGTTCGGTCGTCGCCAGATCGTCCATCACCCGCACGGGCACACGCTCGCCGCGCGCGTTCGTGAGGTGGGTCGGGAGGGCGACGCAGCCGTTGCCGCAAAGCCAGTCCGTGAGGTACTGCAGCGCTTGAACGACGTTGTACCTGACCTCTTCTGGATCGTCGTTCGCGATGACGGGCGAAACGGCAAGGTCCGCCGCGAGCACCGCTCGTGCGTACCGCGCGTTGTCGACCGCGAGGCCCGGGACGTCTGGACCGGCGATGAACGCCAACAACGGCGCTTGCTCGTCCGGATCCGTCACCAGCGCCCGGACGAGGCGGTCCACCCAGCCCGGCCCGTTACCCCCCGCTGGCTCGGAGGACGTCGGATGATCGAGGCGCCACGCCGCGACCAGCGCGATCCCGAGCCGCACGAAGTCCGGGTGCGCGACCCAGAAGCCGTCCAACCCACGCTTCATCTGGGTCACGACATCCCGGATGAACCCGACGATGGCGACCTCGTAGGAGCCGGCGACGCCTTCTAGCGGCAGGATCCCATACATGCCCCCAAGCTTGAGCGCGCCGATCGGCCCAAGTTCGCGGGCGAGGATGAGGTGCGACTCCTTGATGTGGCGGATCACGATGTTGGGATCGGCCTTGACGGGAATCCGGTAGTTCGGATCGTGCCGGAACAACCGGGCGGTCGAGGCCAGAAAATCGTGCCACCCCAGCGAGCCGCCTACAAAATAGGGGTGTAGCGCCGCGGCCATCTCTCGGATCCGAAAGATCGCGCGCGGGTTTTCGAACACGATCATCAGCCGCACGCTGCCGAGCACATACGCGGGGTGGCGCGCCCGCACGACCCGTTCCGTGGTCCGCACCAGCTCCGCAACATAGGCGGCTTCTTCCTCGTTCTCCAGCTTTGGGACGTAGAAGACCAGCGCCTCGGGCCGGTCCCGGTGCAGCCAGACATGCTGCACCAGCTCCACGAGATGCAGCGGCAGCGGATTGTTGAGGTAGAAGTGGCTTGCGTCCGGCAGCGCCAGCCCGGCAACGCGCTTGATCGGCAGTGAAAGGCTGTTCTCCGCCAGCGCGTAGTGCTTTCCCGTGCGGGGATCTGTGTACGCCAGCGAGTGGTCGAAGCAGCCCGCAAGGTTCTCACTCGCGTGGAGGAGGCTGTGCGTCAGCGGGGTCTTGCTGTCTTCGCTGTCGGCACCCCAACGCGGCACGATGCCGCTGCGTTCCACCAGCTCAGCGACGATCGCTGGCTCCCCGGCCCGGCGACGGTGCAAGGCGTTCATCGCGTTGATCGAGAGCTTTGGGTCGTCCGGAGGGCCAAAAAGCGTGATCTGGTCTCCGGCGAGCCAGGCCGGGACATCGACGCGCACCGGGTCGCCCGACCGTGGCAATGGCCCAACAATCACCCGGGGAGACCCGTGCCCAAACCCCGGCCCCACCTTGCCGACAACGCTGTCGTACTGCGGATCGCGCACGCCCCGGTCCCCGTTCCGTGCCACACACGCCAGCGTCTCCTCGTCGATGAAAGCCCGGTCCCTCCGCCGCTGCTCGAGCACGCCCTGGAGCGAGGCGGCCACCGCCTTGTAGACCTCCAGCACGACCCCGAGCGCCGCAACGGACTCCAAGCCTGGGAACTCCACCTGCAGGCCCTTCGCCACCCGCATCGGCAGGCCCGGGACGCTCTCCGAGTCGTCCAGCAGCCGGCGCAACAACGGCTGCGGCAGGTAGTCCAGATAGTAGGTGGAGAACAGGATCATACGGCACTCTAACCCCGCGCGGCGCCTACCGCCGCGTGGCACTCCAGCCGGCCACGACGATCGCCACGTTCAGCCCGATCTTGATGAACCGGCCCGTCGCGCCAAGCGCTACCTCGCCCAACGGCAAACCCGCTGCGCCCGCCGCCATCGTCACCAGCCCGTACGGGAATGGGATGAGCGACGCGAGGAAGATCGCCCGGCGACGGTGCTTCAGCAGCCCGCGCTCCAGCCCGGTGCGCCTGATCCACGCCGCAAACCACGGCCAACGGCCAAGCGCCCGCCCAACGCCCCAGCCGAGCGACCCCGACATCCACGACCCCACCCCCGCCGCGAGCCACACCCACCCGCCCGGCAGACCACCCGCGCACGCGAGCAGCACGATGGGCTGCGACCCGAGGCCGGGCAGGGCGTCGAGCATGAGCGCCGCGCAGAAGACGCCCCAGAGCCCGAATTTGGCGACGAACACCCCGGCCGCGGCCTCCATCGGCGCGCGAAACAGGACCCCGATCAGCACCACCAGGACCAGCAGGATCGCGAGCGCGCGCACGATGTTGACCAGCACCTCCCGCTTCGTCAGCTCGGCAGGCTCAACGGCAGGCGGCGCGGACACCCCTCTCCCTATCCCCCCGTCTCAGAAACGCCCTACGCGATTCTGAGCCCTGGACAGAATTTGTCCGGGCCCTGCACGAATCCTGCACGAAGTCTGGTCGCTATCGCCCGACGCGGTCGACGAGCGCGCCAGATCGGCGACGTACAAGTAGGGCGTCGGCATCCCGCCGCCCCACGCGTCCCCCTCACCCGGATCCCGCCTATGAACCCGTTCCTCCGACTCTTCGGCATCATCCTCGTCTTTCTCTTCGCGCTCGCCTCCTGGATGACCCTCGGCGGCATCACGACCGCGCGCACAGACGATGAGACCGGCTCCCTCTCCTCGCGCATCCAGCAGCTCTACGGCAGCCCACAAACGCAGGCCGCACCGACCGTTACGCTTAACTGGGAAGAGCTGGTGAATCACGAGGAGCAGATCACCCTCGCCAACGGCCAGGTGACCACCAAGGTCACGCCCACCTGGGAGGCCCGCTCCCGCGTGCTGGTCCCGAACCAGACCCGCATCACGGCCGACCTCTCCCTGGACGAGCGCCGCAAGGGCCTCATGTGGTTTCCGCTCTACAAGGTTGCGTTCACGGGCGGCTGGAAGATCCCCATCGAAGGCGATGTTCCCGCGAACTCACACGTGGAGGTGGCGTTCGCCTACCCCGACCCGCAGGGCCAGTATGACGACTTCAGCTTTCTCGTGGACGGCAAGGACATCGCCCGCAGCCTCGTGAATTCCCCGGGCGTCGTGACCGCCACGCTCCCCGGAGGCGTGCAGTTGGGTCAGGTGATCGCGCTTGGCATCGGCTACCACTCCCAGGGTATGACTGAGTGGCGCTACCAACCCACGCGCGAGGTCGGCCAGGTCGAGGACTTCAAGCTGGCGATGACCACCGATTTCACCGCGATCGACTTTCCAAGCATGACGATGTCGCCCACCCAGGAGACCGCGCTCGACGGCCGCCCCGGCTGGGCCCTGAACTGGGACTTTGCGCGCCTGGTGACCGGCCAGGCCATCGGGATGACGATGCCGACGCACATCCAACCCGGCGAGTTGGCCTCCATGCTGTCGTTCTCCGCTCCCATCCCGCTCGGGCTCTACTTCGTCTGGATCTACGTGCTCGGCCTGCTCAAGAAGTATGAGATCCACCCGGTGAACTACCTCTTGCTCGCGTCTGCCTTCTTCGCCTTCAACCTGCTCTTCGCGTACACCGCCGACCACCTCCCCGTCGAGTACGCCTTCGGCCTCGCCAGCGCCGTCAGCGTCTTCCTCTCCGTCACCTACTTGCGTCTGGTCGTTGGCCCGCGCTTTGCCTTCATCGAAGCGGGCATCGCCCAGATCCTCTACCAGGTCGGCTTCGGTGTCGCCCACTTCTTCGACGGCTACACGGGCCTCACCATCACCATCCTCGGCATCCTGACGTTGTTCGCGCTAATGCAGCTCACCGGGCGCATCAAGTGGAGCGAGGTCTTTGGCGCCCCCGAGCCGACCAAGCCCCTCCCGGCCGCGTAGTCCCACTTCCAAAGGCCGCGGGGCGTCAACTCCCCGCGGTCTTTCGGCCTTTTTTGGCGGCCTCGCTCGGCCCCTCGCCGGTTCAGATCGTGCTGTGGAACGGCCGTTTGCCCCGGCGCCGTTCCGCCCCAGGTTCAGCCTGCCCACTGCTTTCTCCGAGCCAACCCAAGGAGCGCCAGCGCGCCCGCGAGCCACGCGGCCCCCGGTCCGTTCGGGACCGTTGCACACCCGCCGCTCCCCGTATCCGTCACATGAACCGGCAGAAAGCTCGCGACCAGCCCCCCCGGCCCGCCGATGTTCAGGACCACCAGGTAGTCACCGGCTTCGGGAAATGTGATGGCGGGCGCCCACGCGCCGGTGGAGGTCTCGCCGTCGATGGTCACCAGGTCCGCCGGCGTGATATCGGCTTCGGTCGTGCCTTTGTAGACCTGCCACGCGATCGTGTCAACGCAGCCATCGGTGGTCATCTCGGTGTGGTTGATGGTCTGCCAGGTCAAGCCCGAGGTCTCGCTGATCGCGAACAGGCCGTCCGCGCCGAGCTCGGGAGAGGGGGCGTTGCAGGCGGTGATGTAGCCGAGCCCGGTCTGTTCGGGCATCGGGCATTCCGCCCCGCCGTCGGTGCCCGCGGAGACCGTGGCCGTGACGGTGAACTGGGCCTCCGACTCGTAGGTGTGGCAGGGGGCCAATTCGTCACTCTCGGAGCCGTCGCCGAAGGTCCAGTGGACGGCTGTCACCGCGATGTTCGGATCGCTGGAGCTCGCGGCCGCGGACGCCGCGAAGCACACGTTCAGGGGCACCGCGCCTTCACGGGTGCTCGCGTCGGCCTCAGTGCCCACGCTCACCGTGATCTCTGGACCGTAGAGCGCCTCGATGCCCGCCGCATCGTCGCTGTTCGGGAGCATGTGGCTGATGTCGCAGTTCGCGCCTACGGGGTTGCTGGTGGACATCACCGAAGCCATCTCCAGGTCCGTGCAGGACTCGCCGTCGTCGCACACATCATCGAGGCCCCACAGGTGCCCCATCTCATGCGAGACGAGCGGCTCGATGGCGTACTGGTTTGCGCAGGTGCCGTCCTCGACCTCCTGGGTGGTGGCCCAGTCGATCCCGTTCTGGAAGATCATGGCGACGCTGGCGATGTTGTAGCGTTGCTCGCCCCCCGCGGTCGAGCCCGTCCCGTCCCCGTTGTACACGGTCAACGCGAGCACCCCCGTGCCGAGGTCGTGCCCCGGATCTTCCCAGTAGAACGCGGCATCATGCTTCACCGCGCCGTCAGGCAGCCCCGGACCCTGATAATTGTCGGTGATGGGCGCGCACGCCGCTGCAGCCTCCCAATTGTCGAACACGGTCTGCACGACCTCCTGCGGGTATCCGGTCGGAAGTTCGACCTCGGCGGCGTCATCGCTCCACCAATCCACGGTTGGCGGGCTCCAGGCCCAGTCGCTGTGGTGCCAGGCGAGCGCAGGACGTGCCAGAAGGAGGATCGCGATCACCCCCCCATCCTACACCCGCTCACGGCGCCGGTGGCACCCGCGTCGGGCTCTTCCCATCGTCCACATACCCAAGCGCCTTGAGCGCGTCGGTGTTCACGCCCTCCCCGCCCTCGCCAACGTCGATCCACTGCAGGTTCTCGACGAGCGCGTCCCACGAGTCCACGCGGGGAAGCTCGGCGAAGATGTGTGCTTTACCGGGCATGTTGTTGGCCGCGGGCAGGCCGGCGGCGGCGAGGATCGTTGGCGCCGCGTCAAGCAGCGGGACCTCATCGAGCTCCTTGCCGGCGGCTACGTCCTTGCCGTACGCGTAGAACACCCCGTTCCACTTGTGTGTGCCGGTGTACGCGTCCGTGAGCGTGACGTACTGGCTGATCGGCTCGCCGCCTACACTGTCGGATTTCAGGCGTTCGGCGGTTATTTGCTCGTCCGCGAGCGTCAGTCCGACGGCCCCGCCCATCCCGTCGATGTCCTCGGAGCGGTAGAAGGGCTCGCCCTTGCTGTCGAGGAGGGTGGCGATGGCCGCGGTGACGGCGTCACGCTGGTTTGGGTCCGAGAACCCGACCGTCAGCTTGTGGCCGACCTTGGAGACGTCCACCGGCGCCGCGGACGGCACAAGCTTGTCCACTCGCGCGCGCAACGCCTCGGTCAACGGGGCGAATTGGCCAGCGAGCCCGGTGCCGTCCATGGCCTTGAAGCCGTGGTCGCTCACAACGATCAGGCGCGCGTCGGGTCCCATGATGCCGCGAATCGCGCCAAGGATCGCGTCGGACTGCTCGTAGGCGGCCAGGACGGGGGAAACCTCGAGCTTGCCTCCCCCGTCGGCGACCGCCTCCGCCTTATCATACTTGTCCCAGTACAAATGCGCGAGGCCGTCCGTCGCGTAGTAGGTGAAGCTCGCGATCCTCGGTTGGGTCGCGTAGACGTTGGCGATGAACACGTCGCGGTCGATCCAGCCTCGCAATTCCTGCATCGCCACATTTGTCCGGACGGCGTCAGGGTGTCCAAAACGCTGCTCCAACGACCACTCCGCGGCCTTGGTGACCGTCGAGAGCCGAACGCCGACCTCTACAAGCTGCACCGCCATGGATTGCGCACTGTCCTTGGCCGCCACCTGCTTCCGGCGAAGGCGCTTGGACAGCTCCAGCTCCTTGACCACTGAGAGCTTCTCGGGCCACGTCTGCACGTCCGGCGCGAGCCAACTCGGGACCCAAAAGCCGCCCGTCTTGAAGGATCGCGGCGGATAATCCACGAGCCACTTGTAGAGCCCGACGGCGTAGCCCTTCTCCTCCGCGATGTCCCAGAACCGCGCGACCTTGCAGTCGCTGGAATGAACGTGAAACCCATGGATGCCGTGCTCGTCGGGCACGCGGCCGGACGCGATCGTGGTCCAGAGCAACGGCGAGAACATCGGGTCACGCGAGTGCAGCACGGCGCGGGTGCCGTCAGCCCGCAGCTTCGACCAATTCGGAAGGAGCTCAGCGTGCTTGTCGATGACCTCAAACGTCGCCCCGTCAACCCCGTACACAAAGGTCTGGGTCGACGCCGGACCCCGCGGAACGCGCGCCAGCGCGGCCACGAGCAGGGCGCAGGACACCAGCGCGAGCACCCGTGCGACGCGGTCCGCGGCGGCGACCAGGACCACCACGGTCGCGACCACAAGCAACCCCGGTTCGTCAAAAAAGAACGGGTTGGCGACGCTGCCGGCCATGACGACGGCGGAACCTCCGAGCGACGCCAGCGCCGTGAGCCGCATGGCAGCGAGCGCGGCGCGAGAGGGCGTTGGGCGGGGCGTCATGGAATCAGGCCTCCGGGTTGAAAGCCGTCCCAGAAATGCCACTCACCGGGGTTCTTCCGCAACACCGAACTCAGGTATTCCGCGGTCCAGTCCGCCCCGGCTTCGAGCGTCGCGTCGAGATCCGCTCCCTGGACAACGACCTCGGGCCCGACGACGGACAGCCAGCGACCTGGCTTTTCGGGGTCCCGGATCGTGTGGAGCGGATGTATGGCAGCGCCGCTCCGTGCCGCCAGGTAGAACCCGCCCACGGGCACGCCCATCGTGTGCCCGAGCACGTTTCGGGGGTACCGACGCCCGATCTCCTTGCCCCCACCGGTGCCGTCCACGGCGGTCAGCACGATCTCGCCGTTCGCCAGCGCGCGCAGCAACGAGCGCAGGTAGCCACCGCCCTGGTGGAGCACGACGGGCATCCGCGCCTCCAGCGAGTGCCGCAGCTCTGTCGCCCATTTTCCGGTAGCGGTCTTCTCTACGGCCGGCTCCCCTCCACCGATCTGGTGAACGCGGTACCCCCGGACGCCGAGGACGCAGAGCGGCAATTGCGCCGGTCCCATGTGGGGATGCAGCAGCACGACGCCACGGCGGGCGCGGGCATGGGCCTCGATCCGCTCCAGCCCCTCAAAGCGCAGGTAGGTGTCCCAATTGTCCACGGTGATGCGCCCAAACGCAAAGCTCGCGTACTGGTTGAGAAAATGCGTGCCCATGGTCTGCCGGGCTGCCGCTGCCGCCTCGGACGCGGACAGCCCGGGCAGGCCCCGCCGGATGTTCCCGGCGACCTGCGCCATCTTCTTCGTCGCGGCGGCGCCGACCAGGTGCCCGAGCGCATCGTTGGCACGGTACTCCCAACCGGGCGGCAGGCGCTCCAACGCCTCCCGGTACGGTCCCCAGATCATCCGCCGGTAGGCGTCCTTCAGCGGGTTCTCCTCGATGACCACGTAGCTACTCTTGCGGTCGGAAGGCGGGTTTTTTGGGTGCAGCGGCGGGCGGACCCGGGACGGGCGACGGGGCGGGCGACGGGGTGGCCGGCGTCGCGGGGGCGACGGGGTCGGCGGTGGCGGCGCAGGGCTGGGAGGGGTCGATCGACGGTGCGGACGCCGTCGGGAGCCCGCTGGCGTCCGTCCCTGAGAGGTAGCCAAGCGCCTCCAGCTTCGCGCGCTCCTCCGGGCTCACCTCGGCGGCGCTACGCTCCGTGGCGTTCGAGGAGAAAAGCTCCTTTGTCTGCCCGGAGAGCAGGCCGAGCAGCTCCTGCCCCGCCGGCGTGCAGCCCACGCTGGCGATGACGTCCTTCTCCCCCGTCGGGTCGGCGGTGAGATCGAAGTATTCGGGGCTCGACCCCGCCCCGGTGTAGCCGGCGGTGCCGTGCACCTCTCGCTCCACGTAGCGACTGTCCGGCCCGCGCAGCGCGGCCATCCGCCACTTCGGCTTGGTCAACGTGCCGTTTGCTCGTCCGGCCACGTTCGCCTCGCGGTCAAAGCAGAGCGACCGCGCCATCACACGCCCCTTCCCAGCCCCCTTCGGCGGGTCTGATTCGATGAGCCCAGCGGCAGAAGCGCCCGTCATTCCTGGCGCTTCGGGGAGGCCGACGAGGTCGAGGAGGGTGGGGGCGAGGTCCGTGCCTTCAAACGGCTGGTCGATCTTCGCGCCGGGCGTCACGCGGCCCGGAAAACGCACGGTGAACGGGACGTGGACGCTGGTCTCGTAGACGTCGTCGCCGTGATTGAACCAGACGCCGTGTTCACCGAACGACTCGCCGTGATCGCCGATGACCACCACGAGCGTATTGTCAGCCGCCCCGCTCGCTTTGAGCTGATCCATCAGCCGGCCCAACTGGGCGTCCGCGTAGCTGATCTCGCCATCGTACTCGGCGACGACGTAGTTGATGTCGGTGATGCCAAGCAGGCTCTTCTTCAGGTACGAGGCGACGTTCTTCACGTCCTTCATGCTCGTGTGCGCAGGGTCGCGCGGGTCGCCCTGGTAGTAGCGGGTGTCGTAGGGCGGCGGCGGCTCGTAGGGACCGTGTGCGTCGAAGAGGTGGACCCACGAAAACCACGGTCCCTGCTGATCCTTGATCCAGCGCAGGGCGTGGTCGGTCGTGTCCCCGCCCCGGCGCTCGAGCTCGTCGTCGGGGTGGAAGTGGCGCTGCACCATCGCATACAGCCGCGGGACGACGAGGGAGGAGACGCCGGGGAAAGCGCCGAAGTCGTCGTCGTAGACCTCAAAACCGCGCCGGAAGCCCTTGTCGCCGTCGAGAACGTAGCTGGAGACGAACGCGCCGGTCGCGTACCCGTGGTCGTGGAACACCTCGGAGACCAGCGTTCGATCCTTGGGAATCGGGATGCCGTTGAGCAGCACGCCGTGATCCCAGGGCCCGGAACCGGTGAGCATGGAGGTGTGCGAAGGCCCGGTCACGGCCAGCACCGCGCTCGCGTCCAGGAACAGTGCGCCATCCTTGGCCACGGCGTCGAAATTGGGCGTCACACTCATGGAATTGACGGAGTGGCCGTAGGCGCCGACGTGGTCTGCGCGCGTGGTGTCGAGGGTGACGAGCAGGACGTTTGGCGCTCCCGCCGGTAGCGACTCGGTCGGATCAGCCGGGCCCGAGCGGATCGTCGCCGTCCAGATGGAGAAGGCGACGCCCAGGGTGAGCGTCGCCCCGAGGATGGCGCGTTCGCCGCGTACGGCCTGGTAGATCCCGAGCCCGAGCGCTGCGAGCACCGCGACGACGCCAAGGAACGCGAGGGGGTTGCCCTGCAACGGGAGCGGATCCTGGAAGGGCGGGGGATCGGAGAACCACCACACCAGCAGGTCTGCGCCGGCGGCCGCGCCCAGGCCGACCAGCAGCGCGAGCCAGCGTTGGCGACCGAGCGGGCGCGGGGGCAACGCGACGAGGGCGGGGACCGCAAGGCAGGCGAGCAGGGCGGGGGCGACCGCGCCGACGATCAGCAGCAGCACGACGTCGCCCGCGGAGGGGTACAGCCGCGTGGAGGCGAGGACGCGGGTCGCTTCGGCGAGGCCGTAGAGGGCCCCGCCGAGCGCGCACGCGAGGGCCACGTGCGGGAGGGCCGCGGAGCGGCTCGGCAGCGCAGGAGGGGCGTTTTCGACCATGCCTCCTTTTGCCCCGGCGGCGCGCGGATCGCCACCGCAGGCTTTCCCTTTTTCGTGTGCAGAAACCGCGGATTCCACCCCCGCCGGCGTGCATTTTGTGCCGAAGTGTGGCATTATGCGCGCGCGTCCGGGGTTCACCCCCTACCCGGAGGCAGGTGATCCATGGCGAACTGGTCCAAAAAGCTCCCCTTTGTCCTTGGTCTACTCCTCCCCTCGGCGGCGTGGGCCGGCGGCACGGCCGTTGTGGCGCCGTTCGTCTCCAAGGGCGTGGACGCGAAGGTCACCAGCAACGTCACCGGGCTCGTCGCATCGGAGCTCGACTTCTCCGGTGCGTTCGACACCGTGAACCAGCTCGAGGACGCGCCCGCGACCCTCAACCTCGCCTGCCTGTCGAGCACCTCGTGCCTGCAGGGCATCGGCAAGACCGGGAACGCGGACGCCGTCATCACGGGCTCGATCGGCCCCGGCACGGCTGGTGTGCAGGTCTACATCGTCTATTACGACGTGAAAAAGAACGCGATCATCCGCAAGAAGACCTATGACGTCGCGAACGAGCCCTCGGCCTTCGCGGACAAGGCCGGGACGTGGGTGAAGGAGATCACGACGGGCGAGAGCGCCGCCGCAGCGGTGGCCGCCGACGCCGTGCCGACCTTCAAGGCGAGCTCGTCCGACGACGACGACATGCAGATCGGCGGTGCCAACCCCTCCGGAACGCAGGCGAAGACCAGGATGTCGGCGGACATCAAGCCGGGGCAGATCGAGGACCAGGTGGACCCGGACGAAGAGCGCGCGGACGCGGCTGCGAAGGCGGCTGCTGACGCGAAGGCGAAGTCGGACGCTGCGGCCCAGGCCAAAGCGGCTTCGGATGCGAAGGCGAAGGCCGACGCGGACGCCCGGGCCCGTGCGGCGGCGATCGCGGCACAGCAGGCGAAGGACGCCGCAGATGCGAAGGCACGAGCGGACGCGCAGGCCCGCGCGGAGGCCGCAGCAGCCGCGCAGGCCAAGGCAGACGCGGACGCGCGAGCCCGCGCTGACGCACAGGCGAAGGCCGACGCCGCGGCGAAGGCTGCAGCGGCCGCAAAGACCGCCTCCGCCAGCAAGACCACGACCGCCCCGAAGGCGTCCGACGACGACGCTGCCTTCTCCTTCGGCTCCGCCGCCAGCGCGATCCAGGTCGAGCCGGGCGCGTCGCCCACCGTCGCCAGCGATGACTCCTCGGACTCGGACACGCCCGCGCCGTCGCACTCCTCGTCGTCCCACAGCTCGTCAGGCTCGTCCTCCTCGCACAGCTCCTCCTCGGACGACGAGCTGGACCTCGACGCGCCCACGCCGTCGTCGCACTCGAAGACGGCGTCCACCTCGCGCTCCTCCTCCTCCGACGACAGCCTCGACGAGCCGGACACCTCCTCGCACAGCCGCACAGCGTCAACGTCCTCGCACCACACGACGGACGACAGCCTCGACGAGCCAGACACGTCTTCGCGCTCAAGGACGTCGTCGTCCTCGCATCACTCGACGGACGACAGCTCGGACGAGCCCGACACCTCCTCGCACAGCCGCACGGCGTCGACGTCCTCGCATCACTCCAGCGATGACAGCTCGGATTCCAGCGACGACAACCTGGACAAGCCGTCCCACTCGCGCACCGCGTCGTCGGACTCCAGCGACGACAACCTGGACGACTCCGGGTCCTCGCACCACAGCAGCGGCAGCAGCAGCTCCCACTCCCGGAACACGGACGACGGGGACTCCGGCAGCCACTCCAGCTCCAGCCATCACAGCACAGCGAAGGCCGACAAGCCGGGCGTCGGGATCACCGGCCGCGTCGGCTACTCGCGCTACTACGACTTCAACTTCGTGACGTACGGCGGCGAGCTGACGGTCCCGATCTCCCCGAGCGTCATGTTCGAGGCGGGGCTGGAGGGCTTCTCCACGCAGCGCGCGCTCACCGACAAGGTCGTGCAGCAGCTCGCGACGGAGCAGAACGTCAGCCCGACGGACATCAACGCGCACCCCTGGAACACGATCCTGCCGTTCAACCTCGGGATCCAGTACAAGGCAACGCAGACGAGCATCCGCCCCTACGTGGGCGCGGACCTGACGATCACGCCGTACTCCGCCGCCTTTGACGTGGCGTTCGGCGCGCGCGCACGGGTCGGTGCGGACTTCATGGTCGCGGACAGCTTCGGGTTGAACCTGAACCTCTCGGCCGGCGTGATGAGCGGAAAGAACCTGGAGCAGACGCAGCCCGGGACCAAGAACACGGGCATCATCCCCCAGATCTCGGGCGGGACGGTGTTCGCGTTCTGAGCGGCTGGCTCGACAGCGGAGGGGCCGGACGGGTCGCGCGGGTCGGGTGTGCGCTCGCGCTTGGGGCGGTGCATGTCTGGGGGGCGATGACGCTGACGCCGTGGCTCTGGCCGGGCGCTATCGGCGCGGTGTTGCTGCTGACGTCGGGGCGCGGACGAAAGATCGGGGCATTGATCGTGGGGGTTGGCGATGTCGCTGGGTTCCTCGCGCTCCTGGCAGCGACGCACGCGGCCGCCGTGAATTTCGGGGCGGAGACGGCTGCGGATGCGCGCGCCGTGCAGATCGGCGCGGGCGTCGGGCTCGTCGCTCTCCTCGCCGTCGCGGCATGCCTGGGCTGGCTCCCCGATCGGGCCCTCGACGTGTCAAGGGGCCGTGCGTCGCTGCGGTTGGTCGTGCCCGCTTCTGCCGTCGCTGCCTGGGCCGCCACGGCCTGCCTCGGGGTGAGGGCATGGGGCGTGGCGTCCGCGCTCGGGCCGCTGTCCGAAGCGCAGACGATCCAGTGCTGGTCGACGTTTGGGGGGTGCGCGCTGGTCGCGGTGCTGCTCTCGGGACGGGCGTGGCGGGTGGCGCTGGGGGCCACTGGTGTCGCCGCGGTCGGCGTCACCGCCTACGTTGGCTGGTGGATTCGTCCCGTCGACACGGCTGATGCTGGCGATCCCGCCGCTCTCGCTGTCACGACGCCCGCCTCAGATCCGCTGTCTCGCGACGTCCCCGGCGGCCGCATCGTCGACGTCCCGGTCGCCGGCCCCGCCCGCGTCGAGCCGTACGTCCTCTCGCCCGGCCGCGACGCGCGCCTGCAGGAGAACGACCTCGGAGTCTGGAAGGCGCGCAAGCAGGCGCAGGCGCTGCCCGGCTTCTACGCCTCCACCGTACAGAATCCGCCCGTTCGCGTCGCGACGTACTTCGTCCTGCCCGCGGGAGTCCTCCCATCCGCCGTCGCCCTCGACCGTGGCTGGACACCCGAACCGCCTCTGACCGCCCAGAGCATCCGTGACTCCCTGACCCTCGCCGCCCTGTTCCTCACGCGCAACCAGACATCCGACGGCAAGTTCACGTACATTGTGAAGGGTGATGGAACTGCCGGTCCAGGCTACAATTATCCACGGCACGCCGGGACAGCCTGGTTCCTCGCGCGGGAGGCGACGGCGCTTCTCGACCCCATCGCACGATCCGCCGCAAACGCAGGCCTGCAGCACCTCGACGACGTGAGCGGGCACACGCCCGACGGGCGCGCGTTCGTGCTCGACCCCACCCGGACGGACGGGCGCGCGTGGATCGGGACGACGGCGCTGGCGGTGGCCGCGGTGGAGGCGCTCGGGGGGGACAACGCGACGGTCACGCCGGCATCCGCGCGTGGCTGGGAGGAGCAGGTGATCGCGAGCGTAGGCGAGGACGGCCTGGTGCGCGGGGAGATGCTGACGAAGAACGGCGATTTTGTCGCCGACAAGGCCAACAGCTACGGTCAGGGTCAGGTGATGGTGGCGCTCGCCGCGATGGCCCACAGCGACCGACCGCTCGACCCTACCGTCCCCTCCCGCGCGCGCGATGCCCTCGGCCGGGCCAGCACCTTCGTCGCCGGCTGGGGCTACTACGGCCCGCATCCCCTCTGGGTCGACGACGAGCACTGGATGTGCCTCGCCGCCCACGGAATCCACGCGCTCAACGCCCGGGATTCGTCTGCCACCGTTGATGCAGTCGGCCCCGACGCCGTCTGCGCTGCCTACGCGAGCATCGCAGCGCTCGCAGCGCCACCCCCAGGCGCCGGCCTCCCACCCGCGGCCGGCCCATCCGCCGGCGGTGCTGAGGCGGTCGTCGCCCGAGCCTTCGACCACCCCTCCCCTGCCCTCCGCGCCGCGTCCCTCGACTACGCCGCGTTCTACCTCGGGAGTCAGTACGTCGCCGGCGACGCTCCTCTCCTCCCCTCGCCCGACCATCTCCTCGGCGGCTTCCGCGACGGCCCCTACGACCTCGACGTGCAGATCGACAGCGTCCAGCACATCGGCGGCGCGCTCCTCGGGACGTTGGCGTTGCTTGGGGAGGATCGGGCGGGGATGCTGCCCTGACCGGATAGGCCACCGCATGGACGCGATCCCCGTCTACTACTCGCCCGCGATGGTGTCACAAACCGCCGGCTCGTCGCCAAGCGCCGCAAAACCGGCCCCGGTGGTCGAGAGTTGGCGAAACCTCGGCATCCCGCTCAGGATCATCCCGCCCACCCCGGTGGCCCGCGACCAGATCGCCGCGGCCCACTCGCCTGACCGTGTCGACCGGATCCTCGCCGGGAAAGCCATCAATGGGTTCGGGAACGCGTCGCTGGAGGTCGCGGCGTCACTCCCCCATACCAGCGGCGCGATGCTGAGCGGCGCGCGGGAGGCGATCCGGAACCGGCGCGTTGCGGTGGCGCCGTGCTCGGGCTTCCACCACGCCACCTACGCGGAGCCGCAGGGATATTGCACGTTCAACGGGCTGATGATCGCGGCCATCGCGCTCCACGCCACCAGCGAGGCGCGCAAGGTCGGCATCCTCGACTTCGACGAGCACTACGGCAACGGCACGGACGACATCATCGCGAGGTTGAAGCTGCGGTTCGTCACCCACTTCACGGCCGGCAACCAGTACCATCAACCGGTACACGCCGCCTCGTTCCTTGAGCGAATCCCGGAGATCGTGGGGACCATGGCCGACTGCGACGTCATCCTCTACCAGGCCGGCGCGGACCCGCACATCGACGATCCGCTCGGTGGCTGGCTCACCGACGCGCAGTTGTACGAGCGGGACCTGCTCGTGTTCCAAACGGCGGCGCGCCTTGGCGTCCCCATCGTCTGGAACCTCGCCGGTGGCTACCAGACGCCTCTACGGAAGGTGCTGGACATCCACGACAACACGATGCGCGCCTGCGCCGCGGTCTACCTCCGACCTCCGGCCTGAAGCCTACCCCAGCATCTTCGCCAATTCCCCGCTCTTGATCGCCGCCTCGGCCTGATCCGCGCCGCCGATGAGCTGCCCCTTCACGTAGACCTGCGGAAACGTCGGCCAGCCCGCCCAGAGCTTGAGCGCGAGGCGCTGCTTCCAGGCCGACGCGTAGCTGCCGAACTCGATGTACTCGACCTTGTGGCCCGCCGCTTCAAGCGCCTTGACGCCGCGCGGGCAATTCGGGTTCCACGCCATGCCCACCACCACGATCGGGTGGGCGGCGACAGCGTCCGCGACCTGCTTGACGATGTCCGGATGGAACGCGGCGATGCGCGCGTCCGCCAGGGGGTGATGGGCGGGCGACGGGGAGGCAAAACCTGACGTGGACATGGGCGTGCTTACTCTCGGCCGCACAGATAGTCACCGGATCCCCGGCTGACAGCCCCCCGAAGGTCCATGGCCTCAAAGCTCTCCCGACTCGCGCAGCTTGGCACGCTGTCCACCAAGGTGGGCGGCTCGTACCTCGGCCAGCGGATCCAGGGGCTGTTCCAGGACGAGCAGGGCCGGAAAAACAGCCTCGACGCAACACATGTGGCGAACGCCGAGCGGATCGTGTCCAACCTCGGGTCGCTGAAGGGCGCGGCCATGAAGGTCGGACAGGCGGTCGCGCAGGTGGCGGACGGGCTGAACATGCCGCCCGAGGCCCGGGCGATGCTCGGGAAGTTGCATGACAAGGCCGAGCCCATCCCCTTTGCAGCGATCAAGAAGCGCGTGGAGCGGGAGCTTGGCGGCGATCTTGCCACGTTGTACAAGAGCTTTGACGAGGAGCCGGTCGGGACGGCGTCGCTGGGACAGGCGCACGGGGCGGTGTTGCCGGACGGAACGCGCGTGGTGGTGAAGGTGCTGCACGATGGCATCGAGGACAGCGTGATCTCCGACATGTCCGCGTTGAAATCGATGCTCCTCGCCGGGCGGTTCATCAACCGGGACAAGGCGGAGGTCGACGTCATCTGGCAGGAGATCACCGAGCGCCTGAACGAGGAGCTGGACTACCGGCAGGAGGCGGCAAACCTCCAGTTCTTTCGCCGGCAGTTCACGCAGGGGCGCCCGATCGACCGCGATCCGGAGGTCACCATCCCGTTCGTGCACGAGGGCTGGTCGACGGGCAAGGTGCTGACCATGGAGCGGCTTGAGGGCCGGCCCCTCTCGGTGTTCGCATCCACGGCGCCAGAGGCCGCACGGCAGCGCGCGGGGGCGACGCTCGGGCGCACATTCCTGAAGATGGAGTACCTCTGGCGGGCGATCCACGCGGATCCGCACCCGGGCAACTACCTGTTCATGCCGGACGGTCGGGTCGGCATCCTCGATTTTGGCTGCGTTCGCCGGTACGATCTGCAGTGGATGGCCACCTACGCGCGCATCGGCCACGCCACGCTCCACGGCGACCGCGAGACCACCATCAAGCTCGCGATGCAGCTTGGATGCATCACCGAGCGGCATCCGGAGGCCGACGAATTGCTCTGGCAGCTCTGCGCCGCCATCGGTAAAGCGTTCGTCCCCGGCGGGTTTCGCATGGGTGCGGACAACGACACCATTCAGGACGAGGTGACAAGGCTGATGCCCGGGATCCTCGCCCAGCACCGGTTGAAGGCGCCAAAGGAGCTGGTCTACCTGCACCGCGCGCTCGGCGGCACGCACCAGCTCCTGAAGCAGCTCCGCGTGCACTCGGAGTGGCGGACGATGTTCCTCGATGTCGGCGGACAATGCATCCGCGAGGCTGAGGCGGCTGGCGGCGCGGCGTCGTGACGGGGATCGTCGGGCTCATCGTCGGGATCCTGCTGCTGCTTGGCGTCGCGGGCGGGCTCGTCTGGTTCACCCGTCGGCCGGCTCCTCCCTCGCTCTTCGCGCCCCCTCCGGACGCCACCCGGGGCCCGGTTCTCGGCGAGGACCCGGCAACAGCGACCACGCTCGTCCCCGGCCGCGGTCCCTCGGTCCTCGGCCGGATTGGCGACGCGCTCGCTCGCACCCGCGCGACCTTCAACACCGTGTTCGGGGCGTTTGTCCCTGGGAAGCCGGTTGAGGACGCTGCGTGGTCCGATCTGGAGGAGGCGCTGATCCGGGCCGACATCGGGCCGAAGACGGCAACAGCGTTGATCCACGGCGCGCGGGAGGCTGCGGTCGCCACCGAGGCGCTACGCGGTTGGCTGGGAGACGAGGTTGCACGCCGTATTTCCCGCTTCGACTTCACGCTCGCACCTCGACCTGCGGACGCGACCGGTCCGACCGTGATCCTGGTGGTGGGCGTGAACGGGGCGGGCAAGACGACCACGATCGGCAAGCTGGCGTCGCGCTACAAGCTCGCTGGCAAGAGCGTGATGCTCGGCGCGGCAGACACGTTTCGCGCCGGGGCAATCGAACAGTTGAAGGTCTGGGGCGAGCGAGCCGGCGTGCCCGTCGTCGCCCACCAGGAGGGCGCGGACCCCGCCGCCGTCTGCCACGACACCGTGAAGTCGGCGTTGGCGAAGGGGATCGACGTCGTCATCCTCGACACCGCCGGTCGCCTGCAGGCCCACGCCGCCCTCATGGACGAGCTGGCGAAGATCGTCCGGGTCGTCCACAAGCTGCACCCTGGCGCGCCCCACGAGGTCCTGCTCGTGCTCGACGGCACGATGGGGCAGAACGCCATGTCGCAGGCGCGCGTGTTCCGCGAGGTCACGAAGGTGACCGGCATCGTCCTGACCAAGCTCGACGGCACCGCGAAAGGCGGCGTCGTGGTCGCGATCGCGGAGGAGCTGGGCCTCCCGGTGAAGCTCGTTGGATGCGGCGAGAAGCTGGACGACCTGCGGGATTTCGATGCGGCAGCGTTCGCGCGCGGGTTGTTCGGCTGACTATTCCAACTTCACCGTCACCAACCGGCTGACCCCGGGCTCCGGCATGCTCACGCCGTAGAGCACATCAGCACACTCCATCGTCTTCTTGTTGTGGGTGATGACGATGAACTGGGACCTCTGCGCCATCTCGCGGAGCATGTCGTTGAAGCGCGCGCCGTTGCCCTCGTCGAGCGGTGCGTCGACCTCGTCGAGCAGGCAGAAGGGGGAGGGCTTGACGCGAAAGAGGGCGAAGATCAACGCGATCGCGGCCATCGCCTTTTCCCCGCCGGAGAGGAGCGAGAGCTGCTGTATCTTCTTGCCGGGCGGCTGGACGTACATCTCCACGCCGGTGACGAGCAGATCGTCTTCGTCGGTGAGCGCCAGGCGGCCGGTGCCTCCGCCGACGAGGCGCGGGTAGACGTCCGCATAGTGGTCGGCGACCTGGTCGAACGTCTCGCGGAACCGCTCGCGGCAGGTGCGGTTGAGCTGGGCGATGACGTCCTCGATGATCCGCATGGCCTCTTCGAGATCGGCGCGTTGGCGCACGATCTCGGCGTGGCGGGCGCTCACCTCGCGGTACTCGTCCTCCGCGCCGGGCTGGACGTCGCCGAGGCGATTGAGCGAAGCGCGCAGGTCGGCGACGCGCGTGGAGAGCTCGGCGAGCGCGGCAGGCCCGGCTTCGTCGGTGTCCAGCTCGCCGCGGCCGATGCGGAGCGTGGCGACGGGCTCGGGCGTGGCGATACCGTCGACGGGCACGGGAGTCCAACCGTCGAGGAGGAGCTGACCATCGCGGTCGAGGCGGTCGAGGAGGGCGACGAGGCTGACCTCGTGCCGGGCCTCCACGTCGCCGCGGAGGCGTTCGAGCGCGTCCTTCACCGCGGCGAAGCGGGTCTCGACGGCGGTGAGGGCGTCCCGAGCGGCGTCCCGACGGTCGCGGGCGAGCCGAGCGGCCTCCTCGCCCTGGCGTACGGTCGCGCGCTGATCGACCACCCGCGCGCGCCCAGCGTCGAGCTCGTCGCGGAGGACGCCGATGCGCTCACCGAGCGATTGCAGACGATTCTGGCCTGCTTCTGCCTCGACCGCAATCTCGACGAGCCGCGTTTCAAGCCGGCTCTGCTCCTGCCCGGCCTGACCGATCCGGGCCGTTGCCCGCTCGGCCCGCGCCCGCGCTGTGTCTGCGAGCCCGCCCTGGGTCTGCAGCGTCGCCTGGACCGCGGCCACCGCCATGCGCGCCGTCGCGATCTCGGCCTGCAACGCCGTCAGCTTCGGCTCTGCCTCGGCCAGATCCCGCCGTGCCAGGCGGACCGCCTCCTCCGACGCCCCCTGCCGCTCCTCGGCCACCCGGATCGCATCCGCGGCTGCCTGTTCATCGGCCTCCAACGCCGCCCGTGCCCCGCGGATCGCCTCCCCGGCCGCCACAAGCTGCTCTCCCGTCCTCACCGCCTCCGCCACCGACCCCACCCGCGCCTCCAGGCGCGCGCGGATCTCGCTCGCGACGCTCTCCGCCGATCGCAACGCCGCCCGCGCCGCCTCAACCGCAGCGCCCGCGACGCGCACCGAGGCCTCCACGGGCGCGACGGCCCGTGCCCGCTCCTGCACCGTCGCCCGCGCCAGATCCACCTGCGCTTGCGCCTCAGATACGGCTGCGACCTCCGCGTTCCGGCTCGTCGTCACCTCGGCCCGCGCCGCCTCCGCCGCGACCACGCTCGCCCGCGCCGCCCGAACGGCCTCGGCCGCCGCCTTCACGACCGCCTCGAGGCCGAGCAGCCCCTCTCGCAAGCCCACCAGCTCGCGCTTTCTGGCAAAGGCCTCCGTCCCGGCCACACCCACACCCAGCAGCAGCACGCCATCCTCGCGCAGCACCGCCCCGTCTGCCGTGACGAATCGGGTCCGCCCCCGGTCCACGGCCCGCGCCGCGAACGCGTCTGCCACGGTCGCGACTTCCGCCACCGAGGGCGCCAGAGCGGCCAGCGCCCGTCGCCCGTCCACGGTCCCGCCGACGTCCTCCAGCCCCTCGCGCGACCCCTCCATCGAGGGCACCACCAGCACCCGCGCCCGGGTCCCCGCCGCGACCGTCGCCACGCGAACGGCCGTCGCCACGTCCGGCACGAGCACCGTCTCGAGCCCCCCGTCGAGCGCGCGGGCGAGGACAACATCGCGGCCCTCTGCAGCGTCGAGGCGCGGGGCGAGGAGGCCCAACACACCGGGCACGGCCAGGGCCTTCCGAAGCCCATCGGGCGCGTCCGTGCTTCGACGAAGGGCGTCGTCCAGCGCGTCGATCCGGGCGAGGAGGGCGGCCCTGTCGCGGTCGACGCTGGTCCACGCCTCCTCGCGCTTTCGGACCGTCCCAAACCGCTCCTGTACCAGCGCCGTCGCCTGCCGCAACGCCGCCTCCTGCCCGGAAACCCGGCGTTGCACCTCCGCGAGCGCCTCGGCGGCAGCCGCCAGGACCGCCTCGGCTTCCCGAACCCCCGCGCCGGCCTGGTCGCGCCCTGCCTGCGCCACCGTCTGCTCCTCCGCGCGGGCCAGCAGCATCGTCTTCGCGGCGTTCACCCGGGTGTCTGCGTCCACCACCTGCGCCTCCACGCGCGCGACCTCGTCGCCCAGCCGGGCCTGCAGACTGCGCGCCTCGACCACCCGCTGCTCGTGCCGCCGGGCACGCTCGTCCAGATCCCGCAGCCGCAGCGCAACCCCGTCCCTCGCGCCCCGCGCCCGCACCGCCGCCTCCAACGACGCCACCGCCACCGCCCGGGCCTCCTCGAGCGTCGCCCGAACCCGGCTCACCGCGAGGCCCATGCTCTGCGCATCCTCCCCCAGGGCCGCCGCCACGCCCCGCAAGCCGGGCAGCGCTCCGTCGGCAGCGTCCGCGAGCGATTTTGCCGCTACGGCCTCACCCGTCGCCAGATCCCGCTCCGCGCGCAACCCGTCGACGTCCCGGGCAAGCTGCTCCAGGCGCTGCCGTACAGACGTCGCCTCGCGTGCCTGAAATTGGACCGCCGACTCCTCCACGCGTCGGTCCGCCTCGGCCTTCCCGAGCGCGTCCCTCCCCTCGCCGACCTCCGCTTCTCCAGCCTCCAACGCGGCACGTCGCGCGGTCAGCTCCGCCTCCGAGCGGTCTTGAGAGCTCGTCGCCAGCGCCATGGCCGCCGTCGCCTCCCGCACCGCGACTCCAAGGGCGCGCCGCTCGGCGATCAACCCGTGGCAGCGCAGGAGACCCAGCCGGATCTCCTCCTGACGCAGCCGCGCGGTCACCTCCCGCGCCTTCATCGCCCGCACCACTGCTCGCTCGGCGCCCCGTAGCTGCCTCGCCAGCTCCTCCGCGATGTCGCCCACGCGGTCGAGGCTCGCGCGGGTGGACGCGAGCTTCTCCAGGGTCTCCTCCCGGCGTTGCTTGTACCGGGAGATGCCCGCGGCCTCCTCGATCAGGCTGCGGCGCTGCTCCGGATGGGCGGCGACGATCTGGCCGATGCGGCCCTGCTCGATGAAGCTGTAGAGCTGGTTTCCGGCGCCCGAGTCCAGGAACAGCTCGTTGACGTCGCGAAGTCGCACTTTTTCAGCGTTGATCCGGTACTCGCTGGACCCATCCCGGTAGAGCCGGCGGCTGACGTCCAGCTCCGCGTGACGCTCCCAGATGCCCGGAAAAGGCTCGGCGCCCGCCTCAAACGTGAGGGAGACCTCCGCAAAGCTCACGCTGCCGCGCCCGGTGCTCCCCGCGAAGATCACGTCCGCCATCGTGTCGCCGCGCAGCGTCTTGACGCGCTGCTCGCCAAGGCACCACTTCACGCCGTCGACGACGTTGGACTTGCCGCACCCGTTTGGCCCGACGACGCCGGAGATACCAGCGCCAAAGTGGAAGATCGCCCGATCGGCGAACGACTTGAACCCCTGGAGCTCAAGCTTGCGGATGCGCATCGTGCCCGCCGTGCAGGGGCTGCGCGCCGACCCTAGGCCTGCCCGCGCGCGGGTCCGACGTGGGGAAGGACCGTGGCGGGCTCGTACGCGTTCGTGTAGTACGCATTGCCCTCGGTCGGGCGTAGCGGCGAATCGCGGCGCGAAAAGACCTCATCGCGCAGCAAGCCGGCGAGGAGTTGACGTCCCGGGGCGCCGTGGCGGAGCCACCGGTCCCGAAGCGCGCGGTACACCTGTTCCTCCGTTCCCGTGGGGCACTTTGCGATGCGGCGCAGGGCGACGTCCAGGTAGCAGCGCGAGGTGTCGTCCTGCGGGACCTGGGCTTCCTCGAAGACCTCGGTGAGCCAGTCGAGGTACGCGGGCGGAGCGGCGGGGGTGACGACGGGGACCATGAGTGGGATTATCATGAAACCTCGTGGGATGGTCACCGGTCGAGCACGTTTGCTCCGCCGCAAGCGGCCGAGGACGGCCGGGCGCCGTCGCAAAGGTCCGGGCCGGCCGCAGTGACCCAGGTCGCGTCGATCGTGGTGACCGCGCCGATCCCCGCGGGATCGGCCTCGGAGACGGGCGACGAGGTCTCCGAGGGAGCGACGCCGCCGTCGCTCGCGCGCCAGTCAAAGCGATCGAGGCGGAGGACGGTGACGAGGTTCGAGAGCTTGCCCGCGTAGCGCGGGTCGGAGGCGTAGGTGCCGACGAGGGCTCGCGCAAAGGCAGCGTCGTCGTCGCCAGCGAGCCGCGCCGGCGCGTACGCGTTCGACGTGCCGAGGATGCGGGCGTGGTCGGCGAGGGCCTCCGCTTCGTCGTCGTAGGCGCGGAAGGGGTCGAGGCGCGTCATGCTGCGGCCGTGGCGGAACTCGACCACGCGCCGGACCGTGGAGCCCGCAGGTCCCGCGCCCTTGAGCCCGAACAGGTTGTGACCGGGCGCCGATCGCCCCCAATCACTCTCCAGCACGGCCTGGGCGAGCGTGATGGCGGCCGGCACGCCCCATTGCCAGTCCCCGAGCGTGGCGGCGGCTGCCGTGCGCCGCAGGAAGCTCCCCTGCCAGCCGCGTGGGGGCGCCCCGAGGGCCCAGACCGTCTCCGCGCGCAAGCTGCAGAGCTGTGCAGCGACCGGGGCGGCGTCGGTACGGCCAATCGTTCCGGCGGCCACGCTGGCGTGGAGCGAGCCAAGGAGCTGGTCGACGAGGACGCGTGCGGTCATCGCGTCGCCGTCCGCGATCGCGCGGTTGACCGCGACGCCCCCTTCGGACACGATCTGAAGCGCCCGACCCGCCGGCGTCCCGTCGGAAAAGCTTGCGACCGTCAGCACCGGGCTGGGGGGCACTTTCGCCAGCGCCGCGTGTGCGCCTACCGCACCCCCGGCCCCCGCGTC
This sequence comes from uncultured Pseudomonadota bacterium, assembly GCA_903844155.1. Taxonomy (GTDB): domain Bacteria; phylum Myxococcota_A; class UBA796; order UBA796; family SXON01; genus CAIUMM01. The sequence continues at coordinate 4,394 of CAIMSU010000153.1, read as the reverse complement.
CATCCAACTGTCCGAGGCCTCCGCGGCTGGAAGGACGAGGCTGGCCAGGGTCGCTCCCGAACGGGGACCGCCGCCCGACGCCGCGCCCATCGCGCTGAGCGCGAGCGCGACGGCACAGGCCAACGTTGCGAGCAGTCCGAGGCGTTCCAGCAGCTCCTCCAGTAGAGCCCGCCCAGCTAACAACATCGGTGAAACCTGCATTTATGTTGACGTGTCAAGAGCCCACCCCGCCACGCGAAAACCCGGCTAAGCTCCCTGCATGGACTCCCCTCCCGATCTCCAGATCGAAGTGATGCGCGCGCTCTTCGACCTCGGCCCGGCGACCGTGCGCCAGGTGCACGAGCGCGTCGGTGTCGCGCGCGGGCTGGCGTACACCACGATTGGCACGGTGATTGAGCGCCTTCATGCCAAGGGATCGTTGCGGCGGGCGCGGGATGGGCGCGGGTACCTCTACGAGGCAGTCGGGCAGCGGGCGGAGGTTGAGCGGAGCCGCGCCGGGGCGGCGTTGGAGCGCCTGCTCGGCCCAAAGCCGCAGGCTTCGGTCGCAGCGCTCGTGGATGCGCTGTACGAGATCGACCCCGGGCTGCTGGACGAGCTGGATCGGGAGGTCGCCGCGCGTCGTGGTCGCCCCAATGGAGCGTGAGCGGCTGCTGACGGCGCTGTCGCTGACGGCGGCAACGCTGCCGGTGCTCACCGGTTTGTTCACGGGCCAGGTGGCGCCGTTGGCATCGGGCCGGGCATTCGAGCGCGCGGCCTGGAGGCGGCTCTGGCTTCCGGTGTCGCCTTCGGCCCTGGTGTTCGGCTACCTGCTCGGGTGGGCGTTGCAGGAGCCGAACACGGCGGAGGGGCTGCCGGTGGACGGGCGGGTGATCAGCGGGGTGGGCGTTTGCATCGTGCTGAGGTCTGCCTGGCGCGCCTGGGCGAGCGCGCGGGAGGGCGGTCGACCGGCCGTGGGCGTCGTCGGCCTGCTCCATCCGACGATCCACGTGGAGCCCCGGGCGGACGCCGCGCTCGCGCCCCATGAGCGTGCGGCTGCGCTGGCGCACGAGCAGGCGCACGTTGTCCACCATGATCCGCTCCGCATCTGGCTCGCCGGGTTGGTCACGGACCTGCAGCTCGGGCTCCCGGGTGCGCGTGACCGCCTCGCCACCTGGCGCATGGCCCTCGAGCTCGCTCGGGACGAGGAGGCGCGTGAGGCCGGCGTCGCCGGGCCGGACCTGGCCGCGGCGATCATCCGTGTCGCCCGGCTGGGGTGTAGCTTCCTCCCGACCGACGGCGCTCCGACGATCGCGGCGTTGCTCGCGGGTGAGAGCGCGTTGCTCCGGGAGCGCGTCGCCCGGCTCCTCGCTGGCCTCGCGCCGGTCTCGGCAACCCGTCGCGTCGCCGGCCCCTTCGCAATGCTGGTCCTGGTCGCTCTGGCGCTCGGGGTGGTGACGGGCGAGGAGCTCGTTGGCGGGCTTCTCAGGCTCGGCGAGGGGTCGCGGCCGACGCTGGCGAGCAACGTGGCGCGGTAGTCCACCACCGGGCAGCGCCCGTCACGGCACGGGATCATACCGGTACAACGTCGGTGAAATGCCCTCGCTGATTGAGAAATACGATTTTCCATCTGCCGAAAACCCGATCCCCTCCCCCTGGGGCTCTTGCGCCAACGCCACAGGGCATGGGTCCCCGGCCAGCGTCGCCGCCACAGACCTGCCCGCCCGCTTCCACAGGAAGGCGTTGCTGTACGTCCGCAACAGGATGGACTGGCCGTCTGGCGAGATGTCACCGCCCGTGGCCCTGTTGCTGCCCGCGAGCATCCCGGTTCCGAACGCCAGCTCGTCCACCTCCGCGAGGTCCATCGTCGTCGTCGACTGGGGGGCCGGATCCGCGTAGACGCCTGATGGGTGCTTGCCGCGCTTGGTCACGACGTAGAGGTCGGCGGTAGCGGGATCGAGCAGCAGCGTCTCGGCGTTGTGCGCCTTGTCCGCGTAGGTGAACGGGAGGGCGACGGCGCCGGGGAGGCTGGTGGTCACGGACGCCAGGGACGGCGTGACCACGGGCTCCGGGACGCGGTAGACGGCGGCGGAGACGCGATCGTCGTTGTTGTCGCCGATGTCGCCGACGTACAGGTACGCCACGCCAGCGTCGGGACCGGGGCCGACGGCGATGTCCTCCCAGTCGGTCATCTGCACGCCGGTCAGCCGGAACGTTTCAACGAGCTGGGCGTGCTCGTCGATCGCGTAGAGCAGGCCGTGGCCACCGTCGTTGTGGACCCAGAGCAGGCCAGGGTTCCGTCGGCTCGCGACGATCCCGGACGCCTCGCGGAGCTCAGGCGCGTTCACGCGGCCAAGGTCGTGCGTCGTGAACTTTGGGCATCCCGAAGGCGCCGCGAGCGCGGACGCGGCCGCCGTTGCCTGGACCGACGTTCCCACGCCATACGCCCACCACACGCCGCCGCCTGCCGAGAGGGCGACGGTGCCGAGGAACATCAGGGGCAGGACGCTCTTCATCGCACACCAGTATCGTCGGCCCCCCTCCCAAACGCCGTCTTCTTCCGTCACACCCGGGGTGGTTAGGCCGCCGAATGGTCCTCGACTTCTGGTTCGACTACTCCTGCCCCTACGCCTACGCCGCCTCCGGCCTCGTCGAAGGGGTCGCTGAGCGCACCGGCGCGACGCTCCGCTACCGACCTTTCCTGCTTGGCGGCGTGTTCCGCGCCGTCGGCACGTCGCAGAACCTCGCGACGACGCTCTCTCCGCAAAAGGCGCTCCACCTCCTCCACGATCAGCAGCGGGCGCTGGTCCGCGCGGGGCTGCCGCTCTCGTTCCCGATGGAGCACCCGCGTCGCACCGTCCACGCGCTGCGCGCGACGCTCGCCGCCGCAAGACGCCAACGCTCGGGCGGACCCGACCACCGGCCGCTGATCCACGCTTTCTTTCGCGCCTACTGGGCGGAGAATGCCCCGATCGAGGACGAAGCCTGCGTGCGCGCGATCGCGAGCGCCCACGGCTTTCTCGATCTTGACCTCGAAGCTGAACGCCACGAGCTCCGCGGGCAGACCGACGAGGCCATCGCCATCGGCGTGTTCGGAGCGCCAGCCTTCGTCGTTTCCCCGGCCGAGGACGGGGGTTTCTACTGGGGGCATGACCGCCTGGACGCGGTCGAAGCGGCACTTGGCGGCTCCCCTCCGCCGGCCCGTCTCCCGCTCGACCCGCCCAGCGATGCGAGCGTCGACTTCTGGTTCGACTACAGCTCGCCGTTCGCGTTCCTCGCCAGCACGCAGGTCCGGGCGCTCGCGGAACGAACGGGCGCAAAGCTATGCTTGCGGCCGTTTTTGTTGGGCGCCGTGTTCCGCGCCTTCGGCCAGGCCGATGTCCCGCTGTTTGCGTTCTCCGACGCAAAACGGCGGTGGTACCTGCGCGACCTGATGCTCCAGGCTGCGGGGGCCCGGGGATCGGAGGGGTTCCGGTTCTCGCCGCACTTCCCGTTGCGGACGGTCCTGGCGTTGCGGTGCACGCTCGCGCACCCGGAGCCGTGGGGGTTCATGGAGCGCGTCTTCCGGGCGGCGTGGGTCGACGGGCTGGACATCGCCGATCCGCGCGTGCTGGTCGGCCTCGGCGGCGATCCGGAGGCCGCGGCTGGGCAGCGGGACGCGCTGACCGCTGCGACGGCGGAGGCCGTGGGGACGGGCGTTTTCGGCACGCCGACGTTCATCGTGCGCTGGCCGTCGGGGTACGGCGAAGGCAGGATCCTGCGTTTCTGGGGCTCGGACCGCATCGGCCAGCTCGAAGACGTGCTCACGGGCTGGCTCGCACCGGGCGCGATGGACGACCCGTTCAACACCGGACCGCTCGCGGGCAACGCGTGAACGACGCGGACTGGCTCCGGAAGCGGATGAAGCCCCGAAAATCGGGCTGCGGCGCAGCGATCGCCGTGCTGATCACGCTGACCCTGTTCACCACGGGGTTGGGGATCGTTACAATGCTCATCCCGCGTTTCGTATCAGCGTGATACGAAATGCGGGATGAGCGTTGTCACGCGCCAGCAATGGCCCCCGGAGCCACCTTCACCGCGCGGCGGAGGGGGGCAGGCGCTTGCGCTCGCAATGGCCCCCCGAACCACACCTCAGACCAAATCGAGCGGCCGGCCCGGACCTTTGCGCGGGCGCCCGCCGGTACTCCGGCGCTCGCGCCCGCGCAAAGTCGCGGCAATTCGGTACTCCGAATTGCCGTTAGGGCCCGGCCCGGGGGGTAGCCGCGCCCCGCGCGGCGGAGGGGGGCAGGCGCTTGCGCTCGCAATGGCCCCCGGAACCACACCTCAGACCAAATCGAGCGGCCGGCCCGGACCTTTGCGCGGGCGCCCGCCGGTACTCCGGCGCTCGCGCCCGCGCAAAGTCGCGGCAATTCGGTACT
>CAIMSU010000152.1 GCA_903844155.1 uncultured Pseudomonadota bacterium | reverse complement strand
CCGCCTGGGTGGCGCAGCAGATGGAGCTGGCCGACGGCTGGGAGTACGACCCCGGCATCGCCTGGGACGACATCGGCGTGGACATGCTCATCGTGGATGAGGCACAAAATTATAAAAACCTCTATCTACCTGAAGATCGCGAGGGCGGCGTCCCGCGCTTCATGGGGAACCCCGGCGACGGCAGCAAGCGCGCCTGGCAGCTCGACTTCCGGTGCGCGGCCGTCCGCAAGAAGACAGGCGGCACCGGCGTGGTGCTCCTCTCCGCGACCCCCGCCAAGAACAGCCCATTGGAGTTCTACAATCTGATCCAGTACGTCGATCCTGAAGCGTGGCGGCGGATGGGCATCCGCGACCCCGAGCAATTCATCGATCGCTACCTCCGCATCGAGATCAAGCCCGTCGTGACCCCCACGATGGAGGTCGAGGAGCGCGGAGCCGTCGTCGGGTTCCAGAACCTGCACGAGCTGCGCGACACGATCCTCCGCTACGGCGAGTTCAAGACGGCCGAGGACGTCGGCCTCAAGCTCCCCGAGCCGAAGGTCGAGATGGTCGAGGTCGATATGGACGCGGCCCAGGACGCCAAGTACGACCGCTACGTCCGCGAGATCGAGGCGGCGCTCAAGAGCGACGACCCGAGCCAGAAAGCAAAAATCCTCGGCTTGCTCGCCCGGATGGCGCTCGTCGCCGTCCACGCGCAGCTCGACGAGGGCTACGGCTGGAAGAACGCCGACCAGGTGAGCGACCCGTCGTCACCGAAATTCGAGGCGCTGGCCGAGCGCGTGCTGGCGAACCGGACGTGCGGGCACATCGTGTTCGTGGACAACGTCGCCGCCCACCGCTGGGTGAAGATGACGCTCGTGAACGCGGGCATCGCGGCCGACCGGATCGGCGTGATGAACGCCGAGGTCGCGCCCAACGCGGCGGACCGGCAGCGCATCGCGAAGGAGTTCAACGGCGAGCCCGAGAGCGAGACGAAGCCCAAGTTCGACGTCGTGATCGCGAATGCCGTCGCCTACGAGGGCATCGATCTCCAGACCCGAACCTGCGCCATCCACCACCTCGATCTGCCGTGGGAGCCCGCCACCCTCCAGCAGCGCAACGGGCGAGGCGTCCGGCAGGGCAACACGCTGTCCGCCATCTCGATCTACTACTACTTCTCGCGTCGCAGTCAGGACGGGCTCCGCTTCAATCTGATTCAGGGAAAGCGGGCGTGGATGGTGGAACTTCTGAAAGGCCAGAACCGGGACACGAACAACCCCGGCGCGCAGATGGACATGGGGCCGGAGGAGATCCTGCTCCTCATCAGCCGCAACCCCGAGCAGACCCGCGCTCGTTTGGAAGCGGTGCGCGCCCAGCGCGAGGCCGAGGCCAAGAAGAAGATCGCCGCCGAGGCGTCGAAGCTCTTGCGCGCCATCAACGCCCGCTTCCGCAACGCCGAGCGCACCCGCGACGGCACCGAAGCCGCCCGGCTGCGCGGGGAGGCCGAGGAGCGCCTCAAGCACCTCTCGCGCGTGAACGTCGAGGCGTGGCCCTGGGCCGCGACCGCGAGCGTCGTGCGCGACCGGCCGGTGCTGGTCGTCGAGGGCGGCGG
>CAIMSU010000151.1 GCA_903844155.1 uncultured Pseudomonadota bacterium | reverse complement strand
TCGGCGGCGCCCGGGATGGGGCCAGCGCCGCACGGTGTAGGCCGGCCACCGGGAGAAACTGTGCAGCAACCGTGCTGAAGGCGCGCAGAGAAGGCCCAAGTTTTGTGCACGCAGCACAGTTCCGGAATCAGCACATACGCGCCATTATGCGCAGCTCCACATAATGCCTTGCGGGCGCGTCGAAGACCTGCACCTCCTCGTTGATGCCGTTGGCGACGGCGAGGCTGTCGCGGGTGTGGAGCCGCCAGACGAAGCTCCGCGAGCAGCCGAGGATGACGGCCTTGGCGACGCCGAAGCCGCCCGCTGCCTCGCCCGAGTCGACGGCGTCTCGCTTACCGCTCTCGCCGATCGCGAGGAACTTGCCGATTATCTCGTCGCTGGACATGCCGACACCGGGGTCGTCGAAGACGAGAACGCGCGTGGCGGCGTCCCACTCAACGGCGAAGTAGCCGTCGTCGGGCTTGATCTGGCGGAGGCGGATGGCAGCCCTTGCCGCGTCAAGGCCGTTTTGGCAGCCTTCCCTTGCCGCAAGCCAAGGCAAATCGCCGCTTTTGTAGACGGAGCGCGTGAGCAATTGCCAGATCACGCCCACGTTCGCTGACGGCCGACCCGTCGCCTTCGCGGTCATCGCCTCGCGGATCTCGGGCACGCCGCCGAGCTCGCGGCGGAGGGCGAGGTGGTCGATGTGGACGCGGGCGGCGGCTTTCTGGGTGCCGGGCGCGGGGAGGGGTTGGGAGCAGGGGCAGGTCATGGGGTGGTCCTCGCGATGAGGTTCGGGTAAAGAATCGACGATGGCGAGGAGCCGCGCGAATGAACTTGGATGCACCGTCGAAAGCTGACATCGAGCGGCTCGCTCAGCAGATGATCTGCGCTCGCCAGCTTGTCCGGGGGCGGGCGAGGGAGGCGGTGCTCGACGGGAGCACCCGTGATCTTGCCGCCCTTCAGGCCGTGTTGGACTCTGGTGCCCTCGCGGCGTCGGACACGGAGGCTCTCCAGGCTTTGGGTGCGGCGTTCGGAGCCGTCCTGATCGGCGTGTTCCCCGGTCTCGACTGGGCGATCATCACAGACGAGTACGGCCGCGACGCGACGATTCGATACCAAGAGATGTCGATCACCCTCAACGTCATCGACATGATCTGCCGCCGGATCGAGGACGGCGAAGCGGTCGATCTGACCGCGCTCATGGATCTCTTGGTTCAACGCCTTCCCGGTCTCATCTCGGAGGCTGGGTACAGCGAGAATTAGCCGCGGCGGTTGGCGATTCATCGCTGACCCTTTGTCAGGAAGTCACCGACCATCGCGCGTAGTAGCCCGACGTTGCGGGCGACGAAGCCGTCGATGTCGGCGAGGCTGATGCCGATAGGGGGACGGCCACGCACCGTGGCGACCGCAGCCGCGAGTACACGCTCGACCGCAGCGCCGACGGCTGGCAAGCTCTCCCTGATCGCGCCGACTCCGCGCTCAGCGGCGAGGACGGCCCGACCGACCGCTGCGGCGAGCGAGGGTGGGACGGCGTTCCCGACCTGCGACCTGCGCTCGGTCATCGACACCACGAAGGGGTAGCCGCTGGGAAAGCTCTGCAGTCGAGCGCACTCCTCGGGAGTCGCCCGCCGATGGAGCGTCGAGCCCGGAGGGAGAGTGCGTCCCAGCCGCGCTCCCCGCCGAACGAACAGCAGCCCGTTGCCGCCATGGCTCCGCGCGCTGCCAGCCGTGATCGTCGGCGCGGGATGATCGAGACCGACCGGGACGCGAGCCAGACCCCAACCCGCGTTGCACTCGTGCGCCATGGCGACCACGTCGTCGTCGAAGGTGAGGACGTCGCCGACCCCCAGATGTGGCCTGCTGGCGCTCGGCCCGTGCGTCGGGGCAGGCCAGTGTACGGGGGTTGGCCCGGCGATCACGAACAGTCGGTGCCGGGACTGCGCCACGCCGAAGTCGGCGGCATCAAGCACCCGCGCCTCGACGTGCCGGAACTGACGACGAAGCCCCGGGAGCACGACTCGCTCCAGATACGGGGTTCCCTTCATGGCGGGCACGTTTTCGAGGATGGCCCAGGTCGGGCGCACCTTCCCGATGACGTCCAGAGTCCAGGGCCAGCCGTTCCGCTCGCGGTCCGCCGCCCCCTCGCGAAGACCGAGCCCTGACCACGCCTGACACGGCGGCGAGGCCCAGAGCACGTCGATGGTCCCGGCCAGGGCGGCGTAATCGACGTCGCGCACGTCGGCCTCGATAGCGGGGAAGCCTGCGGCTCGGAGCGTCCCGGCGGCCGAGGCGTCTCGCTCGACGCAGGCGACGTGCTCAAAGCCCGCGTCATGCAGGCCGAGGGCTGCGCCCCCGGCTCCGGCGAAGAGGTCGAGAACGGTCATGCCGGACGCCGAGGAGCGCGGCGCAATATGTTGACCTTTGGAGCAACGAATCGAATGTGGATGCACCAGCTTTGCTTCAGCGCCGTCGCGCACCCGACGCAGAAGTTCACCCATCGGTTGGTGTTCGGTGGCGCGCGGGCGGCGCTCCTCTCCCACGGGCTGGACGTGACATCGACCGCGACCAGCGCGGGCGGGCGGCGAGCGACGTCTGCCCCGGCAGGCACCGGGCCAGAGCTTGCCGTGGCAATTCGTCTGGATGCAGCTTGGCCTACGGCGGGGCCGATCGCCCTGATGACCGAAGTCGCGTTGGCCCCGACCTGCGACGACAGGTTCAACCGACTGTTCGTACTTCGAGATCTACGAGCCCAGCTCCTGCGGCGAGGCGTGGTGATCGGCAGCATTGAGCAGACCGCGGGTGGAGCCGAAGGGGACATCGCCATTCGGATTCGAGTCGTATAGAGCCGCGCATGCCCAACCCTTGTGGCCCTGAGTTGGCATCGGCCGGGATGCCCGCTCCACGCCGACGGGCCTGGCGTTCGTCCTGGACGCATCTGGCTCATTCGCGGATGTGCGCTCCGCGAAGGGCCTCGCTCAGCGCCGTGGACCCGCTCGACTGGAGCGCCGACCGCACGCGCGGCACCCGGAACTCCAGCGACCAGACGCTCTCGATGAGCACGTCGATCAGCCCGGTTCGCAGCGGGTCCGGCGGGAACGCGCATGGCTGGCCGTCCAGCTCCCGGAACGTGAAGATGTGCTGGACTGAGCCGGCCACCCACGCCTTCTTCATCCACCCGGCCTTGGCCGGGAACGTGCGCTCGGCCACGAGCATTTGGTCCCGGATCAGCGGCATCAGCCACTTCGGCAGGCGCAGGTCCGGGAGGTCGATGGCCGGCGGCTCGTCGGCGAGTTCGGGCACCGGCGCGGCCTCCGGGACCGGCGCAGGCCCACGCGCCCGCTTCGACCGACGCGACGAACCCGCCGGGGGCAAGGAGATGACCTTTCCCATCACGCACCCCGCGTTGCGCGCGCGATCGCGTCGCTGAAGTCATGGGGCCGGAAGTGCAGCCCCCAGATCACCTCGATGATGAAGTCAACGAGCAGTTCCTTCGCGGGGTTCTCGATCCAGTTCGGGATGACGGCGATGTCCACGCTCTTCGCGGCGTCGAGCAGCGCCTGGCGCACCCAGGCCTTCTTCGTCGCCCCGGTGCCAGGCCCGAAGACCTCCTCGGCGAGGTTCATGAGCTTGCGGACGGTGCTGGGCAGCCAGGCGGGGAGGTTGATCTTCGAGAGGTCCATGGTGGGTTCCTTGGGGCGGACGTTGGCGGTTGACTGACGGGGGGAGGGTCAGGCGACGGTCTGCGCGACACCGAGGTCGACAGGCGCATCGCGCAGGAGGGGATCGGTCAGGATGTTGCTCGACCTTTTGACGATGAGGTCGTACAGGCTCCACGGAGCCGACGGCGGACCGGTGACGGCGTGCCACACGCCGGAGACGGCGACCCGGCGCACGTTGTAGGCCCCGACGCCGAGCTCGGACCACTCGGTTGAGACCGGCGACCACCAGATGTTCCCGTCGTCGTTGTAGTTGCGCCGCTCGGGCGCTGACGTGCGACGGAATTTCGCCGCGCAGGTCCATGCGTACTGCGCGAGCACATCGTTCACGGCGGCCGGTCGACGCTTCGGGTCTTCGGCGTACCAGGCGACGAGCCGCTTGGCGGGACCGAGCGCGCCCGCCGGACCCTGCTGCACGGTGCGGTTGTAGAGCAGGACCATCGCCCGCTCGGTGCTGACGCCGAGCAGCCGGGCGATCTGGACCGCGCCGGTCATGTACTCGGACTCGGCGGCGACGCGATCTTGAACCTGCTGGAACGTCGGCCAGCGCCCAGCCGCCGCAAATCGGGAAGCCCACGGCTCGGACCAGAGGAGCGCGCCGTCGATGGACTCCAGCGAGGCCGTGCCGGTCACGTCGAGAAGCCGCGCCCAACTCGCCCCGAAGAAGCGCCCGAACGCGACGGGATCGGCGGCGGCCATCTGGCGGAGCAGTCGGCCGAGCGACCCCGACTTCTGCGTCCACTGAAGGATGCCGTAGCTGACGCCGTTGCCGTCGAGGTTCGCCTGCACGGACCAGTAGCTGCCCTCGTGCTCGCTCGTCTTGCGGAGCAGGGTCGGGATCCAGTCGGTGATGAGTGCTTCCATCTTCTCCTCCAGTTTCTTTGCGGCCTTTCCGGCGGCATCTGCGGTTTGTTGCGCGGCCTTTCGCGCCGACGGCGACGATGCTGCAGCGGCGAGGACGAGCAGGCCCAGCGCGCCCGCGCCGAGCAGGAGCGGGGTCGTGTTGCGGCTCATCGCGCAGGTCCGGCGGCGCCGCGCGATAGGCCGGGTGGATGGATCGAAGGTTGATCATCGGGCTGATCCTCTGGCTCTCGGCACCACTGACCGGGTGCGGCTGCCCTTCGGCCCAGCGCGTGCAGATCGCTGGCCCTGTCACCGAGGACCAGGTCATTGAAGCGGATGCCGAGAACACACCGGACTCCGAAGCGGAATGCGAGGCGGTGTGCCGCAGCTTGGCCGAGCAGGCCGGCGTGGCAGCGAACCGTGTCACGGACTGCGCCCTCCGGGTGTACGGACGGCGCGACGCCGAAACGGGCTCTCCGGCGGACGCAGCGGCCAGCGGCGAGGTGAGCTGCGTCGTCACGGTTTGCTCCGCGGAGTAGTGCGGTCCACGCGCTCCGCTGGGTGAGGCCCATCACGACGCCCCCTCGCCAACACCGTCGGCATCGTCCAGATCCCCCGACAGCAAGTTCCTCGGGATCGACCTCCCCCACCACCACCGCCCCGCCTCCGCCAGCTCGCCGAACTTGAGCCCCGACCCCGGCGCAGCGTCGATGAACGCCTGCCAACCGGCTTCGGTCGGCGGGATCACGTCCACACCCGCCGTCCCGGCAGCGGCACCCGCGTTGACGATGCGGAGCCCGGCGGGGGAGAGCACCGGGATCTTCTGTGCCTGCTGGTTGTAGTAGGACACCTTCGCCAGCGCGCTCACGACGCCATCGGCAACCTGCGGCCAGGTCCGTTCGACCCACGAATCCGGCGCGTGCTGCCAGTTGAGGCCCGGCCAGTCACCGGAGTAGCGGAGCCGGTCGTTGGCGAGCTGCGCCACGGCGCGCACCGTCGCCGTCTCCTCGTCGGCAGGAAACGCCGCGCCGTAGTTCTCCGGCTTCAGCGCGCTGAACTTGGCGTCATCCGACTTCGTGAGCCGCCACGCGCCCTCACCCGCGCCGCGCTGGCCGATCTGCCCGTCCTTCGTGACCTTCCCGAACTCGATGTAGTCGATGCGGGAGGCGTTCCAGGCGCTCGGGATGCCCGCGCGCAGGCCCTCGTACACGGGGCCGCCGCCCTCGACGACAAGCACCGGCCGGTCCCGCACGACGCTCGCGGTCGCAGCCCAGGGCCACGCCTCGACGTTGACGCGCGTGAGGTGCTTCAGGCGCTCCTCGGCCTCCCCACGGAGCCGCGCGGCTTCGGTGCCGTCGCGGCTGCGCTCGGCGTTGCGGAAGCGCGCGTTGATGGCGCGGAGTAGCTTCGACGCCTCGGCGGCGATCTTCTTCTTGGCCTCGGCCTCGCGCTGGGCGCGCACGGCTTCGAGGCGGGCGCGGGTCTGCTCGGGGTTCCGGCTGATGAGGAGCAGGATCTCCTCCGGCCCCATGTCCATCTGCGCGCCTGGGTTGTTCGTGTCGCGGTCCTGTGACTTCAGCAATTGGCACAACCGTCCATGCCCGCAGTACGAGGTCCGCGTTGAGGTGCCCGAGGTCAAGTTGACAAAGGGGTGGACTCCGCCGGGGGAGCCCAAGCCGGTCCCGCCGCCGAAGCAGCCTCGCGAGCCCCTGCGTCGGGCGAAGGCGTGGAGGCGGATGCTCGACGAGGGGGTCTACCCGCACCAGTCGGCGCTCGCGCGGGGCGAAGGGGTGACGGCGGCGGCGGTGAGCTTGGGGTTGAGGAAGCTGAGGGAGTGGGGGGCGATGCGCGCGCCCGAAACACCCAACGGCTCTTGACCACACGGCCGAACGCATCGGTGGCGTTCCGGCTGACGCGGGGCTGGGGCTACGCCGGTCGGTCGCCAGATACCCCGTTGGGCCGTGTGATGTTTGCGATATACCCTACGCCAGTATAGCCATTGTCGATGGCCCACACCGAGCGCGACAAGAAGAAGCTCCTCCAGCGCGTCCACCGCATCCGTGGCCAGGTGGAAGCCATCGAGCGCGGGCTGGAAGCCGGCCAAGACTGCTACAAGGTGCTCCAGACCGTGGCGGCGGCGCGGGGCGCGCTGAACGGGCTGATGGCCGAGATCGTCGAGGGGCACATCCGCTCGCACCTGCTCGACGCCGACGTGAGCCCCGCTGACCGGACCGAGGCCGCCGACGAGCTGGTCGATGTGGTCCGCAGCTTCCTCAAGTAGTTCGCGGGCTTCCGCTCCTTCGCACCATCCACTCCCTTCCTGGTCAGGTACACCATGTCTGTTCACGCTCCCCCCGTCGCCGGCCAGCCCGAAGCAGCCGAGGAAACCGGCTTCGACGAGGTGCTCGCCCCGGTCAACCATGCCCGCCGGCTCTCCATCGTCGGGGTCATGGCGATCGCCGCCCTCGTCTCGTACTTCGAGGTCTGGCGCGTCGTCGGCCTGCCTTTCGACCTGGTGGGGCTGGTCGCCACGTTGATCGGCGGCTGGCCGGTCTGGAAGGAGGCATGGGAGGCCATCCGAGAACGCCACATCAACATGGAGATCACGATGGCGGCGGGCGTCGGTGCCGCGCTGCTGATCGGCCAGTTCGCGACCGGGGCGATCATCGTCGCCTTCACGCTGTTCAGCATGTACCTGGAGGATCTCACGAAGTCGCGCGGCAAGAACGCGCTGGAGATCCTGCTCAGGGCCGCGCCGCAGACGGCGAATGTTCGTCGCGGCGATGCCTGGGCCGAGGTCACCGTGAAGGAGGTGCGCGCGGGGGACCGCGTGCTGGTGAAGCCCGGCGAGAAGATCCCCGTGGACGGCGAGGTGGTCTCGGGCATGAGCAGCGTCGTCGAGGCGGCGATCACGGGCGAGCCGTTCCCGAGGGACAAGCAGGCAGGGGCCTCGCTGTTCGCGGGCACGATCAACGGGGCGGGTGCGCTGGAGATGCGAGCCGACCGCACCGGCGAGGACACGACCTACGCGCGCATCGTCGCCCTCGTGAAGCAGGCGACGGAACGGCCGGGACGGACGCAGCGGCTGGCCGACCGGGTGGCCCAGGGCATCGTCTACGTCGTGATGGCTGCGGCGGTCCTGACCTGGTTGTTCACCCACAACCCGGTCACCGTCGTGAGCGTCATCCTATCGGCCGGAGCCTGCGGGGTCGCAGCCGGGACGCCGCTGGCGATCCTCGCCGTGACGGCGAACCAGACCCGCCGTGGCGTCGTGATCAAGGGGGGCGAGGCCGTCGAGGCGCTCGCGCGCGTGGACACCGTGGTGTTCGACAAGACGGGCACGCTCACACTCGGAGAGCCCGAGATCGAGGAGATCGTGTCACTCGGGGATGCGACTCAGGAGGAGATCCTCCTGGCACTCCTGGCCGTCGAGGAGGGCAGCGACCACCCGATTGCGCGGGCGGTCATGCGCGCGTGCCGAGGTCGGAATCTGGCGTTGCCGGAAGGTCAATCCGCCGAGGACGTGCAGTACGTCGCCGGCCGGGGCCTCGTCGGTCGGCTGCGCGACGGGCGCACCGTACTCGCCGGAAACCTCGCGCTGCTCGCAGAGCGCGGGCTGGCGGTCGGGTCGCTCGCGACGACGCGCATCCACGATGGCGCGGCCATCGGCCAGATTCCGGTGCTCGTGGCCCGCGACGCGACCCCTCTCGGGCTGATCCTGCTCTCGGACCGGCTGCGCGGGGAGGCGAAGGGCGCGATCGACCGCCTTCACGCCCGTGGCGCGCAGGTCGTGATGCTGACGGGTGATCATGAGGGGCCGGCGCAGGAGGTGGCTTCTCGGCTCGGAATCCGCGACGTGCGGGCGAACCTGCTGCCGGAGGACAAGGTCCGGATCGTGAAGGAGCTGCGCGCTGCCGGCCGGGTGGTGTGCATGGTCGGAGACGGCATCAACGACGCCCCCGCCCTGCTCGAAGCGGACGTGGGCGTTGCCGTCGCGGTCGGCAGCGAAGTGGCGTTGGAGAGCGCGGACGTGCTGCTGATGACGAACGACCTGAACCGCCTGGTCAGCGCCCTGGAGGACGCCCGACAGGCGCAGCGGGTGATCCTGTTCAACTTCGGCGGCACCGTGGTCGTGGACTTCGTCGGCATGGGCCTCGCCGCGGTCGGGACGCTGGGTCCGATCGGCGCGGCGCTCGTCCACGTCGGCAGCGAGCTGGCGTTCATCCTCAACAGCGCGCGGCTGTTCGGTCGCGTCGAGACGGGGCAGTGGGCGACGACCCCGCAGCCGTCCCCACTCGCCTCACCCCAGCCGGAGCGGAACCCGAGTGTCTGACCACGATCACGCCCACGACCACGCAACCCGCGCCGAACCCACGGCAACTGCCGCGCCCGCAGCCGACCACGGCCATGACCACGGGCACGGGCACGCCCCGCCCGCCAACCCCGGTCGGGCGTTCGCCGCCGCGACGGCTCTGAACCTGGCGTTCGTCGTCGTCGAAGGCGCGTTCGGGGTCGCCGCCGGCTCGATGGCGCTGCTCGCCGACGCAGGCCACAACCTCTCCGACGTGATGGGGCTACTGCTCGCGTGGGGTGCGACCGGGCTCGCGATGCGCGCCCCGACGGTGCGGCGGAGCTGGGGCTTCCGCCGCTCGACGATCCTTGCGGCGCTGGCGAACGCGCTCCTGACCGTCGCCGCCGGAGCCATCGTGCTGTGGGAGTCGATCCTCCGGCTTCGCTCGCCCGAACCCGTCGAGGGCCTCACGGTGATGGCGGTCGCCGGCGTCGGCATCGCGGTGAACGCGCTCTCGGCGTTCCTGTTCTGGAAGGGGTCGAAGGGCGATCTGAACGTCCGCGCCGCGTTCCAGCACCTCGCCGCCGACGCGGCCGTCTCGGTGGGCGTCGTGATCGCGGGCGGCATCGTCGCGGCGACCGGCCTCGGCTGGATCGACCCGGTCGTCGGCATCGTCGTCTCCCTGGTCGTCCTCTGGACGACGTGGTCGGTGCTTCGGAGCGCGTTGGACCTCGCGCTCGACGCAGCCCCGGCGCACATCGACGTTCAGGGCGTGCGGCGCTGGCTCTCGGAGCAGGCCGGTGTCCGCGACGTTCACGACCTCCATGTGTGGGCGGTGTCCACCACCGAGGTGGCGCTGGTCGCCCACCTCGTGATCGAGGAGGGCGCGGCAGAGCCCGACGCGCTGGTTCAAGTGCTTCGGTCGCGGTTCCAGATCGGACACGCGACCTTGCAGATCGAGCGGGTCGCGTGCGACGGGTGTGGGCTGACGGAGGCACCCTGACTGCGCCGCTACGCGGGCTCCCGGCCCCAGCCGTTCTCCGCGATGAACGCCACGACCCGAGTACGCACGTCCTCGCGGATCTCCCGCACCTGTGCCACGGGCCTCCCCTTCGGGTCTTCCAGCGGCCAATCGCGCTTCTGGACGAAGAACGGAGCGATCGGGCACTCGTCCCCGCAACCCATCGTGATCAGCCATCGGCACTCGGCGACCATCTTCGCGGTGAGCCTCTGCGGCTTCACGCCGTCCAGGTCGATGCCCAGCTCTCGCATCGTCGCGAGCACCTCGGGGTGAACCCGTTCCCCGGGCTGTGTGCCTGCGGACAGGCCCCGAGCCTTCGCGGGATCGGCGAGCTGGTTGAAGAACGCCGCCGCCATCTGGGAGCGACCGGCATTGTGGACACAGGCGAACATGACCGTGATCACGATGCGCTCCGGTGGGCGGCGGCGGACTCGGCCGCAGCCGGGACGAGCCAGGAGAACAGGAGCGTCGCCGCAGCCGCCCCGAGGAGCTGGGCGACAACGAACCCGGGGACGTCCACGGGCCGGATGCCGGCGAAGGTGTCCGTGAGCGAGCGGGCGATGGTGACAGCCGGGTTCGCGAACGACGTTGAGGCAGTGAACCAATAGGCAGCCACGATGTAGGCAGCGACCGCGAACGGCGTGGTCGCAGGTGTCCGGCGGGAAACGCCGAAAATGGTCCCGAGCAGCCCGAACGTCGCGACGAATTCGGCAAGCCATTGCGCCGGGCCGGTCCGGACGTGTGCCGACGTGCTGAAGGCGGGAAGGTCGAACATCAGGTCGGCGACCGCTACACCGAGCACGCCGCCGACCACCTGGGCGGCGAGGTAGCCGGGGACGTCCCGCCACCTGGTTCCGCCAACCCTCGCGTCCGCGAGGGTGACAGCCGGGTTGAAGTGCGCGCCGGAAACCGGGCCGAAGGTCAGGATCAACGCGATGAGACCGCCACCCGTCGCGAGTGAGTTGCAGAGCAGGGCGAGGCCGACGTTCCCGCCGCACAGCTTGTCCGCCATGATGCCCGAGCCGACGACCGTGGCGAGCAACAGCGCAGTGCCGAGGGCCTCGGCCACGAGGCGCGGTGGAAGCGGCGTCACTCGCACGAGGTGCCGCCCCTCGTCGCGGAGAGACGGCGGCGATCCTCGACGGCGGCTTCAAGTTCAGCGAAGCCATCGAGGATCGCCCGCAGGATGCGCGCACGGACGGGATCCTGCTCGGCGCACATCCGGTAGTGGATCCAGCTTCCCTGACGGCGACTCTCCACGACCCCGGCGTTTCTCAGCACCGTGAGGTGCTGGGAGGCGTTCGGCTGGCTCAGGTCCAGGGCCGACGCGATGTGGCACACGCACAGCTCGCCGCGGGAGAGCAGCGCCACGATCCGCAGGCGGGAGTCGTCCGCGAGGGCCTTGAGGAGCCCGCTGGTGGGTCGAACGTTGAGCGGTGAGGGAGCTTCGGTCATGCGCACATCAGCATATGCGCGATTACTTATGACGGGTACTCATCCCCTGCATCCTTTTCAGAACCGTCACGTCTCTACCAGCGAGGGCCATCTACCCCGGCCCCAGGAGAACCCAGATGACCACGCCCCTCCCCATCGCCGCCCCCGAAGGCGGAAGCTGCTGCGCGCCTTCGTGCTGCTCCCCCGCCGCAACAGAGACCGTCGCGCCGCCCACGAACTCGCCGGAGGTGGTCCGCGAGACCGTCCGCGAGCGGTACGGCACCATCGCCCGGGAGGGTGGGAGCTGCTGCGCGCCCGCCTGCTGCTCCCCCGCGGTGACCGTAGACGCCGGCATCCTCGGCTATTCGGCGGACGAGCAAGCCGCCGCACCCGACGGGGCCAACCTCGGCCTCGGATGCGGGAACCCTCAGGCCATCGCCGCGCTGAAGCCCGGGGAGCGCGTGCTCGATCTCGGGAGTGGCGCAGGGTTCGACTCGTTCCTCGCCGCTCGTGCGGTGGGTCCCACGGGTTCCGTGATCGGCGTGGACATGACCCCCGACATGCTCGCCCGCGCCCGTGACAATGCGAAGAAAGCCAGCTTGCCGAACGTGGAGTTCCGACTCGGCGAGATCGAGCACCTGCCGCTGCCCGACGCCACGGTGGACGTCGTGATCTCGAACTGCGTGGTGAACCTGTCGCCCGACAAACCGGCCGTCTTCCGTGAGGCGTTCCGGGTTCTGCGGCCGGGTGGACGGGTCGCGATTGCCGATGTCGTCGCCCGGGAGAAGCTCTCGCCCGAGCACCAAGCGGACCTGGCCCTGCTCGTGGGTTGCATCGCGGGCGCGGCCACGGTGGCCGAGGTCGAGAGCTGGCTCCACGAGTCTGGCTTCGTCGATGTCGCCATCCGCGAGAAGGCGGGCTCGGCCGAACTGGTGGACTCGTGGGCACCGGGCCACCCTGCGGGGCGCCAGGTGATGTCCGCGACCATCGAGGCGCGCAAGCCGTGACCGCGGGCGTTCCGGTAGACGCGGTCGCGCGCTTCGAGGGCGAGCTGCGGCGCTTCGTCACACGACGGGTGCCAGGGCCCGACGGGGACGACGTGCTCCAGGATGCCCTTCTCCGCATCCACCTCAGGGTCGGAGCGCTCCGCTCAACCGACCGTCTCGCCCCGTGGGTCTACCGCGTCGCCCGGAGCGCGATCATCGACCATCACCGCCGGTCCCGGCCCGGTGAGCCGCTCGGGGATGACGACGACATCGAGCTTCCCGAGGAGCCTCGCTCTGAGATCCGCGCCACGCTGGCGGCGTGCGTCGCGCCGTTCCTGGAAGGGCTGCCGCCGGAGCAGGCCGAGGCGCTGCGACTGACCGACCTCGGCGGGCTCACCCAGGTGGCCGCAGCGGAGCGTCTGGGGGTGCGGCTCGCGACGATGAAGGCCCGGGTCCAGCGCGGGCGGCGTCGCATGCGGGACGCCTTCGAGGCGTGTTGCGAGCTGGAGCAGGACGGGCGCGGGATCGTCATCGAGGCGACTCCGCGGGGGTGCGGGTGCGCGTAGGGAGCCTCTACGGCTCTCCAAACGGGTGTTCGCGCGCACGAAGCGCCACGAAACGCGCCAGAATCGAGGGATGGCGTTCGTCGGTGTTTCTCCATGTGGATTTCGTGTCGAGTGGCGCGACAGCGGCGGCGCGGGGCGCGGGCTCAAGGACGTGGCCCGCATCCCGAAGGTGCCGCGCGCCACGCTCAGGCGGCGGCTCGACGAGGCCGGACGCTGGCCGGTGGACAGGCCAGCGGCGTAGCGGGTCCAGAAGCCTCACGCCGGGCGGTGCCTCTGCCGCCCGGTCTTCGGGGTCCACAACGTCGTGGCCGGAAGGGGTCCGGAAGCTGCTGCTTTTGGTCACCCAATTCGCCCAGCCGACAAGTCCGCGCTCACGAGTACGACAGCCACCTCAGGTCCAGCTTGACGTGCTCCGGATCGAACACGGAGACGCGCAGCTCCACGGCCGATCCCTCCCGCCGAAAGAACCGGAAGAATCCAGCGATCTCCTCCGGCGGGTGCCTGAACCGCGCCGTCGGGTCCAGACGCTCCTCTCCGATCAGGCCCCACGCGCGCACCCGCCGGGTCAGGCGGGAGGTGAGATCAGCCGCGAACCCGGCGTCCACCGACCGCCGCGTCAGCGGTGTCTCTGCGAAGGCCGACGCGACTTCCACGGCACGGACGACGTTCGCGATCATGTCGGTCGGCGATGGCTCGCGGGCGCTCCTCGCGGCAAGGGCGCTCGGGCCGGTTGACCGAAGGAACTGGACAACCTCCCACGCATAGTCGAACCGCACCTGGCCGCCTTGCTCGGACGCTCGGGGTGCCAAGATGTCGGCCAGCTCCGCGACCAACGCCATCTCGATGGCGATCGGAAGCATGGCGAGGCTGCGCGCATCGAGGTTGGAGCGGGGGGACACGGGCGGGGGATTCTTGCGCGCTGCCATGTGGCTCCTGTCGGCGGTGAAGGAGCGAAGCTATCGCGTCAGGCCGCGGCCGAACCGACCTGTTCAGCCCCGCGAAGGCAATGCCGGAGCCCCCGACCTTCCCGCCACCCACGCTCGCGTCCCCTCCACATCCAGCAACATCTCCGCCACGATCTCCCTCTGCGCTTCGACCGGGAGAAGGTGCTGGAATTTCGACACGCGGTACCCAGGCAGCCGCTCGTGAAGCTCGGTGCGCGCGTCCACCCACCACGTCGGGTCCGCCAGCGTCGGGAGTAGCTTCGTCAACGCATCGACGGACAGTCCGACGCCCCGGATGCTCACCCCGAGGTTGTCCGCCACGACCTTCCAATCCCCGAGGATCGCCAGCGCGAGGCGCAATGTCTGGTTGATGCGCCCACCCGCGAAGGTGTGCCAGCGGATTTCGTCGGGGGAGATCGTGATTCCCTGCGCGTTGGTGAGCGTGCTGCCCAACTCGTCGCGTAGCCCCCCGATGGCTGTTCGCGCGGTGTCGTGCAGGAACGGCATCTCGGGGGCGTCAACGAGGATCGCGCGCATCTCCTCGGCGAGCTGCTGGGAGAGCAGGATCGGCGCGTGACCGCCCCAACCGGGCTTCACGCCGTAGGGTGCTGGCTGAACGAGCACCACGCGGTCGCTCCGGTCGATGCGAATCACCGACCACGCCGACCCGCCCAGGAGAAAGCTGGACATGTTCTCGAAGAGCTGCTCCACGAAGTCCTCGTCGAGCACCCCAAGCTCCCGGCCGCTCGCGGTCCTCACTGCGAACACCTGTGGCGAGCTGAACACCGAGTACAGCTCCATGAAGTTCCGCCGTCCGAACCGGCGTTCTGCCTCGGTCCCGAGCACGAGCCGGGTTGACACCCGGTCGAACATGCGCGTCTCGACGAGGTGAGCGACCAGCGCCTCGACCTCCGCGTCGGCGAATCCGCGAAAGGCGTGGACGTGGCGCAGCACGGCCCACGCCTTCTCAATCTCCAGGCTCTCGAACTGGAGCGTCCACGCGAGCAACTGGTGGACGAGGACGTGCCACATGCGCTGCGGCTGTGGGACCGATTCGACCCAGCCGCGCTGGACCAGCCGGAGCACGGCGGCGGCCTGGAGCGCGTCCATCGCGGCTTCGCACAGGAACACCATGCTCTGCGGGCGTCCCTCGCGTCGGCCAGTGCGCCCGATCCGCTGGAGGAAGCTGGCGACTGAGCGCGGGGAGTTCACCTGGATCACGCGGTCCAGATCGCCTACGTCGATGCCGAGCTCTAGGGTGGACGTGCAGACGATGCAGGTGTTGCGCCCGCGCGCGAACTGTTCCTCGGCGCGGGCGCGCTCCTCCTTCGACACCGAGCTGTGGTGGACCAGAACGTCCACGCCGCCGCCAGCCATCTGGGTCGCGATCATCTCGGTCATCGAGCGGGATTCGGCGAAGCACAGGCTCTTCTGACCTCGCGCCAGCCGGGTCGCATCCCTTGCGATCACCCCGACGGCTCCTGGCATCGCGACCAGCACGTCACGCCGGGGTGGGGGGCCGCTCGGGTCCACGACGCGCCCCTGGCGTTTCGAGGAGCCCGCCAGCCAGCCCAGGATGTCGGCGGGGTTTCCGACGGTGGCGGAGAGCCCCACCCTCAGAAGGTCGCAGCCCGTGAGCGCGGCCAGCCGCTCAATCACCGAAGCGAGGTGCGCCCCGCGATCCGTCCCGGCGAAGGCGTGAACCTCGTCCACCACGACGAACCGAAGCTGCTCGAACAGCGCGGCCGAGGGCACCTTCGGCGAGACGAGCAGCACCTCCAGGCTTTCCGGCGTGATGAGGATCAGCTCGCCGGGGTCGCGGAGCCATTGCCGGCGTTCGGACTGCGTCGTGTCGCCGTGCCACTTGAACGCGCGGAGCCCGACCATCTCCGCGTACTGCCCGAGGCGCTCCTCCTGATTGTTGAGCAGCGCCTTGATCGGGGCGATGTAGAGCGCGCCGGGGCGCGTGGTCGGCTCTTCGAGCAGGCGTGACAGCACCGGGAACAGCGCCGCCTCGGTCTTGCCGCCAGCGGTGGGGGCGAGCACGACGGCGTTGTGACCGTCGAGGATCGCGGCGGCTGCTTGATCCTGGACGGGGCGCAGGGAGCGCCAGCCGAGCCGATCCACGACGGCGCGTTGCAGGCGTGGGTGCAGGCGCGAAAACGTGCTCGCGGCGGGGCCGTCCCGGGTCGGCTCGGCGGGGCCGTCGGGGTTCACGCCTCCGCGATCCGCGAGAGGTCAACCAGCTCGTAGCTCCCGCCGTCCTCGTCGGGCAGCGGGGGCGGGCCTTCGAGCTTGCCCTTCTCCTCGGCGGAGAGTTGCGCGGGATCGACACGGAAGGCGTAGTGGTGGCGGGGGTCGTAGGACGGCTGCTCGTCCACGAGGTCCATGACGCCCACGAACTCGCGAAGGAACTGTCGGGGGACGATGCCGACATCGCCGCCGAGTCCGCCGCTCACCGAGTCCACAATCCGCCCGATAGTGGGGCCGTCCAGCACCGCCTCGACCCGGGCGCGGTTCTGCGTCGGGAACAGCTCCCGGAGCCGGAGGGCCACATCAATCAATCGTTGGCGGTCGAAGGGCCGAAGCTGGATCTGCGGCTGCTTCAACGAGGCGAATCCGCCCTGCTGCTGGAACCGGATTCGCTCGTCCAGCGGCGCGAGGCCGCGCACGCCGCGCTGGCTGTCGAAGAACTCCGGCGTGCCGGTGAACACCCAGAGCAACCGAGGGAATTCGGGCGCGGCGTCCACGAGTTGACGCAGACCGTTCATCGTGAGCCCCCGAACGTCTCGCCGGGCGCGGAGAATGGTCTCCAACTCGTCGATGATGACGACCAGCCCTTCCTGCCCGGCCGTGCGGATAATCTCGACGATGCCGCGCAGGTAGTTGAGCGCGACCGCGCTCGTGATGTGCCCCTTGACCCCCGCCGACTTCATCGCCGAGACGGGGACGTGGGTGGAGCCGGACAGCCAGGAGAGCAGCGCCCCCGCATCGTCGAAATTGCCCGCTTGCCGCAGCCGGAACCAGGCGCGGAGCACGCGCACGAAGTCCTCGGGGGCCTTGCCGCGGGTGAGCGCGTCGAGCTTCTCGCCGATCCGGGCGGCTACCCGGTCATCGAAGTCCGGCGCGGCAACGTCGGTGCCCTGCCCGATCAGCTCCTCCTCGATGCCCCCTACCCAGCGGTCGAGGATGTCTCCGAGCGCGCCTCGCGGGCACGTTGGCGTCGAGAGGTTCGCCACGATCTTGCGATACACCTCGTCGAACCGGTGGAAGCGCGTGTCGTTGGGGGAGACGACCACCGTAGAGGTCACGAAGCCGGCATCCATCGCCTGAAGCGCAGTCAAGCGAGACACGAAGGTCTTGCCGCAGCCATAGTCACC
The DNA here is from genome assembly GCA_903844155.1 of uncultured Pseudomonadota bacterium. Lineage (GTDB taxonomy): Bacteria > Myxococcota_A > UBA796 > UBA796 > SXON01 > CAIUMM01. Next base: position 21,719 of record CAIMSU010000151.1, on the reverse strand, counting down.
GCGCAGGAACTTGGCCCCGCCCGTGTCTTTTCGGACGAGATCGAATTGCCGGGTCATCTCGCGGAGCACATCGTCGATGCCGACGGCGAAGGTGTCGAGGCCGGTGGTGGGGACGCGGCCAGCGCGCAAGTCCTCGAAGATGCGCTCGCGGACGATCATGGAAACGTCGGACATGGGCTACTTCCTGATTTCCCGGCGGTACTGCTTGCGCCCCGCCGAGTCGTGAATCGAAACGTCGAAGGGGAGGTGCGCTCGCATCCGGGTATCCGCCATCAACCGGGCGAACGCGCGAGCGAGGCGCATCCCCACGGGAGGGCCACCCAGCAGCCCGACCAACTGCTCCTCGCTGAGCGCGCGGGTGTCGTCGATCTGACGGAGTACCTCGCGAAAGGGCAACAGATCCGCAGGGAGAGCGGCAAGCCAGTCCGTCGTGCTCGACGCGAGTTGCGGTGGGGGGAAGAGCATGGGCGCGGGGGAGTCGGCGGTGGTCGCCTTCACGTTCACGACGACGGGAATCGGCTGGCTGAGCGAGACGATGGCCAGGTTGTCGCTGACGCCGTGAATCTCGACGCGGGCGACCCCCTCGCTCGCCCCCTCCAGGCGGAACCAGACGCGCGCGGGCCGGTCGCCGACCCGCACCCGAACGGTGGCCCCGGTCAGAGCCTCCGCCTCCTTCACCTCGCCGATCACGACCGATACATCGGCCCGATCCGCCACACGGAAGGACAAGTCCAGTTCCTGCGCCATGAAGCCGAGTCCGCCCTGGCCGTCGTCCAACACGCGGATCTCAACCTCGTGGGCACCAAAGCTCTTACCGAGGATCTCGGCCACGATGCGACGACGCGGAGCCGTTGTCGCGGCCGGAGGGGTGCGGTTGACGTACAGGACGGGCACCACTCGCTCCTGCAAGGTGTTGCCGCCATGCACAAAGGGGGGGATCTCCGAGGAGAACACGCGCGTGTCCCTCGCGAAGAGCATCCAGCCAGGCCGCGTGGGTTCCGTCTCGTAGCCGAGCGCGCCGAGGGGAAAGCAGGACCAGCCAGGCCGCGTGTCGGCCTCGCGCGACAACAGGAAGCGCGCTGGCGGGCCGTCCGGCGCGTCTGAGGGCACGAACCGGGACGGGGCCACCGGGTAGACGCCGTCGGGCATCCTGGCCCGCACAGCGGTCTCGTCGCCCAGCAGGAAGCCGTGGTCGGCGGTGAACACGAAGGAGCGCACGCCCGCCGCGTTAAGGCGGTGGAAGGCGGCGACGAGCTGGCCGATCAGCGAGTCGAAGTGCGCGATCCCGATGCCCGCGTGGCCGGCGCTGTCGATCTCGCGCGAGTGGACGACCAGCACCCGCGCACCCGCCAGCTTGCGGCGGAGCGCCTCGGGTTCCTGCGCGATCACGTCCTCCAGCTTCCACCACGGGACGGGCGACATCCCGACCCGCTGCGAGATTGCCTTCTCGCGGTCCTTCGGCGCCGTCACCGCGAACTCGCCGGCTCGGAAGCCCCGGATGCTCTTGTCCCCCCACGTCGGGGTGAGGCGGCCCGCTCGCGCCGTCGGCGGGATCACGTTCATCCCGATGGCCGTCTCGGTGGGAAGCTCGGCGAGACGCGCCTTCAGGGTGCAGGATCCCTCCGGCACGCCCACCAGCGCGTCGCGTAGCTCCAACGCCAACTCGTAGCGAAGGGCGTCCACCATGAACAGCGCGACGGGCTCGCCCCCTGCGCCCCCCTGATGAACACGCGGCAGCACGTCCTCCTCGAACACCTGGCGAAGCTGAAGGTCGGGGGGAGGAAGCGGCCCGGCCGTGTCGCACAGGTCGTTGAACCAGCCTGCCCAGGCATCGAGATAGCGGCGAACACGCTGGCGAAGCTGGCGCACGACCGAGCGGGTGCGCGGGAACTCCTCAAGCTGGCTGAGGCTGCGAAGCCGGGCGTCGTACTGCTCGAACCGGCGGTGGCTGCGGTCCACCGGGGCGAGGTCGCGCGTGTAGGTCTCGACGGCATCCCGCAGGCTTCGCCAGCCGACGGGGGCGGACGCGGGCGCGGTCATCTGCCAGAGGCGCGCAGCCTCCCGAATCCACTCCCACAGCCATCGACGACGCTGAGAGCGGCCCACCCAGAAAGAGCCCGGTGCGTCCTCGCTTCCGAGCCGCTGGGTCGCGAACGCGATCGCCGGGGCCGCGCGACCTTCCTCCAGGGCTTCGAGTGCCTGCCGTGCCAATTCCTCGTCCTCGAACCGGAAGGTGTCTACCAACCCGAGCGCCTTGCCGCGCGCCCATGCCCTCTCCGCGTGGATCTGGGCCTCCACGTCGAGCGCGACGCGCTCATAGGCGTCCGCGTGCCGCGTGCGAAAGCTGGCTACCGCGTGGCGGCACACCTCGACGACGGCGGGGGCAAGCTCGGCGTACGCCCCCATCGCGGAGCTTGGCGGCTCGGGCGCGAGGTCGGCGACGTACTCCACGCAGAGCAGATGCCGGGCGAACAGGTCGAAGGCGGTGTCCCCGTCGGCGGGGAGCGCGAATCCGAACGTGTTCTGAAGCCAGTTTTTCAGGTCGCCGATGTGGAGATCGTAGGTGTTGAGCAGCTTCTTGTCGGTCAGGAGGTCGATCACCACATCGGCCGGCGTCTCCCGCTCCAACATCCGCACCACGCGCGGATCGTCGGTCGCTCGCGTCGTCAACCAGCGGTCGGCGCTCTCCAGACGACCATCCCAATTGGCGAGGAACCGGGCCAGATCCGACGCGGGAACGAGCGCGGCGGCGGTGCTCTGCACGGCGTCGGGGAGGCTCTTGCGGACCGGATGACCGGCGAGCAGGACTTCGAGGAGGGGCGAGTGGCGTAGGGCGGCCTCTTCCAAACCGGGGACGTACAGGAGCAGGTAGACGGTCTCGCCCGCGAGGTGTGGCTCCAGAGCGTAGAGAGTCGCGAGGAAGGAACCGTCGAATACGACGACCGGGTACGGGAACGCCTTGTCCTGGAACCGCTGGCGCAGCCCCTCCGCGAAGGGGCGCGCGCGGGCCTCCGGGTCGAGCCAGACCACGATTCCCCGTTGCTGGATGTCGTGGCAAAGATCGCGTTCGAGCTGCTCGGCGACGATCCCCATCTACTTGGCTTCACCGACGGACAAGAGCCCGAAGTCCGACATCGCCCGGGCCAACCGCTGCGCGTCGGCGGGGACCACCTCGATCCGGTGCTCCCGGTAGATGTCGAGCGCCCGTTTCCGAGCTGGCCCTTCGGCCTCCGCTGCGACCGCCATCACGCGGAGGTCAGGGTGGAACCGGCGAATCTCGTCGAACCGGCCCGTCTCGTGAAAGGCAGCGTCGAAGACTCCATTGTCGCGCTTCTGGTCCATCGCGACGGGATGCAGGAGCCAGTTATCGGCGACATATGGGAACTTCCAGGCCATGCTGTCCGCCGTCAACGTCTGCTCGTGAAACGCCGCGCTCATCCCCGTACGGCGCAGAACCTGCGTGATGACGCGCTCCGGCCACTTCTGCCCGCCGCGCGCGGTGTAGCCCGTGTATTCGGCCGCGATCCGGCGAAGCGTGGCGGTCAGGTCGTCGGTCAGCCCAGCGGTGGGCGGGGTCAGGTGGAGGATGTCCTCGGAGGGGCCGACATGGGCTTCCAGCCAGCGCAGCGCCTCGACGGGCCCACGGCGGGCAACCTCCCGCACCTCGCCCTCCCACGCCGCGAGCACCGCCTTGATGACGCCGAGGTCCGCGTTCTCGCCGAGCTTGATGGCGAGCGGCGCGAGCTTGATCGCCGCGAAGTCGCCCTCGGTGCCGAGCATGACGACGCCCACCGTGCGAACCTCCTGAAAGGCTCGCTCGTCCCGGCATTGTACGGCTGCGAAGAAGTAGGGGTGGTTCATGGGGTGCTCAACCTGTCAAGGATATCGCGGGTCCGCTGGCGGCGGGCGCGAAGGGCCGCCCGCACCATCGCGGGACGCCCCGAATCTGCCCACCACTCAGCCGGAACGCAAGCTACCGCGTCGTCAATGTCCCTGTCGTCTGGAAGCCGACGGGCGGACGCAGCGAGGCGTGACGGGTCGGCGGCGACAACCGGCCAGAGGACGTGCGCGGCGTGCCCGAAGGGGCCGATGTCGCGGAGCCCCTGGACGCAGGGCAGAGCCTGCCCGTGGTCGATGGCGACGAGACGCCGATCCTGGACGAGCACGTTCGGGTTGTTGGGCTGGCGGTCCCCGTTCTCGATGAACACGTCGAACACGAACAGGCGCCAGAACGAGTCCCGATCCTCGATGCGTTCCGTCAGGAGCGGGGTGAACGGGGTCGCCACGTCGATCCAGCGGCTCCCGAAGCAGCCCCCAGCCGGCTGCGGTGCAGCGAGGTCGGCCCAGGCCGGACCCTGCAAGGCCAGAACGGCGCGGAGATCGTCGGGAACTTCGATGAGGGCGAAGGGCGGGATCTCGACGCCGAAGGCAGTAGCCAGCATCGCCGCGACCAGCTCGCACGCCGGGAAGTCGCGGTCGCGGTCGCCCAGCTTGAGGACGTAGTCGTGATCATCCGACGCGCGCACGATGGGAGGGTGATGGACGCCGCGCGAGGCACGCCGCCCGGCGTTCAGCATGATCAGGCGCGGTATCACTCGGCGTCGTCCGGCCGCGCGCCGTCAGTGTCGGTAGCGGGCTCCGCGCGCCGGACCGAGGGTTGCGCGAACGAAAATGAAGCCTGATCCGACTCCTTCCGGACCTTGCGGAGTAGCTTCGCCCGGTCCTTCACCAGCACCGGGTGCTCGGCGATCAGCTTCGCGCGGGCGACGGCCTCGTCGGGAGCGCGCAGCCACACGTCCTCGCGTAGCCCCTTGATCAGGTCGGTCTCGGCCTTCCACATCTTGAGCGGCTTGTGCTCCCACAAGCCGGTCTCGAAGTACCGGAATTCGTAGGGCTCAGGTGTGCAGCCACGACGGCGACGGCGGGCTTCGTCGATGATCCGGTCGATGGCCGCCGCGGGCTCGTCGGCGAAAAACGCCGCCCGCGAGGAGTCCGCGTCGGACTCTGCGATGCGGAATTCAGGGCTGATCTCGTCCTGAAGCCGAAGCTCCCACTTCCAGGCGCGGTCGGGATGGTAGCGCCAGAAGCAGCCGTGGGCGACGGCGTGGGAGGGCTCCTTTCGGCAGGCGTCGTCTACGCGCTTGGGCCAATAGCGGGCGGCGGTCTTGGACCAATCGGCGGCGGTGCGCCCCTCGCCCGACGCGATCTCCCTCCACCACTTGTCCGGCTGGCCCCACTGCGGGGCGAGCAGCGCGTACAGGGCCGCGCTGTTTACACGCACGCCATCCTCCAGCTCCATGCGGAAGGGCGCGCGGTGGACGGGGTCGGGGCCGAAGCGCGAGAGGCGCTCGATCTCCTTGTCGAAGTCGGACAGTTCCTTGACGAGATCGCGAAGTTCGACCGAGGGATCGCGACCCCTACGGGACTTGTCTGGTGCGAGGGTTGGCGTGTCGGCGAGGTTGCGTTCGAGAGCAGCGAGGCAGGGGCGGACGTGCTCGGCGCGCAAGGTGTCGAGCGTGTTGGGAGCCCAGCGGTGGATGCAGATCCAGGCGACGAAGTTGCGCTTTGCCGAGGAGAGCGGCCAGTGGATCGGGCGGTTCTCGTAGCGGGAGAGGTGGTCCTCCTTGAAGAACTTGTCGCGGAGGAAGGCGGACAGATCGCCGGGGAGGCCGTGGGCCTGCCAGGCATCGAGCAGGGGGCGGGCGTGGGCGAGGTTGTCGGGGCCGGCGACGGCGAGGAACAGGATGCCCGTTGGCAGGGCGTCGCCGGGGAAGCGGCCGAGGGCGATGCCGAGGGCGTGGGAGAGGTAGTCGCGCGCCTTGGCGGCCCTCTCGACGGGAACGTAGGGCGGGAGCGGAGCGCCATCTCGACGATTGACTGCGATGTCTGCCCACTCCTGCGCCGATTCCCAGGCGGAGGCGCCGGGCGCAGCGAATTCGATCGACGCTTCCCGGCGGGACTCGTGCGCGGAAAATGCCAATTCCAACGTAGACACGATCGCGGTCGAGTCGGCAACCGGAAGGACGGCCAGGCGCTTCACATCCCCGACCTGGAAGTTTACCGTGGGGTTGAATGAGCACAGGATCTCTCTGGCGACGTCGCTGTTCATCATCGCCAGCGACGCAAGCCAGTCCTTTGTGAAGGCCGACTGGCCCGCGTCCCCAAACACGGACTCAAACCGGCTCGCCCGAGCGCGGAACCGCGAGCCGATCTTGGTGAATGTCACGCCGCGATGAAAATACCAGGATTCACCGGCCACACGCTTCGACGCACTTCCGAAACGAAACTCCTGCCAAACCTTCAAACATAGTCCGTTCCTGCCCCACCGGAGGATCTCTGTCACCGGTTCAAACCAGGTGCGGTCCTCGCCCCCACCGATGTAGGGCGAAAACTCGAAACCGACGTGCCCGCCCGCGGGCTCGCCGCTGGACTGCCGGACGTAGACCGCAGCGCGTGGCACCTCCCACCACGAACAGACGAAGCGCTCCAGCGGGGCGGCCTGCGCGCCGGCGGTCACGGTAGAATGGTCGCCGAGCTTTGGGGCGGACAGGTAACGCTCCAGAAACTGGTCGCTCCACCAATACACAAGGGGACAACCTATGATTTCGTCAAAACGGGAAACCGCAGCATCCCAGCGTCCAGGTTGGCGAGCCAACCCCGCCTCGTTCCGTCCTGGCTGCCCAAGATCTCGAACCACGTCGCCGAGGTCCGCGACTGCTCGGACGAACGCGCATAGATCGTTCGCGGTTTGTCCCGGCTCAACGACGACCATTGAGACGGACACGTCCTTCTCCTCTCTGAAGGCTCCGAAATGGAGGTCAGCGAGAACCCTGATGTGATGGGACTTGCGCAGGACGCGCCGCAGACTAGACCCCTGTTCTAGGAACATCCAGCCTCGGAGCGTCACATAGGCCACTCGACCGCCAACACGCGCCAACTCGCAACCGCGCAGGAGAAACGCTTCATACAGATCCGCGGTGGAAAACCAGGGTGCAACGGCCGGGTCCAGTTTCTGGGTGGTCAAGTACGGTGGATTCGCGACGACCACGTCGTAGCTCCCCGCGGCGAGCATTCCCGTGAACCGCAGCCCCGCCGCAAGCTGCTCCGCGCCAAGCCGCACGCCGAGGTCGTCCGTCCGCGTCAGCCTAGCAAGCTTACCAGCGATCATCGCCACCACCTGCTCGCGCGCGTCGGCCTTCCGCGAGTCCGGTCGATCAACCGCGCCAACCCTGCTCGCCGCAGCCGTCAACGGCATCCAAGAGAGAAGCGGCAGCAACTTTTCGTCGAGCGCCTCGACGCGGGTGAGACTTCCAAGAGTGTCCGCCTTCGTCAGTCCCGTCAGCAGGGTCTCCACGACCAGAGGATCGACGGCCGTCGCCTCCCCGATCTTCGCTGCAAACGCCTTGATATCCTCCTTTGACGTGAACTTCAGCCCGAAGTGCGCCGCGACGAGGTTCACCCGCCGTGGATGCCCGCCGTGCTGCCGCGCCTTGAGGTACACCGCCGCCGCTGCGAGCTGTACGGCCGCGGGGTCGATGTCGATGCCGTGCAGGTTGTTCTCGACGATACCCGCCGCGATCTCGGCCCCGGTCGCTGCCTCGCCCCTAAGCCGGGCCTCCTCGGTCCACGCGGCGAACAACCAGTCGAACGCTGCAACGAGGAAATGCCCCGACCCGCACGCCGGATCGAGCAAGCGCAGGTCACGGATGCTGTCAGGGGCGGCCTCGATGAACGCATCGGAGAGCGGCACATCAACGTGGTACTTCCAGCGATCTTCGGCGTCGTCGGCGATCTCCACTTTTTCGGCGGCGCGCATTGCCGCGAGCTTGGGCAGCACGTCGTCGGCCTCGCACGCCCGTCCGTGCTTCCGGCAGATCGCCCGCCACATCGGCCCGAGGCTGTTCTGGAGCAGCCATTCGACCATGTACCGCTCGGTGTAGAGCGCGGTCTTGGGTGCAATCTCGTGAGCCTCGACCTTGCCTTTCCCCGTGCCCTCGCCTTCGCCTTCGTCGATCTTCTTGTCGATGCGGGCCTTTTCGGCGTCGTTCCAGAACTGGTAGACCCAGCCGGTCGTGGTGTCGTCGGCCCAGGCGCTCGCCAGCTTGGGGTCGTCGAGGTCTTCAATCACCGTCAGGAGGGTCGCGCCCGGCACGGGGAAAAGGCGCGTGGTCCCCACCTCGCCGAACAGCCCGGGTAGATCGTGGGCAAGCTCCTCGTAGAGCATCGGGAGCAGATGCGCGAAGCCCTTGGATGCATCGTCGGGACGGCCGACCAACTCCGGCAGGAAAATCGATGCGTCGAGGTACACCAGGGAGCGCGCGCCCCCGGTCAGGAGCGGAAGAGGCAGGATCCTCCTTCCCTTGTCTGGCCCTGCGAAGACCTCCAACGCCTCCATGTGCCGGATGAGCACGATGCGGTGCAGCAGCGTGGACGCCGCCTCCGCCACCATCTCGGTGATCGCCCGCTCGCGGGAGACTCGCTCAGGTGCGGCTCCCCGGCGAGCAAGGATGCTCTCCAACGCCTCCCGGTCGGCCCGGAGACCCGCGCGCAAGCCGGCGTCCGCGACGGGGATTCCGAGCCGGTAGATGCGCTCGGCCTCGGCGCGAATGTCCGCGAGCAGGCGCTCCCGGAGCCGCGTGATCGTGCGCCGGAGCAGGCCCTTGGTGTCGTCGTGGAGCTGATGGCTGCTCACGGGCGCTGGCTCACGACGTCACCTTCACGCGGACGTGCCGTCGCCCGTCCCCAAGCTCGTCGAGGAGCTGGGTGCGGAGGCCGCCAACGTAGGTCTCCACGTCCTCGGGGCTCTTGAGCACCTTTGCCCGGATCGGCACGTCATGCACGGGAATATGAGGGTGCAACGCCCGGTGCAGGCGGGCACGCGCGTCGACATCGGCCCGACGCAGCACGTCAGGCCAGTCGGCATCGAGCACGCGCAAGGACGGCGCGACCGCGTCGAGGTCCACGCTGTCGCCGGCCGTGAACAGCGGGGCCAGCACCTCGCTCGCTTGCTCGGGCGCCAGCCGCTCAAAGCCGACCTCGCGCTTGAGCGTCTCGCGTGCCCCTTCGGCGTCGGCGTTGCGGGCCGCGGCTCGGCGGGTTCGGTCGGCGCGGTAGCCGGCGGTCACGATGCTGCCCGGAGCGTCCAGATCGGCGTGGTCTCGCCACGGCCGGGTGCCCTCCAGGTGCGTCCGCAGTTGGGTCAGCGCGGCCTGGACCTCGGCGGGGATGCCCGTCACCTCGCCGAGCTGGATGCCGAGGCTCTGGAGGATCTCCGCCGCGCCTTTCACCGCCTTGATCGCCTCATCCGTCAGTTGGTCGTGGTAGTCCTTCAGAACGCCGAAGCCGGTCTGGAACGTCGCGAGGTGACCGTGGAAGGTTTCGAGCGTGGGCTCGACCCCGCGCACCCGCCCGCACTGGTCCATCGCAGCCGTCAGCGTGGCGAACACTTCGGGGCGCAACGGCAGGTTGAGTTGGGGCAGTCCGCGCAGCCGGTCCTCGACCTCGCGCAGCCGCTTCCGCTGGTCGGCGAGCACGTCGAAGATCGCGTCGGTGAGCGCATCCCGGTCGGTCGTGAGCCCGCGCTTCCCGCACGTCTCCAGGACGTTGCGGATCGCGTTCAGCTCGCGTGCGCCGATCTTCCCGCCGACGCGTACCTGAACATGCGCGTTCTTGAGCGGGCGGTCGGTGAGGAAATGGTCGCGGGCACCCTCCTCTTTGTACGAGGTTAGCCGCCTCTGGGACTCGCTGATGATGACGACCTTCTCGCCCCGGAACAGGGCGAGCAGGCAGGCGCGCACGATGTCGGGCGCGTACCCGTAGGGCGGGCGGGCGAAGAACTGGAGGAGCGAGCCGCCGTTGACGCCCTTCTGCTCGTCGATGTGCCGAAGGATGGCCTTGGGGGCCTCGCCCTCGGGGTGCCAGCCAGGACGCCCTGCGTCCATCTTCAACAAGCCGAGTTGTTCCGGGAAGAACTTCTCGCTGGACCCCGCCGGGATGTCGTTTGCGAGGAGCTGCTCCATGTCCCGCGGCGTCACCGCGAAGTCCCGGTAGTAGGGGTACAAGTCGCGGAGCTTCGGCTCGATCAGCTTGCCGACGACGGCCTCGATGCTGCGGTGATCGCCGATGGGCAGGCGACTGCCGCGGAACAGGAACGCACCACGGTACAGGGCGCTCTTGACCGCCTCCTTCAACTCGGCGGCGAGCCGCTCCCGGCGTTTCTCCTCGTCGTTCAGAAGGTACCGCTTGTCCCCGCTCACGCCGATGCTGGTGTACCGCTTCACCATCGCGTCGGAGCGTTCGACCTCCTGCGCCGCGACGAAGAGCGGATCGCTCGTCTGGAAGGGCACGAGCCACAGAAAGCGGTCCTTGATCGGTGGATCGGCGGACTGCCGCACCCAGGCGTCGGCGTGGATGGGTTCCGACGTGAACCGGAGATCAATGGGGACGGTCGTGTCCTCCCGGCGGGTCTGCCGGTGCTCGACGTACTTGCTGCCTGCCGAGAAGATCAGCTCCAACGGGAGCATCCGGGTGTCCAGCTTCGCGCGCACCGTGAACAGGTCCGCGACCTGGGAGAGCAGCCGGGCCGCAACCTCGTCCGCCCCTGCCTTCCCCTGCTGGCGCTCCGAGTTCCACTCCTGGCCGGCAGCGTCTTGGAGCCGAAAGCCCTTCTCCTCGGAGAACGTGAGGAAGTTGTCCTCCTTCAGCCGTTCGAGCGCACCATTGACGGCCTCCGTCGGCGCGTCGTCCCCGGCCCGCAGGTAGAGCAGCTTCGCCACCATCTCCCCGGTGACCTTCGCGCGCTGGTAGCCGAGCAGCACGACGGCCTTGGCGACGCGCTGGCGCATCTGGTCTTCCGGCGTGTCCGCCGAGAAACGCTCGATGATCGCGGTCATGGTGAGTGACTGGTCGTTCGGGAGACCGCTGCGCTGGACCTCGTAGACCTGATCGAGCGTGAGCAGGGTGGGCAGCTCCGCGTCGCCGATGGTCCCTTGCCGGAACAGCTCCTGGACGAGCTGCATGAGGCCGCGGACCGAAGCGGCGTCGGTCTGGACGCGCTGCGAGGCGTTGCGGAGCCCCGTGCTGATCTCCAGCAGGAGGTTGATATGGTCGGGGAGAAGCGGGTAGGTGTCCACGAATCGGGATTCGGCCGCCGCATCGTCGAGGCGGTTGCCGGTCACCCAGCCATAGAGCTTCAGCCGGGGGGCCTGCTCCTTCCACACCTTGCGGAGCTTCCCGTCCGCCACGTCGCCCTTGCGGAGCAGTCGTCGCTTGACGACGTCCTGGATGTTCGCGGGGTCGAGGTGGACGCGGAGGTGTGGCGGGAAGCGATCTCGCATCTTGCCGAGCGGGGAGTCCTTTTCGGCGATCTCCAGTTGCTCCTGCCCGAGCGCGAACAGCCAGACCCGCCCGCGGAACCGCTGCCCGAGCGCGCTGATGAACGTCTGGAGCCGCAGCATCCGGTCCTTGGGATCCTGTGGTTCGCCGCCGTTGTCCTGGAAGCTGGTCATCGCCTGGTAGGTCGGGCGGATGATGTACTGGCTCACCTCGTCGATCACGAAGAAGATGTGCTTTCCCGCGGCACGTCCGTCCTGGAGTTGCTTGAGTTGCGCGATGGAGTCGGCCATCGATCCGCTGTTGTCGTAGGCACGACCCGTGTGCGAGTAGTGCCAGGTCATCGGCTCTGCGTACCGGGTCGGGAACATTCGGTTCATGACCTCGGAGAAGTCCTCCATCGGGAAAGCGTCGGCCGATGCCTCCGACCAGGGGCGGTTGAGCACTTCCGCGGCCGTGCGCTGGAAGAGTTCCCATTGACCCGCCGCTTCGAGCTTCATCTCCTCGATGGCAACGGGATCGGCGGGGCAGTACCCGAGCGCGGCCCGTAGGCATCGGAGAGCCACCTTGTCGACGTGCTCGTTGTCGCGCGCTTGCCCGCCGATGTCGAACACGACCGCGAGCGCACCGGCCGGGAGCGCCGCCTGCACGTCCCCGAACGCCTTCCGTAGATCCGGGGCGTTCGGCGTGTCGTCCCGCGCGATGAGCGCTTCCATGAGGGGGCGTCCGTCGGGCAGTTGGAACCCACCGAGCGCGAGGCCGACGAGCTTGGCAAAGCCGGACTTGCCGCTGCCGTAGAAGCCTGAGATCCAGCTCGCCGGGAGGTCCGCCAGCGTCGCGTCCGCGAGGGACTTCTGGAGCTGCCGGAGCAGGTTGACCATCTGGTCGTGGATGCCGGGCGTGAAGATGTACTCGCGCGCTTCGGCCGCGACGTGCGCGGGCTCCTGTTGATGGAAGTAGACGACCGGCGCGATGTGCCGTTCGATCCCATCCTTGAATACGTCGCGTACTTTCATGATCATTCCCGGTCAGCGTGTCAGTAGATGTGGGGGCGGTAGTCGCTGTCGGCCGCCGAGACGACGCCCATGAACGAGAGGCTGCGCTCCCCGGCGCGGTAGCCCGGGTAGAGCAGGATCACCGGGACGGTCACCGCGCCGTCCAAAAAGCGAAGGAGCGCGGAGGTCCGATAGAACGGGTAGAACGCGCCAAGTCGGCCGATGAACACTACCGTTCTGGCCTCCGCGCCAGGTTCGATCCGGCCCTTGATGGCTTCCGTGATGTCGGCGGCGATGCCCTTCGGGCCCTCCAGCCAGCGCGAGACCTGTTGCTGGAGGTAGTCGAGCCCGCCAGCCGGGTCGCGCTCGAAATGCCCGCGCTCCGCCTGGATCAACCGTTCGACCCGGCCCCGCGACTCGCGTTCGACGCGCTTCAGGAACAGCTCCATCGCCGAGAGGGCGATCACCTTCCACCCGCTCTGATCGAGGTCGCGCGAAAGCTCGGCCATCTTCCGGTGCATCTCCAGCTCGTCGCTCGGCGCGTAGTGGAAGATGGCGAAGCGGTAGGCCCGGATCTGGCTCAGCTGCGGCCCCCCGGGATCGAGCAGATCGCGGCGCAATTCTTCCAGCCGACCGTTGAGGTTCTCGGTGGGCAGGCTCATCGCGTGGCCTCCGCCCACGACGGGAGATCGGGGGAGGTCCAGCCCACATCGGGGGCACCGCCCGACCGCGTGTACTGCCACCAGCCGGAGCGCGTGCCCTCCCCAAGTCGGCTGTCCAGCCGCTCGTCGCTGAGGCCCACGGAGCGCAGGTAGGGATTGTCGAGGGGAGAGCCGTCGATCTGGACGCCACGGAGCAAGTAGAGCAGGTAGCCGGTCGCTTCCAGCGAGGCCGCGGGGTGCTGAAGGTCCCGGACGCTGCCGGGACCGACCAGACCGGCCTGCCCCGCCGACGTGAGCAGCTTCCCCGCGAACATCTGGCGCGTCGCGGGGGCGTACTCGGTGCCGAGCACCTCGCCGATCCAGGGCATCACGGCGTCGCGATCAACGGTGCCGTGGCCCGCCGCCCGGCGCGCGGGCAACCAGTCGCCGGTGAACGCCCTGTAAAGGGGGTCCACGAGCTGAAGGTGCCAGTGCGCGCACAGCCGCCGTGCATCCGCCGGCATCCCTCGCTCGGCCCAGACCTTCAGCGCCGGTCGCGCTCCGGGAAAGCTGTAGCGGTCGAAGAAGTCCTCGTGCAGCTTCTTCACGCGGTCGGGTGACTTGCTGCCGTACCACCGCTCCTCGAAGGCCCGGACGTTCAGATCAGCGGCCGTCGCGTCGAGTCCGGCGTGCGACCAGAACGCGAAGCTCTCCTCGACGGCGAGGGTCACCCGCAGGATGCGCGTATGGAATTCCGAGGTTTCCCGTGTGTTCATTCGGCCAGCCGCCGGTCGTAGTAGGGCACCGGGTAGCGGGCGGGGAAGCCGTCGCCGTCGAGGAGAGCGAGCACGAGGGCGTCCACCTTCGCGGCGTCGAGCGGGAGGGCGGGGGCGCACACGCGCCGGCCTATAGGCGTGGTGTCGATGGCCGGTGGATCGGCGATGACGGCGAGGCGGCCCGCGAGGCTCTGGCGGTTGAACTCGCCTTGATGGACCTTCATAGTCCGGTGGGTGCGACGGAAGCGGTAGCGATCCTCGATCTGGCGGTCGGTCGCGGACCCGAGGTGGAACAAGGTGATCAACTCGTCCTGGTCCTCGGTGCTCACCGCCGCCCGCCGGGCGTCGGCGTCCACCAGCATCGCAGATCGCCGGGCCGCGTCGATGGCTGCGAGCGCACCAGAATTCGGAAGCCATCGCTTGAAGAACTCGCCGCCGCCGTGATTTTCCAGGTCGGTCGCGTCCGCGCGCCACCACTCCAGGCGCTGCGTCTCGCCCGCCCAGGCGATCAGCACCTGGTAGTCGATGATGCGGTCGAGGAGGGCGTCCTCCAATCGCTCGCTCTGTCGCGAATCCTCCGCCATCGACAACGACTCCAGGGGCGGCGTCCTATCACGGCAGGTGCGTGATCGTGGGGGTGTCGGCGAAGGCGGGAGCTACGAGCGCGGTTTCTACGGAGGCGGGGCTGGCGGGATGCGTGGCGGGAGGGTGCCGGCGTACTCGGCGAGGGACGCGGCGAGCTGGAGCATGAACCGCGCGTCGGCGCGCTCCCAGCGAGGATCGACGCCAGTGGGGTGATGCTCGTGGTTGGCCACGCTGTTGAGCGCCCTGAAGATGTCGCTCATCTCGGTGGGCAGGCCTGCGGCGATGATGGTGTTCCAGTTGAACGGCTTCTTGTCCTTGTACCCGAGCTTTCGGAACACGGCTTCGACCACGATGCGCGAGATCCCGACGGACTCGCCCCAATTCCCGAGGAAGAGGTGGCGCTCGGCTTCCTTGAGCTTGATCGCGGCGCCCTCGAACTCGGCGAGGCTGGAGAAGCTCAACGGGTGCAGCTCGAACATGCGGGGTGTCGGCCAGCCCATCTGGGTGAGAAGCTCGCGCCAAAGGTCGTTCGTGACCGGGAACGAGACGTGCCAGGGGAAGGGCTTCGCCGCCAAGGGGATCGCCGGTTCGCCCGGGCGGCGCGGCGCGGAAGCGAGCGAGACGATCCCCGCGTTCAGCCGCATCTCGGCGTGCAGGCCGTGCTCAGCGTCGCGGAGGGCGTCGATCCGCAGGATCAGCTCGGCCGGGAGGTAGGCGAACGGCCGCCAGATCATCGCCTCGCCCGCGAGGAACCCGCCGGTGTGCCCAAGATCGCCCGTGGTGATCGGCAGGCGGACGCCGGATTGCTGCTGGTAGCCGCTCTGGCCGACCCGGCGGTACAGCGTGATGTCGAGGGAGGGGTTCACCAGGAGCAGCGGGGCGGCACCCGACTTGACGTAGAACCAGACCTCGAAGCTCAATGTCTGCGGGATGGTCTGCCCTTGGACGGGCTTCAGGTCGAGCGTGGCCCCGACTTGGGCGTCGCCGATGTCGCGGGTGATCTCCATCTTGGGGAAGGGCATGACGGGTTCTTACCCCGGCGGCCTGGGGCGGGCCGATGTTGGGCCGGCCAGCGCCGGTCAGGCAGATCAGAAGCCGATCTTGACGTAGTTGTAGACGGGCTCGAACGTCTGATACTCCTCCGGCACGATGACCTCATTGCTCGTGATGGCAGAGACCCTGCCCCAATTCCGACCGACGTAGGTGCCGAGGCGAACAACCGAGGTTCCGCCGCACGGATCCAGAAGCAGGGCCTGGCTCTCCGGGGGCGCGTCGATGACGCCGACCAGGCGGAATGCGCCTGCGTCGTAGCTCTGGAGTGGCGGCACGACGAGAGCGCCCGGCGAGGCGGGGGCACACGGGCCGGGCGCTGCTCTGAAGGGGTCGCGGGCCGGGAACGTTCCGGCCTCGGGAACGGGGCCAACTCCCGAGGGCACGCGCGCCGTCGCGGGTTCCGATTCGTGTTGCTTCGCGACCGCTCCGGCCACCGCCGACGCGCCAGCCGTCGTCAACTCCGCGCCACCGGAGCCAGGCTCGGCAGGTGCCTGAACCCGACACGCCGCCACGCCGACAGCGACGACGGTCACCGCGATGCGCAGATGGCGCGACAGTCCGGTGCGATGTCCGCGGCGCTCGATCAAGGTGCGGGTTTCCTGATGCGAAGCGTAGCCGGGCGGCGGCAAGGGTGCGGACGGCCCGCTTCAGGGTGATGCCGGGGGCGGCTGCCCGGCCTGATCGGGCGGCTGCGCCGCGGTTGGCGGGGACCGGCAACGGCCCGCAACTCTGATACCTCGCCGCCACCGCCGAGAAACACGAGTAGCGCCACCGCGTCAAGCGCTCAGAACGGGCGGTTCGCCGCCAGCGGCCCCACGCCCGACCGCCGGGCCCGCTTGATCATCCAGCGAAGGTGATCGGCGTCGAGGTCGCGCGGCACCACCTCGGCCGTCCATCCGATGCCACCCTCGCGGAGCTTGGGCGTGCGCCCGAGGTCGTCCCACGCCCGGTAGCCCGGCGACACCCATGGGTACTCGGGGTTCACGTACGGGCTGGGCCTGCCCGGGAACCACGTTTCCTCGATGTCGCGGCGGCGATCGTCGTCGATGCGGTCAAGCTCGGCGTCCAAAGTGGCGGGATCGACCGACGGGATCGCACCCTCGCCGATCAGCGTGAACGCGCCGTGGCCTTCGTCGCGCACGAACGCCGTGCAGACGTCGCCGCGCTCGCCGATCAGCCGGAGCCGCCGGGTGAAGCCGTAGCCCTCCCATCCTGCGGGGATCGGCGCGGCCGGCGCGAGAGGGACAGCGATGGCGGGCACGTTCTCCGGCCTCGCCTCGGGCCAGTCCAGCGTGACGCGCGGCACGAACACGAGGTGGACGGTGCCGGTGGAGAAGCGCGCGGTCTTCTTCTCTTCGTCGTATTCGGACGACGGGGCCTCGTCGGGCACATCGGGCATCGGCGCGGGCTTGGGGTCGCGAGGCGGGAGCGGCTGCGCGGCGACGACGGCCTCCTTCCACGCCTCGAACGCCTCGGCGAGCGTGGCGCCGACGACGGCGACGCTGCCGGTCCAAGCATCGATCACCGCCCAGCCTGCTTCATCCTCGTCGATCCGGCCGTCCCAGATCGCCTCCCGGAGCCACCACAGCCCGCGCATCCAGCAGCCGCTCGCCCCGCCCGGCGTCGGCACCGGGACGTAGACTCGCCCCTTCACGAAGCGAGCGGGATCCAGGTCCGCCACCATGCCTGCCAGCGTGTCGATGTCGTGTCCCTCGGGATCGAGGTCGCCCCGGCAGTAGAGCCCGACGGGCGGGTACTGCGCCGGCTTCGCGAAGGGGTCGATGGCGAACGGCCGATCCTCGTGGTGGTAGCCCCAGGTCCAGCTGTCGCCGCCGGACTGCACCGTCTCGACCTTGGTGCCATCGTCACCGTAGGAGATCTCGATGTACGCAGGCCCCTCGGCGATCTTGAGCTTGCCGGGGAACTTGTCGGGACCGGGCAAGATGCGCGGGCGCTCGGGCGGCGGCTCGGCGGGCTCCTTCGCTCGAAGGTGCTCGGGCAATTCCAGGGGCGCCATCGGGATCGGTGGAGGCGGCGGGACGTTGGCGTCGAGCATCAGGAGCGGGTGCGAGATGACGAACGCGGGCATGTCGCGGTCACACAAGAACAAAAGCGAGTTGCCCTTTCCCGCCATGACATCGGGCACCAGCCGGTCGCCCATGACCGCGACGACCTGATCGCGAAGGCGGATCGCCTCGGAGATGCGAGGTAGTGAGCGGAGGATCGCCTGTTGGGCGTCGTGCTGCGGGAGCACGCTCACGGTGATGAGTCCCTCGCGCTTCGCGTAGGGGCCGTCAGGGTCGATCATGTTGCCGGTCTCCTGACGCGGAGCGTAGCCGGGGGGCGGCAAGGGCGCGGATGGCCCGCGTCAGCGGTGATTCCGGGCGCGTCAGGCGGGATCATGGGGGCGTCTGGCTGGCGTCCGGGGTGATTCCAGGGGGCGGCTGGCGCGCGTCCGGCGATGATTCCGGGGTGCGGCTGGCGGGCTGCGGGTTGGAATCGGGTAGAGGTGATGACGGAATCATCGAGGTGATTCCGTGGAATATTCGTCATCGGCCTCGTCATCGGCCTCGTCATCGGCCTCGTCGTCATCGGCCTCGTCATCGGCCTCGTCATCGGCATCACGCATCACCGCTCCTGATTCACCGACTACTGCCGGCGGTGCCGCCAGACCGGGCTGAACGGTTCCGGATAGGCTTGTTCGATGGACACCGTCCGCGTTGCCTCCGTCCCCTTCGACGACTCCGACCTCCGCGCACGCCTCACCCGCGAGATCGCCGCGCAGGGCGCCATTCACCTCCCCGGCGTGCTCTTCGCCGGCACCGGCACCGAGCGCAGGATCGCCACCGTGCTCGATCCCAGGCCGGACCTGACTGGGCGGATCGAGCGGGCCTGGCTCGCCGACCCGTCGGTCCGATGGACTGGCGCGTGGGGAACCCAGCTTCTCGAACGGGGCGGACGCCCGCTGCTGGCGGCGTTCGTGCGGGTGCGATGGCCCGACGAGCGCGGCTTCGCGGCGGTCTGGGCGCGACTGCCGGGAGTCGCGCCGGCTGCCGAGGACGCCGAGACCTGGGAGGGCCCCCTGGACGCGCTCCCGAAGTGGCTGCATCCCCTGTTCCCCGCGCTCGCCGAGGGTGCTGTGAAGTTCGAGCGCGCGGAGCTTGAGCCGGCACCGTGGCCCGGGAGGCCCGACGTTCGGAAGGCAGACCTCGTCGTGGATGTCGGCGCGACCGCGAGCCTCGCGGACATTGCCCGTGCGGTGGGCCAACGGCTGGAGGCCCGGTTCGCAACCACCGGAAAGCTGGACCTCGCCGCCGTCGCCCTCCACGAGAACCGCGTCGAGGTGTGGGTCGGGGAGGATGCCGAGGAACACGGCCGCAAGGCCGCCATGGACGACCGCACTCGCGTCGTCGGGGTCTTCGGCGGAGGCATCGACAACAGCGTGGTGCCGGAGGCGCGAATGATCGGCGTCGCTGTGGAGTCGCGCGGCGGCGACGCGATCACCTGGCGCCGCCGCTACGAGATGGTCGACGACCAGACAGCCCGCTGGCGAGGCGACGCGGTGCTGACCTCGGGGCCGCAGCTCGGGTGGTTCGCCGCATGGTCGACCGCCGCGACCTATTCCCAGGCATAGGCTTACTGCCGCGAGCGTCGCCGCCGATTCACCCAGAGGTACATCTCCTCCTCCTGCTGGGCGCGCACCGCGCTCTCCCCGAGGTCCATCCCAAACAGCGAGAGCAACTGAATGGTGGGGGCCACGGCGAGGTCGGTCCCGCTGGCGAGGATGTCGGCCGTGCCCGTCGAGGTCCCGTAGGTCCACGGGGGTTTCAGGGGGGCGGAGCGGGCGGGAGGCGCGGCGGGAGCGTTCCGGCGTACTCGGCGAGGGAGGCGGCGAGCTGAAGCATGAACCGCGCGTCAGCTCGCTCCCAGCGGGGATCGACGCCCGTGGGGTGGTGCTCGTGGTTCGCGACGGTGTTCAGCGCCCGGAAGATGTCGCTCATCTCGGTCGGGAGCCCGGCGGCGACAATGCTGCTCCAGGCGAACGACTTCTTGTCCTTGTACCCCAGCTTTCGGAACACCGCCTCGACCACGATGCGCGAGAGCCCGACGGAGTCGCCCCAGTTCCCGAGGAAGAGGTGCCGCTCCGCTTCCTTGAGCTTGATCGCGGCGTCCTCGAACTCGGCGAAGGTCGAGAAGCTCAACGGGTGCAGCTCGAACACCCGCGGCGTCGGCCAGCCCATCTGCACGAGAAGCTCGCGCCAAAGGTCGTTGGTGACAGGGAAGGGAACCTGCCAGCGGAAGGGCGTGGAGACAATCGGGGTAGCCGTTTTGCCATCCTTGGAGACCGTGGACTCGACAGAGACGAGACCCGCCGTCAACTTCAGCTCGGCGTGCAGGCCGTCGGCTGCTCCGCGAAGGGCGTCGATTCGCAGGATCAACTCCGCTGGGAGTTAGGCAAACGGGCGCCAGATCATCGCTTGGCTATCGAGGACTCCGCCGGTGTCACCGAGATCCCCGGTGGCGATGGGCAACCGGACTGCCTCTTCGGTGTGCCGTCCGCTCGGGGCGACGCGCCGGTAGAGCACGATGTCGAGCGACGGGTTCAACACGCGCAGGATCGGCCCGTTGCCATGCGCGAAGAACCAGACCTCGAAGCCCAGCGTTTGCGGGAAGCGCGGGTCTCGCAAGACGGGGATGTCGAGAGTCGCGGAAACCTGTTTCCCGGCGATGGTCCGTGTGGTTTCGAGCTTCGTGAAGGGCATGGCGGGTGCTTACCCCGCGCAGCCGCGGCTTGTCAGGGGCGTAGACACTCGAGGCACAGCCGCACGCGCGGCGGCCGACCCTCGCGCGAGCTGGGGCTACTCTGATACGGCTCCATCATGGTGCCGTTCTCCTGACGCGGAGCGTAGCCGGGGGGCGGCAGGGAGCGGATGGCCCGCGTCACGGGTGATTCCAGGGGCGTCAGGCGGGAGCGTAGGGGCGGCTGGCAGGCGTCCGGGGTGATGACACCGGGCGGCCGGGGTGCGTCTGGCAGTGACGAGGGGGTGCGGCTGGCGGGCTGCGGTTACGGATCGGGTACGGGTGATGACGGAATCATGGAGGTGATTCCATGGAATATTTGGAATCGGAATCTGGCATCGGCATTCGGCATCGGCGGCGCGGGGGCGAGAGTCAGCGGCAAGACCGGCACACCGTCGTCTCGGCGACCACGTCCGGGTCCAACGTCCAGCTGTTGACACGGGCGTTCAGTAGCAAAGCTGGGAACTCGGGAAGTCGAACCCGCTGCCATCGTCGGAAACTTCCCATCGGCCGACGAGGATCGCGGATTCGCCGCTGTGAGAGAACGTGGTTCGCTGGTAGCCGGTCCCCAAGGGTCCCGCGATTGGTGTCGCCACGACCTCGCAGGACGCGGACACGGTGAATCTCTGGACAGCGCCGGTGGCATCCACCGCGAGCACCGACGCGCCAGCGTCCGCAGACGCGATCGCTGCAGCGCCGAAGGCGCTGTCGAGCTTGGTCTCGCACACTCCGGGACGCAGGACCGACGCGCCGCCATCCGACTGCGTCGCGACCGCCCAGAGGTTGCCGTCGCCGCCGAAGACGACGCCATCGATCGTCGCCTCGTCGATGGTGTCCGAGTTCACCCACCCATCCGATCCACGCTCGGCCACGCGCCATTCGCCGCCGTGCGTCGTGGCCACGGCGACACGATCCCCGTCAGCGGCAGCCACCATGGGCGTCCAGTCCGCGGCCATGCCGGCGACGTCTTCGAGGGTCCAGACCCCAGCCGCCCGATGGGCCACGAACAATGCCATTCCATCAACGCTTTCGGGGCCCCTCAGCCCAGGAATCCAGAGGTCGTCGGCGGTCCCGACAACGGTGGCGTTCTGCGTATCCGTCGGCGCACCGGGGATGGCATCGCCGACGGCATCGGCGGGTAAATGCAGCAGCGGCGGGCGGCCTTCCACCGTTGACGCCGCGCCGTCCACGATCACGAGGTCATCGAAATTGATGTCCGTGGCCCGCACGTCCGTTTCCGACCGAAGCAAGCGTGCTCCTTCCGTGCGCCACAGATCGTTTGCGGCGTCCATCGCGACGAACGCGGTGTCCGCGGGCACATCGACGGCGGCCCCCCCGTCGGTGAACGCTCGCTCGGCGACTAGCGTGTCCGGGCAGGACATCGGGGTACACGCCGGAAGCTGATCTCTAGTCACATCGCCTCCCAGTCAGGTTGAAGGCCCCGAAAGTGCGACACGAGGTGAACCAATGGTAGAACCCTGCTCCACCCCCTGCCCAACACGATCATTCCCGGCGGGCCCGCTGACTTGCCGAAGTAG
>CAIMSU010000150.1 GCA_903844155.1 uncultured Pseudomonadota bacterium | reverse complement strand
CTACGCGCCAAGGCGAACCGCGAAGACGTTCTCACGCCGCACGTGTGGAAGGCCGAGCGGGACGTGGGACGCCGACCGTCGGACGGCTGAGCGCGCGAGCGGCCGGAGAGAATCGAAAAAAGTCGGCGGAAAGGGGGCGGGCGAGGATGTACGCTACAACCCGACTGTGACGTACACTTTCGGCCTCGACACCTCCCCGCACAGAACCCAGCGCCGGTTTATCGGGGCTGACCCCTCAGGCGGCCCCGCAGGCGCCTGGACCCCCTGACCCACGTTCCGCGCGAACCGGACGGTCAGCGGCCCGCCGCCCTCTCCCGCGCATTGCTGGCCGCCAACCTCGCCCGCCACACCGGCATCAGCAGCGCGTAGAGGACCAGCGAGACGCCTGAGATGCCGTAGCTCCACGTCGCGTTGAGCGTCAGCGTCAGCATCGCCATCGCCAGGACAAAACCCCAGAAGTAGGCTTCGCCCGCCCAGGCTTGACCCCACCGGGCGCGCGCACCGCTGGCGGGGAGGCGCGGGGTGGGCGACGGGAACAGGCGGGGGACGGCGGCGCAGAAGCGACGGTAGGGTTCGCCCTGGGTGGCGGAGAGCTGGGCCTCTTCCCGGCCGATGAGTCGCAGGATGAACGCCAGCATTCCGAAGACCAGCACGACGAAGCCGAGCCGGCTGGCGACCAGCCCCATGCCCGCTGCGAGGAGCCATAGCGCCAGGTAGAGCGGGTTTCGGACGTAGCGGTAGGGGCCGTCGGCGACCATGCCCTCGGCGTGCAGCGCGTCGTCGTGGACGACCTCGGTGTTGAGCCAGGCGGTGGCCCAGGTGCGGAGGAGGGCGGCGGCGGTCAGGAGGAGGGTGGCGAGGGCGAAGACGGCGCGGACGGCCTCGTCGGGGCGGCCGAGGGAGCGGACGAGGAAGACGGCGGTGTTGACGGGATCGACGGCGTAGAGCCAGAAGGCGACGCCAAAGATCGCGCCGATGAACCAGAAGCGGTGACGGAACTCGAAGTCGGTGGCCTGCATTCCGCGCACCTATCCAACCCCGTCTCAGAAACGCCCTACGCGATTCTGAGCCCTGGTCAGAATCTGTCCGGGGCGATCGAGGGGGACGGGGGTTGGAGGCGGGTTAGGGCGTGACGTGTACCTCCTGGCGCTCCTCACGCTCGCGCGAGCCGCTGAACCGGTCGACGCCACGCCCGGCCCCGCAGCGACCACCTGGTCCCCCCTCCGGGTCCACCTCGACTGCCAGACGCAGGAGCGCGTCGACATCTGCACGTACATCCAGGGGTCTCTAGACAAGCTCCCCGTCGTTCGCGTGGTCCCGCAGAGCGACGCGCAGGTCATCCTCCATCTCAACGCCACGTCCGAAGACGTCAACGACTTCATCCAACTCCGCGCTGTCAACGACGACAAATCCGGCGTCGCCAGCGCGCCCCTGAGCTTCGAGCAGCAGGTGCGCGTCGACTACCGCCTGCCCGTCGACGACCAGCGCGCGGCCCTCGACCCGCCGCTCGACCGCGTCCTCGCCCCCTACCTCTCCCTGGCCATCCCCGGCGCCGTCACCGTCACGCTCGCCGCGCCCGCAAACGCCTCGGCGATCGCCGGAAAAACGACGCCCTGGGCGCTCTCCGTGTGGGCCGGGGGATACGGCAACTGGTCGCAGGATTACAAGAACCTCTCGGCCTGGTCGGGCCTGTCCATCGTCCGAAAAACGAATGACAACGAGCAGGAAGTGTGGGCGAACTACAACCGCAGCATCGACCTGCAGCCGTCGCTGGTGATCGGGTCGACGAAGGTGGCGCTGACCTCGGACTCCACCGACATCGAGGGGGGCTCGTCGGCGTCGTGGAACCTGACGAAACACTGGACGGTCGGTGAGAACATCGGTGGCGGCCACGACGACCCGCAGGGCCAGTACCTCGCGACAGCCCGCGCCCGCGCCGGCGTGGAGTACAACCTCTTTCCCTCCGACGATCCGCGCGGCAACGTGCTCGCCGCGGCGCTCCTGCTCGGCGGCCAGGCCGATTGGTACAACACGACGAACACGCTTGGGCAGGACACAGCCCTGTTTCCGACCGACATCCTCGTCGGCTCCGGCTCCGTGCGGGTCGACACGGTCCAACTCACGGCGTATCTCTCGGCACGCTCGCAACTCTACCCCTTCTTCCAGCGTTATCTTTTCTCCGGCTCGGTTCAGACCACGCTCACCATCGGCGACCACGTGGACCTGCAGGTCCAGATCGACGCGACGCAACAGGCGATCCCAGGCCCAGCGACGATCGACACCTCCAACTACGAGGCCGTCACCCGCGCATCCTACGCGCAGCCGCTGGAGGTGCAGGGTTCGTTTGACCTGAAATTCCACTGGGACAACACCAACAGCGCGCGAAACAACCGGTTCAACGAGGTCGAGAACATCAACGTCACTGGCGGGCTGTAGGTCCGAAGGGGCCGATGATGGCTGCCAGGCGCCGCAAAATCTGGCACAATGCGCCATCCCGGTGACCGTTTGATCCGCTCCCTGCTCGCCCCATCCGCGCTCCTCGCCCTCTCGGCCTCCCTCGCGGGCGGCTGCCGCACTGCGACTGTGAAGGTGGACGACACCAGCACGACCAACGTGACCACCGATTCATCCTCGGACACCGACACCCATCGCGACTCCTCTGGCGACACGAGCGACAGCGGCGACACCAGCATCGTCGTCCAGGGCGACCTGTCCGTCAGCCCCGCCGCCATCACGCTCGCGACCATCTTCGTCGGCCAGCACACCAGCGCGGACCTCACGCTCACCAACGTCGGCACCGGCAACGTCTCGGCGACGCTCTCGGTGGTCGGCGGCTGGGCCACGTCCTACACGCTTGGCGCCTACACCGCGTCCCTCGCGCCTGCCGAGTCGACGACGGACACGCTGACGCTGACCCCCACGGCGTGGGGCGATGACTCCGTGAGCATCATCATCGACAGCGACTCCGGCGCGCACATCGAGGTGCCGATCACGGCGCTGGTGCAGGAGGACGCCGACGGCGACGGGCACGGCAGCATCGAGAGCCGCGGCGACGACTGCAACGACGCGGACGCGAGCATCTACACGGGGGCGACGGACGCCTGGTACGACGGCATCGACAGCGACTGCGCGGGCAACGACGACTACGATCAGGACGGCGACGGTGTTGACAGTACGGCGGCCGACGGCGGGACAGACTGCAACGACACCGACCCCACCATCTACCCGGGCGCGCCGGACGCCTGGTACGACGGCATCGACAGCGACTGCGCTGGCAACGACGACTACGACCAGGACGGCGATGGCTACGTCCCCACCGCGGACGTCGGGCTCCCGACCGCCGGCGTCGTCAACTCAGGGCACCTGCACGGCAACGACTGCGACGACACGAACCCCGCCATCAACCCCCGCGCGAGCGATGTGTGGTACGACGGCATCGACAGCGACTGCGCCGGCAACGACGACTACGACCAGGACGCCGACGGGCACGATGCCCTCGGCATGGGCGCCGATGGCCTGGGCGACGACTGCGACGACACCAACCCGACCGTTTACCCGGGCGCGACGGACACCTGGTACGACGGCATCGACAGCAACTGCGACGGGGCGGACGACTATGACCAGGACGGCGACGGCGTCGACTACCCCACGGACTGCAACGACACGGACCCCACGGTCACCGGGCCCGTCGCCGAGACGATGAACGGGATCGACGACGACTGCAACGGGGTCATCGACGACTTTGTCGTGAGCGACGTGGCGACGGGGGTGCTCTACGGCACCGTGGCCAGCATGGGGCTTGGCGAGCACGGCACGATGGCCATGACGGACGACGTGACGGGCGACGGTGCCGCCGACCTCATCGTCGGCACGCGGTATTACGTCGGCTATACCTACGTCGTTGGCGGTGCGACGGCGTCGACGGCGAACGGTCTGGTGACCGACTACGACACCGCCACGATCAGCGGCGACTCCTACTACTACCAGCTCGGCCTGCTCAATGGGCCGTTCGCGGACGAGGACGGCGACGGCGTGACCGACTTTGTCATCGGCGCCGCCTACAACTCGACGACCTACAGCTACTACGGCCGCAGCATGCTCTACACCGGCGGCAGCAACATCAGCGGTGCCTTCACGGTGGGCGACACGAACTACCAGGCGCGGTTCTCGGGCGACAGCTACTACGACAACGCCGGCCAGTCCGCGATCGGCGACGTGGACGGTGACGGTATCGGCGACGTCGTCGTCGGATCGTGGCGCGATGAGTCCTCCGACTCCACCTCGGACTCCGGCTCCGTCGCGTTCTTCGTCGGCGGCTCGCTCTCCGGGGACCTGGATCTCGGCGACGCGGACGATCGGATCTACGGGTCGAACAGCAACGACTACCT
This sequence comes from uncultured Pseudomonadota bacterium, assembly GCA_903844155.1. GTDB lineage: Bacteria > Myxococcota_A > UBA796 > UBA796 > SXON01 > CAIUMM01. Next base: position 5,186 of record CAIMSU010000150.1, on the reverse strand, counting down.
TGGCTATTCGCTGACGATGGCCGACGTGAACGGCGATGGGTACGACGACGCGATCGCCGGCGCGCCCGGGTACGATGGCACGTCGAGCAGCATCGGGGCCGTGTACATCTTCTCGGGCAACTCGGCCGCGGGCTGGGGCTCCAAAGCGGACAGCGCAGCCGCCGGGTTTGTCACCGGGAGCTCCCGCGAGATGGCGCTCGGCACCGACACGCTGTGGCACCCCGGCGATCTCGACGGCGACGGCAACATCGACCTTGCGCTCACCTCCGAGGACAACGGCGAGGTGTGGGTGTTCATGGACGCGCAGACGATCGACTCCACCACCTCCGTCACGTCCGCGAACCACATCCTCACGGGCACCGCCGGCGACATGGGATCAATGGTGGTCATGGACTCGGACCTCGACAACGACGGGCTCGACGACCTGGTCGTGGGCGCGGACGGCGACAACACCAACGGGTCGAACTCGGGAACCGTCTACGTGTTCAGCAACCCGAGCACCTGGGGGAGCAGCATGACGTCGGCCGATGCGGTCGCGACGTTCTACGGCACCGCGGCCGAGGAGTACCTGGGGACCGGGGGCACGGGCGGGAAGGACGTGACCGGCGACGGCATCGCGGACCTGGTGATCGGCGCCTCGAGCGACGACACGAAGGCGTCGGGGGCCGGCGCGGTCTGGGTCGTCCCCGGCTGGTAGGCAGAATGCTCGCGGCGGGTGTTTGACGCTCGCGCAGGCGCCCGATATGCGTCGGGGCGCGGCTTTGTAGCTCAGTTGGTTAGAGCACGCGGTTCATACCCGCGGTGTCGTCAGTTCAAGTCTGACCGAAGCCACTCTGTTCCCCGAGGGGGCCGCCTATCCGGCGTCCCCCTCCGGCCGCCGCGGGCGGTCGCGCAAAGGTCCGGGCCCGCCGTGGCTTTCACCGGGGCGTTCACTGCCCAACGCTGGGCGCCGAACCGTTGCCCGCCGGCACGGAACGCAGGATCTGCAGCGTGTCGAACCGGGCGCGGGCGTCGCCGACGTCGTCCGTGCAAGCGATGATGCCTGCGGCCAGGACGATGTCGCCCGCACGAGCCGCAACGTCGGCCTGCAACGCCGCAGCGACCCCCCCGTTCGCGGCCGCCATCGTGTCCACCATCGCCAACGCGCCCTCCTCGTCCCCCAGCCGCGCCAACGTCCAGGCGGCGTTCGGCTCGAATTCGCTGATGGCGTCGCAGCCGGCGGAGCGCCACAGCGCCAGGTGCTCCCGGAAACCGGTGGCGTCCAAAACGGCGCCGGCCACACCCGGAACCGACGCACAGGCAAACCGGCGCACCGGCACGGCCGTCAACGAGCGCTCCAGCGCGTCCAGCGCCTCGCGCTTCTGCCCCTCCTTCGCCAGCTCCTGGCCATAGGCGTTCAGGCTGAACGAGTCCTGCTGGCTTCGAACCGCCGCCTCAAAGAAGGCCCGCGGATCGACCCAGTCCGGCAGGCGAAGGTGGAGCATGGTCAGGGCGCCAACGGCCCACATGCCGAGGCCCAGGCCCGTCACGCGACGAAGCGGCACGCTGGTCGCCGCGAGCGTCGCCACCCCGACCATCGGCAGGTAGAGGTAGCGCTCGCCCAGGGTGGCGTAGACCGCGATCGCCGCGGCCATCGGCGCACCTGCCACCACCGTGAAGGCCAGCAGCCCAAGCGCTCGGCGGGGTGACACCAGGACCGAAGCCCCGGCGCCGAGGAGCGTCAGCGCGCACGGCAGCCACACGGCGAGCCCAGGGGCGGGCAGGTAGAGCGTTGCCATGCCCGTGAGGGGCCAGGGCCAGGAAACCCAGCCGAGCAGGCGCGCGATGCCGTACACGGGCGCGAGCGGATCCCCGAGGGCGACGCGGTGAAAATCGCTCATGGATCCCAGGACCGCGAACTGCCTCACCCCGACCGCGACGCCGAGCCCCAGCCCCGTCGCCAGGATCGCCCGGCCGCGCGTTCGTAGCCCCGGGACGCCGTCGTGCGCGACCGTCCAGGCCACGACGAGGATCGGTAGGAGGAAGCTCGACTCCTTCGAGAGCCCCGCGCACAACGCCCAGAGCGCGACCTGGGCGGGCCGGTCCCGCTCCACCGCCAGCAGCGCCGCAAGCCCCAACGCCGTGGCGATGAGGTCGTTCCGCGCCGCGATCCACACCACTGCCTCGGAGAGCACCGGATGGACGCCGAAGATCAACGCGGCGATCGTCCCGCGCACCTCGCCGTGGCGACCGGCGACAAGGCGCCCGACGAGCCCCGTGCACAGCAGGTGCCACCCGAGGCTGTGCAGATGGGCCCACGCGGCGTTGAACCCGAACAAACCGACGTCCGCGTAGAAGGAGAGCGTGGTGAGCGGCCGCCAGTACCCGGACTGCGTCGTGCCGGAGCAGCACCAGAGGTCGGAGCCGAGCAGGGTGCGCAGCGTCGGGTGCGTGAGCGCCTGATTGTTGAGGATCAGCGCTTCATCGTCCCAGATGTATCCCGCGGACATACATGCGATGTACGCCGCAAAGGTCACGAGGAGGGCCATCCAGAGCCGCGCGCGCATTGAGCGATCCACACGAAGTGCGCTATCGTAAGAGATCAGAGGTGTTCATGGTCCCCACCCGCCCGTCCGCTCGCTCCGCGGGCTCCGCCCGTCTCGTCCTCCTGCTGGGCCTCGGCGCGCTCACCGGCGTCCTCGTCGGCCTGCCAGGGTGCTCCGGCGAGAGCAAGGTCGGCGTCTACAACGCGGCACCCACGGTCTCCATCCAGTCCCCGCCAGACGGGACGAACGTCAACGAGGGCGACATGGTCGAGCTCGTTGGCCTCGTGACGGACGACCAGACCGCCGGTCCGGACCTGCTGATCGAGTGGTCGAGCGACATCGACGGCGTCCTCACCGACTCAGCACCGGCCGACGGCGGCGGGCAGACCAAGTACAGCACCTCGTCGCTCTCCGTCGGCAACCACGCGATCACGCTCGCGGCCACGGACGCGCAGGGCTCGCGCGCCGAGTACAGCATCGGCATCACCGTCATCGACGTGCCGGACGCGCCGACCATCAACATCGTCCACCCCGGTAGCGGCGAATCGGGCAAGGAGAGCACGGACTTCACGTTCGCGGCGCAGGTCGCAGACCTCCAGGACACGCCCGACCTGCTCTCCGTGGAGTTCAAGAGCGACGTCGACGGCGTCTTCTGCAACCCCCTCCCCGATGCCCTCGGGGTCGCCGAGTGCATTCATCAGCTCACCGCCGGCGACCACAACCTGACGTTCAGCGTGACTGACACCTCGGGATTGACCACCTCTGCCAACTACTTCTTCACGGTCATCTCCGGGAACGCCATCGACAACGATGGCGACGGCTACACCGAGGACCAGGGCGACTGCAACGACGGCGACGCGTCCGTGAACCCCATCGCGACCGAGTACTGCAACGGGCGCGACGACAACTGCAACGGGCTCATCGACGAGGGAACGCAGTGCTACGACGACGATGGCGACGGGCAGACCGAGCTCAACGGCGACTGCGACGACACCGACCCGACGACCTACACCGGCGCCACCGAGGTGTGCGACAGCAAGGACAACAACTGCAACGGCACTGTCGACGAGAACACCGAGTGCTACGACGACGATGGCGATGGCTACACGGAGATCGCGGGCGACTGCAACGACGCCTCTGCCGTGAGCTACCCGGGCGCGCCCGAGCTTGAGGACGGCCTCGACAACGACTGCGACGGCATCGTCGACGAGGGCACCAACGCGTACGACGACGACGGCGACGGCTACAGCGAGAACGACGGCGACTGCAACGACGGCGACGCCTCCATCAACCCCAGCGAGACCGAGGTCTGCGACGGGTACGACAACAACTGCGACGGTAGCACCGACCCCGAGAATTCCTCCGGTTGTTTCACGTATTACTACGACTACGACGGCGATGCCTACGGCAGCTCGTCGGTCGCCGGCAAGTGCCTCTGCTCCCCCTCCGGCTACTACTCCAGCGCGACGAACACAGACTGCTACGACTACAATTCGAGCGCCAACCCGGCGTCGACTTCCTGGTCCACCAGTCAGCGCGGCGACGGCAGCTACGACTACAACTGTGACGGTTCACAGTCGCATTACTACACCGGCACGTCGTCGTGTAGCTGGTACTGCGTGAGCTGGTCGAGCGGCTGGGACGGCTCCGAGGCGAGCTGCGGCGCGAACGGCACCTGGGACGACGGCTGCGACTACGCCTGGTACGGCTCCTGCACGAGCACGGGCTACGGCCTGACGCAGGCCTGTCACTAAGCGCATGCCCCGCATCATCAAGAAGTACGGCAACCGCCGGCTCTACGACACGTCCGCGTCCACCTACATCAACCTCGGCGAGCTGGCCGCGCTCCTGAAGTCCGGTGAGGACGTGCGCGTCGAGGACGCCACGACGAAGGCGGATCTTACGCGCGAGCTCTACTTCCAGGTCCTGTTCGAGCACGAGGGCGCGATGGACTTCCTGCCGCTCGGGATGCTCCGCCGCATCATCCGCGCGACCGGCGACGACCCCGGGCAGCGCGTCCTACGCCAACAGCTCGGGCAGGCCTTCCACCTGCTCTCCGACCAGCTCGACCGGATGGAGGCCACTTTTGGACCGTTTACGCCGCGCCCGGCCCCGAGCCAGACCGCGTCATCCCCGCGCGCGCCCGAGCCGGAGCCCGCCGAGCCGGAAGCGCCTCAGCCGACGCCCGCGGCGGAGCCCAGGACGCCCGACGACCTCGCTGCCCTACGGGAGCGGTTGGCGGCGTTGGAAGGCCGGTTGGGACGCTGACTACCGAACGCCGAGCAGCTCGACCTCGAAGATCAGCGTGGCGCGCGGCGGAATCAGGCCGGGGTAGCCGCGGTCGCCGTAGCCGAGGTGCGAGGGGATGGTGAGCTTGCGCTTCCCGCCGACCTTCATGCCAGCGACGCCCTGGTCCCAGCCCTGGATCACCATGCCGGCGCCGAGCTTGAAGTCAAAAGGCTCGTCGCGGTCGACGGAAGAATCGAACTTCTTCCCGGACTCCAGGGTGCCCGTGTAGTGCACGCTGACGGTCTTGCCCTTGACCGCTTCGGTGCCGTTTCCGACGAGGAGATCTTCGATGACGAGGGTGTTCATGAGGCGCCGCTATCCGCCCGCCCCTTGTTGCGTCAATGGCCCGATCCGAGCTGCTCAGATCGTGCT
>CAIMSU010000149.1 GCA_903844155.1 uncultured Pseudomonadota bacterium | reverse complement strand
GGCGCGGACGAGCTGCTTGCCGAGGGTGTTGGCGCTGATGTCGGTGAATGTCGTGGGGTACCACATGGCGGCGGTGTTCTGGAAGCCCGTGACGGTGTTGTGCGCGTCCGGGCTGTTCTCGACGTTCGCGGTCTGGTAGCCAAGCGCGACGTTCATCAGCCCACTCAGGGCCCGCGCCTCGAAGGTGCCGCGGTACTTGTTGATGTCCTTGGCGGACATCCAGCCGGACGCCGGGAAGGCGACCTCGGACGTGCTGTCCACGCAGAGGGTGGTCCAGCCGAGGCTGGTGGTGTTGATCGTGGCCATGGGAGGATCCTTGCTGGGTGCGGGCGGGTTCGGGGCAGCACCCCGACGCGGGGCACATGAACACCCTACCGAACCGCTGTACGGTGCGCCACGGCCGACGCAAAAAACGCGCGGGGGTCGTCGAGGTCATCGACGGCTGTCCCCAGGTTGGGACGCCGCTCCTGCCGACTATTGACCCGGTGCCCCGAGCTTCACCTTGTTGCCGCTCGCCGTCTTCGTCTGTCGGACCTTCACGTGAAAGATCGGCCGGATGGAAAAAACTGAGAAAGGTCCGGGCGAGATCGGCCCTTACCCCGCAATCCCTGGTGAATCCGATGTTCGACGGCCCCGCCCCGATCCCTTCCTCGCCCCGTACTACCACGGCGACCCAACGGTTGACGATCATGCCGCATAGGTCACATGTTTTTCTCTGAAGAATGCGGCCACGACATCGGGCTGGGCGGCACGCCCGGCGAGATGCGCGCTGGCATTCGCGATGAGCTCGTCTTTGTCCTTCGCTCGCTTGCGACCGATCGCGTTCGCCTTCAAGTCGTGGTTGAGCAACTCGTCGGGGTTGAGGTGCGGACTGTAGGACGGGATGAAGAACAGCTCGATCTCGGCGTGGTGCGCCTCCAGCCAGGGTTTCAGCACCTTCGCGTGGTGAACGCGGAGGTTGTCGAGGATCAGAAACACCTTTCGACCCGCGGCGTGAACGATCAGCCGCTCCATGCAGTCGAGGAAAACCTCGGCGTTGAACTTCCCTTCGTAGAGGCGAAACGCCAACTCGCCGCGGTTCGTGATCGCCGAGAACAGGTTGCACCCGAAAACCCTCCCTGTGCCGTGGGTCACCGGCGTTTTGCCGCGCGGACTGTAGCTCGTGCCCGTGTAGTGCCGCGACCGAAGCCCGGTCTCGTCACCCCACCAGATACCGGCGCCCTCGGCCTTCGCGCGCACAGCAATCTTCGGGTAGTCCTCCTCGACCCAACGCTTCACTGCCGGCTCGCTGCACTCGTAGACGCGGACGACAGGCTTCTGGACAGTGAAGCCCCACCGGTCCAGGTAGTCGCCCACCGTACGGATCGCCAGTTCCTTCCCGGTTCGCTCAAGGATCAGTCGCTGGATGGCCTCTCGGGTCCAGAGTGCGAACGGGAGCTTGACCTGGTTCGGGCATTTGTCCCGGACGATGTTGCAGATCATCGCCGCTTCGGTGCCCGACAACAGCTGCCGTGCGCCTTCTGGCTGACCGCGAGGGCGCTTCCGAAGCGCCTCCTCTCCTTCGTCCTCAGCCCGTCGACACCAGTTGTTCACGGCCACCCGAGAGACGTCGAGGAGCTGGGCCACGAGCGTCTGCGTCATGCCCGAGTCAACCATGTGGACGGCCCGGAACCGCAGTTCCTCCTGGGCGCTGGGGTGGAGCTGGCGGGCGTCGCGGGCGGCGGGCATGCCCACCGGGGTAACGCGCCACGCAAGAACAGTCAACTATTGGGTCACCGGATTAGTAACTCCCTCCCACCGCGACCCGGCCGTCCCGCGATCCTCCAGGTCAGGGCGCGGCAAACGAGCCTTCTCCCGGCCTCCGTTGCGGATGGCGTCGTCGACGACCTCGTGGTCCGCATCAACGCGCTGTCGCGCGGGTCGG
>CAIMSU010000148.1 GCA_903844155.1 uncultured Pseudomonadota bacterium | reverse complement strand
GGCGCGGACGAGCTGCTTGCCGAGGGTGTTGGCGCTGATGTCGGTGAATGTCGTGGGGTACCACATGGCGGCGGTGTTCTGGAAGCCCGTGACGGTGTTGTGCGCGTCCGGGCTGTTCTCGACGTTCGCGGTCTGGTAGCCGAGCGCGACGTTCATCAGCCCACTCAGGGCGCGCGCCTCGAAGGTGCCGCGGTACTTGTTGATGTCTTTGGCGGACATCCAGCCGGACGCCGGGAAGGCGACCTCGGACGTGGTGTCCACGCAAAGGGTGGTCCAGCCGAGGCTGGTGGTGTTGATCGTGGCCATGGAGGGATCCTTGCTGGGTTCGGGCGGGTTCGGGCGAGTACCCCCACTCGGGGTACGAGAGTACCCTACCGAACCGCGGTCCCGTCCGCCACGGCGGACGCAAAAAACGCGCGTGCGGATCGTCATGGTCATCGACGGCCGTCCCCATGTGGGGACGCCGCTCCTGCCGACTATTGGCCCGGCGCCCCGAGCTTCACCTTGTTGCCGCTCGCCGTCTTCGTCTGCAAGACCTTGACGTGGTCGCTGGGGAATCCCGCCGGATAGCCTGCGACCTGGCTCGCGTCGGTGAACCGCAGGATCGCCCGGTTCTCCATGTAGGTCGTCGCAGATGCGGAACGCTGGCGAAGCTCCAGCTCAAAGTCACCGGTCGCTGCGGACTTCGCGAAGCTCGACGTGTGCGTCGGCGCTCCCTGGTCCGAGATCGAGATCGTCGTCGAGGTCTCCGATGAGAGCGGCACGAGACGCGAGAACGCGACGATGTCCTGGCTCGCCGAGTCGGTGTTGATGATCTTGACGCCCAGCTTCAGCTTGTCGTTGCCGTCCCACCCGAGCGCCAGGTCCAGCCCGGGGATGGGCATGAGGTTCGTCGACCCGTCAAAGTCGAACGCGGAGTGGCCCGCCGGGACGTCGAAGAACGCAGCCTGCCGCATCACAATCCTGTTGTCCCACGGCCAGGAAACGGGCGACACAAACTCAAGTCGCACCTCGATGTGATCGCCGGTGGACACGCTCAGCGCGCTGGCGGTGATCGCACCGGTCGAGCTGTTGATCGTCAACGACCCGACACTCGTGCCGTTCTTGTAGAGCGTGCCCGTGACAGCGGCTGGGCTCCAGGAGAAGTCGCCCGGGTTGACGAGCTGGCTCGACGACGTCAGCGTCAGGGAGCCGCTGGTGATGTCCACGTGAAGCTCCAGCTTCGGGCCAAGCTTGAACCATTCGATCGCAACGGCCATGGGAACCTCGTGGGATGGAGCGGAGTGGGGATATCGCGTGGCGGCGCGTCAAGCGCGGTAGACAGCGAGCGACGCCCAAATTCGTGCTGGTTCTCCCGCACGGCGCAGCGTCGTGGCGGTGTCCGCGGCAGCGCGCTCGGCACTCCCGAATGGCCAGCGAGCGAGCAACGGGCGGGACACATCGCGCGCCTCCAGGTCCGTGAGCGGCCACCGCGTCGCGACAACCGCCGAGGCCCCGGCGCGCAGGAAGGCGTCCGCGAGCGAGCGCTCTGCTCCCCCCGCGCTCCACTGGGCTGCCGAGCCGCAGGCTGCGATCAGGACCACCGGTTCGCCGATGAGCCGGAGCCCAGCGACGGCGGCCGCGCCCAAGGGGCCGTCCGCGAGCAAGAGCTCGGGCGCGCCACGCTCGCGCTCGACATGGACAGCGAGGTGGAAGAGCCCGACATCGCCAGCCTCCCCGATCTCACGGAGCGCGAGCGAGGTCGCGGCATCGCCCACCAAGGACAGGTCACCGGGGCGTTTCTTCATCGCCCGCGCGAGGTGTAGGTCGCCAAGGGGATCGGCGAGGGTGACGATCCTCGCGGAAGCTGGGACGCGCCGCGCGCACGCCCCCCGACCTAGCGCCTCGGTCACCGGCGGAACCCCGTCGTCCGACGCCAGGAGCAGCGGCCATGGAACGCCCGCGAGACACCCATCCGAGGCGATCACGAGTTCCCCGGTCGGAGGGCCTGCGGGAAAGAGCCAGCCGGATAGCTCGACCAAGTTGGCCGCGACGTTTTCGCCGAGGATGGCACCCCGCCGCAGTCGGCCGCAGGCCTCGACCAGCGATGTGCGATCAACAGGGAGTCGCCTGAGGGGCCGTCGGGGGACGAGCGAGAACACCCCGTCCGCACCCGCAGCGACGCACAGCGCCCTATCGGCGGCGTCTCCATGAAGGAAGCGGGTGTGTATGAGCTCGGTGACCGCGCCGGGAACCTCAGCCCGGCATGCTGTGAAGAGCAGCGCGAGCGGGGCGGCTTCCCATACGGTGATCGCCCCGCGCTGGGTCTCAGAAAGGAGAGCGGAGATGGGTTTCCCGAGCGCCGGCCATGCGCCCGTCTCAGCGCGGGACAGGCATGCCAGCGCGACGAAGCGCCAGAGCCGAACCTCCAGCGTGGCTGCTTCCCCAAGTCCAGCGATTCGTTCCCCAGCCGCCCTCGGTTGTCGTAGAAGGGAGTGTGCGATCGCCATCTGGTAGGCGCGCATCTCGTCCAGGCCGTTCGCGTCCGGTGGGTCGGCGAGATCCAGGTGCAGTAGCCCCGCCCAGTCCTCGCGTAGGATGGCCGCGTGCCGTAGCAATGCTCCGGCCCACGGTGAGCCCGGCTGGACCTCCTCAGCCTGTGCTGCTCGCCGCTCCCCCGACGCGAGGTCCCCGCAGAGAAACGCCTGCCACGCGAGCGACCGAAACGCCTGGCCGGCCCGGTGGGCGTCGAGTTCGCAGTCCGAGAGGACCTCGGTGAGCACCGCCGTTGCGTCGGCCCCATACCCGATGCTGAACAGCGCGATGCCGAGCCCGATCCCACCGCGCGCCTTTCCCATGGCGTCGCCGTCCCGAAACCCGAGGGCTCGGGCGGCAGCGAACGGGACCGCGGCATCCCGCTCACGGCCGGACTGCCCGAGTGCAACGGCCTCGGCCAGGAGGCGAGCGATCTCCGGTCCCGCTGGCGGCAGCGGGCTGGAAAGCAGTCTGAGCGGAGTCGAAGCCGTCGACGGCTGAAACGACAGTGTCGCGGCGCGTAAACGTCGACCGGCCCGGAGCGGCTCTGCCCATCCGTGGTGGGCGAGCCACAACTCCCAGAGCCCCGAGTCGGACTCTCCGGCCAACGAGAGGGCGACCACCCGGCCGCCACGCTCCAACGGGAGCGTGGCCTCCACGCGCACGCCCGGATCGGGGTGCACCGCCTGCGCGAGCAGACGCACCTCGTCTGGGCCGGTCGAAAACAGCATCAGGTGGCGCGCGTCTGGGTCCCAGGCGTGGGCGGCGTTCCCGGTGATTTCCAATTCCAGGCCTCCGCCTGCTCGGCGGTAGGTGCGCCGGGAAAAGCGCGGACAGTCGCCCGCCACCACGTCAGCGCGTGGAGCGGGGGGCACCGGGCGGCGGCGGAGTTCCTCCACAGTCCCGACCCTGTGAACCGAGATCGTCGGCCCCGGCGTCGCCCCTGCCGGCCGAAGCAGCCGGGCAACCTGAATCAGGACCAAGCATTCCGCGCAGGACGCGACATGGCGGCGTACCCGGACGGGCCACAGCTTCCGGGCCGTGGGCGTCGCCAGCCCCCCAAGCACGCCGGACGCCAGGACGCGGTCATGTTCGGTCATCGGAGTCCTCGTGCGACGAGTGCATCCGCGACCCTACCTCGGGCGCGGTGCCTGCGGATCGCGATCGCATTTGTCGATGCCTCCACACCAAGATCAGTGCGCGCCACCATCGCGAGCTCGGCGTCGGTGGTCCCGTCCGCCACGCCGAGGAGGACGAGGCGGTCGATCGGTTCGAGGTCGGCGACGACGTCCAGCGCCGCGGCGAGCGCCCGGCGGGCGTCGATTCGGTCGCCTGGGTCCGGGTGCGGCTCCGACCCGGCCTCCTCCTCGATGCGCTCAATGCAGACGATGCGATCGCGCCGCCGTCGCTTGCGGGCGGTGAACACCGCGTACTTCGCGAGGGTGAACAGCCACGGTACAAACTCCGTGCCGCGATATCGGGGCCACGCGCGCACGGCCGTCGCCAGGACCTCCTGAACGAAGTCGTCCGGATCCATGTGGCGTGGAGCCAGACCCGTGAGCGCGGGACCATGCAGGCACTCCACGAGCCGGAGCACCTCGGGGAGATCTCGCGCTGCCACCGCCGCTATGAGTGTCTCGGCGTCTGCTCTGGCGGGGTCGGGCAGGCTCGGCACTCCTCCGGGAAGGGAACGCGGGCACGGCGGCATGGCAATGGAAAAGATCGGCCGCGTCGAAAAAACTGAGAAAGGTCCGGGCGAGATCGGCCCTTACCCCGCAATCCCTGGTGAATCCGATGTTCGACGGCCCCGCCCCGATCCCTTCCTCGCCCCGTAACTCCCTCCCACCGCGACCCGGCCGTCCCGCGATCCTCCAGGTCAGGGCGCGGCAAACGAGCCTTCTCCCGGCCTCCGTTGCGGATGGCGTCGTCGACGACCTCGTGGTCCGCATCAACGCGCTGTCGCGCGGGTCGG
>CAIMSU010000147.1 GCA_903844155.1 uncultured Pseudomonadota bacterium | reverse complement strand
GCTCGCGCCAGGATCGGCGCTGAATTCCCGCAGTTCCAAGGCCAAGATCGGGTCCCGCCGCCGAAGACGGCGTCCGTCCCCGATCTTGCGCGGAACAGCGCGCTGGGGGGCCATTGCTCTCGCCAATCGCGCGCTTTCAGGCACTTACGAGGTGAATGTTTGCCCAGCGCCAGCAATGGCCCCCGTCGCGCTCGCGTTCCCCTTGCTCCTCGCCGGGTGCATCGGCGGGTACGGCACCGACCGCATCCAGGTGTGCCGAGAAGACACCGCCTCCACCGCCGATGATCCGCCACCGGTGAGTGTTGAGGAGGTGACGGCGACGCTCGACACGCTCAGGCCGACGTCGGTGACGTGGACGAGGTGGGACAACCCGCCGCCACCGACCGCCATCCAGGGCCGGTCGACCGTGGACATCACGATGCAGCCGGCCACGCAGGGTTTCACGGTCCGGCGCACCGGAATGGACGGTCAGCCGGACCCGCAATGCGATCCGGCCTGGGCGTTGGCCCTCCCGGTCAACGTGGGCGTCGACCTCGACAGCGGGCAAGCGCGCGGCTGGTTCGCCGGGACGATCCTGGCGGCGAGCCGTTCGCCCGAAGACATCGCGTTCGGGTACGATTTCACGACGGACGCGACGCTGAGCGCCGCCTGGCTCGACGCGGCCTCGCACGGGTTTGAAGTGCGGGGCGGCGTCAGCCAGGCGTACCTGGACCTGCTCGGCACGGTCGCCCAGCCGCACATCGCGATCGAGGTGGCAGACAACGAGAACGGTCGCGGCGTCGTCTGGTTCGGGCCCCTCGCCTGCTCGGCGGGCGCGGCCACGACCCCCAGCGACCCGCGCGCCAGCGGCTGTTGGTAACACCCAGCGTGGTAGATCCCCCCGATGCGCTCTCCCAAACCCGCCGGTAGACGTCGTGGTCGGGAGACGGGGGCGACGGGCTGGATCCGCGCGCTGGCCGCCCTCGGCGCGGGTGCAGTAGCCTTCGGCGCGTTCGGCATCCTCCGTTCTGGCTCTGTACCGGCGACGACACCGCCCGCCCCCTCGGCCGCCCCATCCGTCAAAAAACCAGCCGCGACCGCCGCGAAGATGCCGGGCCCTGGCACCACACCCGCCATGCAACACAGCCCCGGCGGCGCCGTCAGCGGCGGTTCGGGCGTCTGGACCGCGGACCCACCCGCCTCGTCCAAACCCGTCGCCAGCACAGCGATCTGCCCGGACTGCGACGTCGTCATCATCACGATGTGCTCGGTGCGGCGCGACCACGTCAGCGCATACGGCCTCGCGCCCTCCGAGCCCGACGGCAAGCCGCTCACGCCACGCCTGGACGCGCTCGTCGCGGGCGGGTTCCGGATGGACAACGCGTGGTCGGCCTCCAACTTCACGCTCGCCGGGCTGACCGCCGTGCTGACCGGCGACTTCGGCTCGACCACGGGCGTGACCGGCTGGGACAAGGGCCTGGTCAAAAACATCCCTACCCTGCCGGAGATCCTCGGCTACTACGGCTACCGCACCGGGGCCTTCACCATCGACGCGCCAAGCGGCTTTCGCCCCGATTACGGCCTGGATCGCGGCTTTCAGCACATGGAGATCATCCCCTCGCCGCGCGACACGCCCGACGGCCGCTCCCGCGACGGCGACATAGGCCCCGGCGGCGCCAGCGCTCGTCCCGCCGCTGCCTGGATCGTCGCTCAGGACCACGCCACGCCGATCTTCGCGATGTTCCACACCCGCACCGCCCACTTTCCCTTCGTGCTCAACGACGACGCCGCGGACAAGACCGGCGTCACCCACCTGCTCTGGGGAGCCGGCGGCGTGCAAGCTGCTCCGCTCGCGCCGGGCGCGGCGAGCGTGTTGCCCGGAACCGCTGGAGGCACGGCACAACGCGGCGTCGTCATGCAAGGCGGCCCGGACCCCGTGCAGGTCGGCGTTCGCGCTGCGGGTGCAGCCGGGATCGCAATGTGGAAGCAGCGCTATTCGGAGGCCGTCGGCCGGATGGACATCGACTTTGGCGTGATCGCAGGCGCGCTCGCTGCCCGCGGACGCCTCGACAAAACCATCGTCATCGTGCTGGCCGACCACGGCGAATCGTTGAACGACCACGAGGAATTGCTGCACGGCGACGCCTACTTTGACGGCGTCGTCCACATCCCGATGCTCGTGCGCGTCCCCGGGCTCAACGGCGCGCCGGTCACCGCGCTCACAAGCCAGGTGGACGTGCTCCCGACCGTGCTGGAGCTGGTCGGCGCGGTGGTGCCGGCTGGGATCGATGGGTCCTCGATGGTGCCACTGTACAGGAAGAAGGCGGATAGTATTCGGACGACGACGTTGGTGGAGGGCGGCGTTTCGTGGCATGACGACGGCGTGGCGCGCGGTGCCGTGATCGCGCCGCCGTGGGCGTTGCTGCGCCAGGACCCGGAGTGCGGGGCGGGCGGTCCGCACCGGGCGCCGGGCGAGCCTGCGACCTGCCTTTTCGACATCGACACCGACCCCGGCGAGACGACGAACGTCGCCGTGGCGCACGCAGACGTCGTCGCAGATCTGGAGGGTCGCTGGGACAAGTTCCGCGCTGCCCGGGCCGGGGCGGGCGACACGCTCAAGCTCGACCCCGCCTTCGTCAAGCAGCTCCAGGCGACGGGCTACAACTTCCGACCGGGCGAGAAGTGAGCCAGCGAGGCCGGGGATCTCGGCGCGGACGACGCCAGCGACCCGTCTGGCGCCTCCCGGGCCGCGTGCCATCCGCAGCCTCGATCGCCCGATTGCTACCTGGGCTCGCGGTCGTCGCCCTGACGGCCTCGCTCGGCTGGTTCGCGGCGCCCCGGGTCTACGCCCATCTCGGCCCGCCCGTGGCGATCGACCCTGCCGTCTGGATGATCCTCGTCCCAGGCCGGGATCAGTCGATGGCAGACGCAGCAGAGGCGTCCGGGACCGGGATCGTCGACGGCGCGCTCACGCTGTGCGTGCGCACCTTTGGCCGCCCGGACGTGCTCATCACGCGCTCCGAAGCGACCGCGACGCGCATCACCGTGACCCTCGCCCCGGACAGCGGCCCGCTGGTCATCAACGCGCACGCCAGCAACGGTGCCGTCACGCACATCGCGGAGCTGACGACGACGGGCTGGAGAAACCGTCCGAAAGGAGTCCTGCACCCGTACGCGTCGACTGGCCCGGTCATCATCGACCTCACCGCTGCCGGCGTGGTCGTTGACGGCACCCCCGGGGGCGCGGCGGTCCGGTCTCCCTTGGAGCTGCACGCCGACGAGATCCCCGCCCGGGTCACTGCCCTTCGCATCGACGATGCAGACGGCAACGCGATCGCCGAAGGGACGTTCGGGATTCCCGAGCCTGGTGCGGGGGTTCGTGGCGCGGGCGCGCTTCTCACTCTGGTGCTGCTCGGGGCGGTCGGGCTGATCCTCAGGCGGGCTCGGCGGGACGGGCGTTTGGTCCGTGGGATCGTGACAGTCGCCGCTTTTGGGGCGTTGCCTGCGGCGATCGTCGCAACGCCGTACGCGATCTGGCGCGCCCTTTGCGAGCGCCTCTACCTGCTGCACACCCCGGCTGCGGACCTGCGTACCGGCCTTTTTCTGGCCTCGATCCTCCCGGTCCTCGCCAGCGCGCTGCTGGCTGAGCGCGTTCTGGAGCTGCCGATCCGCGCCGATCCGGAGCGGCCGGGGCAGGCCCTGCAACCGGCGGTGCGCCTCGGCCTCGCAACCCTCCTGCTCGCCGTGGACGCCGCTGCCAGCCGCGACCTCTGCGGCTGGCAATTGGCCTGGGCACTGCCTGGGGCGCTGTTCCTGGCCCTGCCGTGGCGCACGGTGCTCGCCCTCTCCCAGGCGCCAATCCGCGCGCTTGTCCGTGAAGCGCCGGTATACGCGTTGCTGTCTGCCTGTGGCTGGGCGGACGGGCTCCTGCCCGCGCTTTGTTGGCGTTTTCTGTGCCTCCTCGTCGACACCCCCGCGCTCCTCCGGCTGGCACCGCGCCTCGGGGCCGACGCCGCGTTCGTCACCCTGCTCGCGCTCCCCGTGGCCCTCGAAGCGGAGGTCCGCTCGAGCTACCTCGTCGACGCCTGGGACCCCGCTCAGCTCGCAGGCGCCAGCGTGGAGGGAACCGGGCGTGCCGCCGTGATGGAGCCGTTCTGGACCGGCGCGTGCGGCGATGAGGCCGCCAGAAAGCGGATCGACACGTTTGGCGGCTCATCCTCGGGCGGCGCCTACCAGTTCAAGGACGAGCCCGAAGCGTTCTTCCCCGCCCGAGTCCACGAGCGCCTCTGCGCGCAGGGCTACGCGATCGCCTCGTCCAACTTCGGGAATGGCGGCCGGGACAGCTCCGACGCCGCCGCTGCCGCCGACGCGCTCTACGCGAAGGAGCCGCCAGCCGCCGTGATCCTGTACTTCGGCGTCAACGATCTGCTCACCCGCGACTCACCCCTAACCCGCAAGCAGCGAAACACCGCGCTGAACACCCGTAGTGCCACGACCGCGGGCCTCGACACGCTCTCCTCGCACGTCCGAACACTGACTGGCCTCTCGCTCCTTCTTCGCGCAAAATCAGCCGCTACCGAGGAGGATCTCGTGGTCGCAGTCCCGCTCGCTGACGCCGAGGAGAACCTTCGGAGGGTCCAGGCCGCCAGCGAAAAGGCGGGTGCCACGCTGTTCCTCGTCACCGAGTACGCGCAGGCCGACACCGATGTGAACCTCGACCCCTACTTCGCCATGGAAAAACGGCTCGCTGCCGAGCTTCCCCATACGCAATTCGTGGATCTACGCAACGCCCTGGGTCCAGACCGGTCGCATTTCCTGATCGACCGCAACCACATGACGCGGGAGGGCAGCGACAAGGTCGGCGAGGTGCTGGCGCCGCTGGTGGCGTCCGCGCTCGACGCCAGGCGATAGAGGCATGGTTCTTGCGATGGAGGTGGCCCAGAGAGGTCCCCATGCCCGCCTTGCATCCATCCTTCCGTCGCACCCCGCCCGCCACGGCACTCACCCCTGGGGTCACTGCCGACCCCGTCGCAAGCTTCCTCGAGTGCCACGACCGGATCCGCACCTTCCTCGCCGGTCTCGGCCGCCTCGCCGCCCTCGACGATCTCGCCGACCCGCGCGCCCCCGACGCCGCCCGCGCCTGCGCCCGCTACTTCTCCATCGGCCTCCCGCTGCACGGCCAGGACGAGGACGAGTCGCTCTCCCCCCGCCTCCGCCTCGTCGCCACCGACGACGTCCTCGACGCGTTGGACAGGATGACCCAGGATCATCGCGAGATGGACGGCGGCCTGCCGATGCTCCTCGCACAACTTGAGGGTGTCATCGCAGGCGACCCGCCCGCGCCCGAAGCCCTGCGCGCCTCGCATCGCTGGCTCGAGGCGCTCATGGATGCGCACATGGCCATGGAGGAGGCCATCATCTTTCCCGCAGCGCGGGGGCTGGAGGCAGCGGAACTATCGGCGATCGCAGCGGAGATGCGAGGGAGGCGGTAGGCGCATCAATCCGGCGCGAGGCGTCTGGTCGCGCCTACGAGCGCCAGGCCGATCAAGGCACCGGGCGGACCCAGCAGGACCGCGGCGATCGCCAGTCCCGCGAATCCGAAGTACCAAAGCAGGAAAATCCCGTTGAGACCGGACGGCAGCCCGTGCCCGTCTCCAGGCGGAAACGTGCCGAGGAGATCGCCAAGGACCAGGGTCGCGATCACGTTGACGGGCCCCACACCTGCGCCGACAACGGGCGCGGCCCACCGCCACCGTCCATTCCTGCTGGCGATCACACCCACCAGCCCAAAACCCACGACCGACCCGGGAATCGCAGGCAGGATCATGTCGCTGGGCCCGACGATCGCGAAGCCGAACGGCAGGAACATGCCGACCAGAACGCCAAGGCCAACGCCGACCCAGACACGAGGTATCCGGGCGGCCGGGCGCTGCTCGGGTTGAGGGCCGGGCGGGGTCAATCCAGGAGTATGTAGCCCGGGAAGCGGTGACCAGCACTCCTACCGCCCCAGCTTTGCCCGCCCCTCCGCCGTCAGGTCATCCACCGTCCACGGCGGGTCGAATTCCAGCTCCACCTCCGCGTTGAGCCCGATCGATTCGAGCGCCGCCACGACGTCGGCGACGATGGCCGGCCCCATCGGGCACCCACGCGTGGACAGCGTCATCCGCACGACCACGTCATTCCCGTCCCGCGCAATGCCGCGGACCAGGCCCATCGAGACGATGTCGATGTTCACCTCGGGGTCGTAGACGCCGTGCAGCGCGTCGAGGATGGGGCCGGCTTCGGGCGGCGGTGGGCGGTGCTCGGGCTGCGCCGGGTTCGGCGCAAACCAGTGGGTGACACGGTCAAAAAGGCTCATGACGTGGACTCCGTTCCGGGGATGGCGCCCGTGCGCAGCGAGGTGAGGCCGACACGGGCGAGGATGGTGGCGAGGACGGCAGCGTGAACCAACGCGCCGACGAGCAGGACAGCGGCACCGACGGCCGTGACGACGGGCTGGGCGAGGTCGAGGCCCGCCACCAGCGCACCGGCTCCAACGGCCGAGACCCCGGCCTGGACCGTGGCGAGGACGGGCAAGGGCGGCACCGGCGCGTCTGGACGGATCTGCGCCCAGAGCAGGTACGGTGCGATCTTGAGCGTCATTCCCCGGACCACCGGGAGGGCGAAGAGGCAGATCGCGCAGGCGACGACGACGTCGCCGCGGCCCAGGACCAGTCCCACGCCGGCGAGGCCGAGGCCCACGAACCCGAACAGTGGCTGCACCAGTGGCCCGCGTACGCCGGTGAGCAGCGTTGCGCCGAGGACGCCGGCGACCAGCAGGGCCGCCGCGGCGCCGAGCCACACGGAGCCGCTGACCACGGCCCCAAACCATAGCGCCCAGGCCAGCGCCAGGGCCCGCGCGGACGGCTCCCGACCGATCACGAACATCGGGAGCAACACACTCCCGTATCCAACGATCGATCCCCCGACCCAACCGCCGAGGAGCAGGCGAACGTGCAGCCCGACCGCCGCGATGGGATCCGAGAACGAGGGGTAGCCGAGCCGCCCGGCCCAGAGGGCCGTCGCGACAAAGAGCCCAGTCAACAAGGATAGCTCCGCGGCGACCAGCCACGCGCGCGTCACCCCGCGCCCCTCGGCCGTCGCCAGCGCCCAAAGCACCAGGACCGAGCGAACGAGCAGCACGGAAACGATCCCCGCAGCCGCCAAGGTCCCGACCAGCCCCGGCACGGAGAAGCCATAGAGAAACGCCGGTAGTGAGGCGAGGAAGGCGATCGTGAGCCCTCGGGCGGGCGGGCGCCAGGCGCGCGCCGTGATCACGGGGACGAGCTGCCAGGACGCGCCAAGGATCGCCATCGCGGCGACGCCCACCGTCAGCGAATGGACCGCAACGAGCAGCGACGAGCGCCCGTACCACGCGCCCCCGAGGGTGCCCGGAATGAGCGCCAACGCCCACGCAAACGGCTCCACCACCGCCGCGAGGACGAGCGGAACGATCACCGGACCAGCCGGGACCAGCGTGTCGGCCTCACGGGCCATGGATCTGCACCTCCACGTGATCATCGCGGGTGGTCACTGTCCACGAGAGGCCCCGCTCGGTGAGGCGAGGGTAGAGCAGCGCCGGCTCCCGCGAGTGGAGCAGGGTGAGCGGCAATTCACCGCGATCAAGCCAGGCAAGCGCGAGGCGCAGCGGCTCCGGCGGCTCCAGGCCCCGGACGTCGAGCACCCAGCCGTGCGGCGTGTGGGCGAGGCGCTCCGAGGCGGAAGCGGCGTCCGTCCGTGCATGGAGCTCCGGCGGGCGCCAGAACGACGTGCGGCACGTCTCGCCGTGCCACGCGACATGGGAGCGCCAACCCCGATCCTCGAGGATCCGGCGGAGCGGGGCGGGCTCAAACGGCGTGAGGACGGTCAACACGGCGCCCGTCGGCAGCCCCCGAACAGCCCCCATGATCGCCGCGAACGGCTCCTCTCCCGCCTCGATCACCGGTCGGGCGTCGAGCTGGGTCACCGGGGCTCCCGAGAGCCAGGCCGGCTCGGGCTCAGTGACCCTCGCGCTCGGCGTTGGAGGCTGAGAAGGCGGCCCCGGCAGGTTCATGACGGCGAGGAGCGCGTTGGCGTCTACGCCAGCGACCTTCGCAGCGTCCGCAACCGTGACGAGGCGCGGGAGCACCTTCCCCAGGAGCGGGTGATTGAGCTTGGAGAACGCGGGGTGAAACGCCGGAAGTACGGTGCGCAGCTCTGGACGCTCGGCGAGCGCGTCGGACATGCGGGTGGCGAGGGTGTACATGCGCGGGGCGCTGCAAGGGATGCGCCATGCGCGGACCGGCCAGAAATCGAGGAAGCACGCCAGGGAGTTTGAACGGCGGCGGCGCGTGAAGGGCCGAGAGTGTCATTTTGCCCGCCCGCGTGGGCGAGATGACGCGGTGGTCAGCGGGGGAGGAGGACTTCGCCGGTGGCGGTGTAGCCATAAACGTACGCGTCCGAACAGTCGGGGTCGACGTATGTGCGGCACCCCCACGTTCCGTTCAGCAGGAGCACGCCATCCTCCTGGTCATACGTGGCCGGGAACGACGCGACTCCCGGCACGGCGACGCCCTCGGCCCACGCCCCGGTCCCGTCCATCGACCAGAGCGAGGCGGTCGAGGGGTTCCACGCGAGGAATGACTCGGCGGCGGAGGGGTCGTCGAAGCACCCGGAGTAGGAAGAAGCCGTCCAATTCACAACCCAGCCTGCGTCGCAGTCGGGGCAGAGGTCGACACCAGTGCCGACGTCGCCGACGTAGGTGTCGTAGCAGGGAAGGTAGGTGTCTTCCCAGACCCACCGGTCGAGGCTGAACGCCGTCGGACAGCCGTCATCCGCGACGCCGTCGCAGCTCTGGTCGACGTCGTCATCGCAGACCTCGGGCGCGCCGGGGTGGGTGTCGGATCGCGTGTCATCGCAGTCCCCGCCGGGCAGGCCGGCCAACGCGGCGTACGCGTCCGCAGCGAAGCCGTCACCATCGCGATCATAGTCGTTCGCACCGTCACAATTCTGGTCGACGCCGTCGTACCAGATCTCGGCGGCGTAGGGGTGGATGTCTACGTTTGCGTCGTCGCAGTCGTCGTTGGTGGCCACGAGTCCTGCCGGCGCTTCGCAGGCGTAGACGGGGACGCCGTCTGCCGCGCCGTAGCTGTCAAGGTCCGCGTCCACGTACCAACCGGGGGCGTCAGTCGGGTCCTCGTCGATCTGTCCGTCGCAGTCGTCGTCGATGCCATTGCAAAGCTCGGGCAGCGCGCTCAGCCCCTCGTCCGCCTGACCGTCACAGTTGTCATCGAGGCCGTTGCATCGCTCCGCCGCGCCGGGGTGGACGGTCGCGTCGTGGTCGTCGCAGTCGGTGTCATCGGCCACGCCGCCCTTCGGGGCGCTGCAGGATGAGGTCCCGGTCCCGTCGACGGCCCCGTACCCGTCCCCGTCCACGTCCGCGTACCAGACCGGCGCGTTTAGCGCATACTCGTCCACCTGCCCGTCGCAGTCGTCGTCGATGCCGTTGCAGAGCTCGGGAGCGCCGGGGTTGACGGCAGCGTTGGCGTCGTCGCAGTCGACGAGGAAGCATGGTGCAGTATACGCGCGTGCGAGCCGGGGACCGGGCGGAAGACCGGGGCGTAGGGGGAGCCTCCGAACCGCGCGGCAACCCCGCTCCAGCGGATACACTACGCGCGTAGTTGGAGCCCCCGTGCGGATCACCCCTGTCCCCTTCCTCACCACGCTGGCCCTGGGCCTCGTCTGCACCCACGCCTTCGCCAGCACGACCGACACGATCGGCGCCAACGACAGCGAGAACGGCGACGGGGACATGCTCAAAGTCACCCGCATCGACGTCACGGCCGGCGCGGTCATCACGACGCTGAAATTCGGCTTCGACAACCAGCACGGCTCCGACGTCACACCCGTCCTCGTCCTCTACAAATTGGACGGTTCCACCTACAACCTCGTCGGGCACGAGGACGCGACCGGCTTGCCGCACGACGGGGCGGGCTGGGGCTCCGCGAGCCCGGATTGGGTGCTGGACGCGGGCGCCACCTATGCGATCGGCGCGTGGGTGCCGGACCACTGGTACTACTGGTATGCCGACCACTCCGCCAACCCCTGGTTCGGGGCGGCGAAGGGTTCGTACCGGTACAGCTCCAGCAGCGTCCCCGCGAGCTTTCACGCCGATCAAACTGCCTACTACTACTACATGCAGATCGTGTCCGAGGCCACGGACGCCGATGGCGACGGCCACACCGCGACGACCTGGGGTGGGGACGACTGCAACGACAGCGACCCAACCGTCTACCCTGGCGCCCCCGAGACGTGCGGCGACGGCATCGACCAGGACTGCAACGGCGCCGACACCGCGTGCACTGGCGACACCGGCATCAGCGACAGCGCCACATCGGACAGCGGCCCGATCGGCGACACGGCGATGACCGCCGACAGCGCCGCGGGCGACACGGCAAACAACGGCGACACGGCCGCGAGCGACACCGGACCGACCGGCGGCAAGGGCCCCGACGTCATCGACATCTCGCCGGGGGGCTGCGGGTGTGCGACGGCGCCGGAGGGCGCGAGCTTCGTGGCGTTCGGCCTCGCCGGCCTCGCCTTGTCCCGTCGCCGTTCAAAACGATAGCCCGACGAGGGATGAGCCGGCTACGTGCCGCGCATGCGACCAACCACCGTCCTCGTCCTCCTCCCAGCTCTTTCGCTCGGCTGTCACGGCAAGACCAACACCGGGGACAGCACCGCCGAGAGCAGCGTAGCGCTGCCGACCCCGGAGCAGACCGTCTTGACGGCCGCGGACGGCGACGCCGTCGACCTGCAGGGCACCGTGTTCACGCTCACCTTCGACAGCGTCGGCGTGACCGACACGGCCAACCCGGATGACGCGAGCGGGCAGGGCTTTGACCGCCTCCCCGGCCGGTACCTGCTCATCCGCAGCACAGTCCCCGACGGCGTCACCGGCCCGCTGGCGACGGACCTGCAAGCCGCCTGGGGCCTCGGCATCCCGCTACCGGAGGGCGCCCGACAGCCCCAGATCGGCTCCGTTGTCCACGTGACAGGAACGTTCACGCACCAGGACTGGAACGGGAACAGCATGCCGATGGTGACGAACGCGACCGTCGACGTGGTCTCTGGCGAGCCCCTTGCCCAATCCGGCGCGAGCTGCCACCTGGACGCCGACTGCGACGACGACCTCATCTGCGCGCGCGCGACCCAGACCTGCACGGCCCCTCCCGCCGGCAACGAATGGAGCGGCGCCTGGCACGGCGTGGTCGGGGCCTGCGAGACGGACGACGACTGCCCCCTCGGCCAGACCTGCGACCCCGGCTACGCCATCCAGACCAGCGGCGACTACGCCCCGAACTACTACGCCGATCGCGACGGCGGCAAGCACCTTTGCGTGCCGACGAGCGGCCTCACGATGGCTGACCTTTGCGGCACCATCCGCACCCCCGCGGATCTGGTCGGCGGGCGCTGGGTCGAGGGCAAGGAGCTGTGCATCGCCGGCACCGTCCTGCTCTCCGCGAACGCCAGCGACGGCGACACGCACGAGCAGTTGACCGTCGACGAACCCCTCCCCTACCCCGTCGCAGATGCGCCATACGGTGCCTTCGGGGCAACGACCGAGAACGTGCCGCCGTACAAGGACCCCTCACGCCCGGAAGGGGCGCTCGTCGACCCGCCGTCCGGCGCAAGCGTCGTGGTCCTCGGCACCGTGCACTACGACGACGGGCACGGCTGGTTCGAATTGCACCCCGTCAAGGCCTACTGGACGACCGGGCCCTAAAGCACATTCGCGGCGCACTCCGCCAGCGCCGAACGCTCGCCCTTTCGAAGCGTGACGTGCCCGCCCATCGCGCTCGTGCGGAAGCGCTCGATCACGTAGCTAAGCCCGTTGGACGTGGCATCCACGTAGGGGTTGTCGATCTGGTAGCGGTCGCCGGTGAGCACCACCTTCGTACCCTCGCCCGCGCGCGTGATCACCGTCTTGACCTCATGCGGCGTCAGGTTCTGGGCCTCGTCGATGATGAGGAACTGCCGGGGCAACGACCGGCCGCGGATGTAGGTCAGCGGTTCGACCTCGACGATCTTCTGGTCGAGCAACGTCTGGTAGTTCGGTGTGCCGTTGCCCCGCCCGCGACCCGGCTTGTCGTTGGCCTCCTCACCGCCAAGGAGCAGCTCCAGGTTGTCGAAGATGGGCTTCATCCAGGGGTTCAGCTTCTCGTCCAGGCTGCCGGGCAGAAAGCCGATGTCCTTCCCGAGCGGAAAGATCGGACGGGCGACGACAAGGCGACGATACCGCTTGTCGTCCGCCACCAATTTCAGACCGCAGGCGATGGCGAGGAGCGTCTTCCCCGTCCCGGCGCGCCCATCCAACGTCACGAGCGGGATGCTGTCGTCCATCAGCAGGTCCAGCGCAAAGAGCTGCTCGCGGTTGCGCGCGAAGATGCCCCAGATGCCCTCGCGGTGCTTGCCGACGAGCTTGAGCTGCTTCTGCCGCTCGTCGTAGCGGGTCATCGCGGTCTGCTGCGGGTTGAGCTCGTTCTTGAGGATGACGAACTGGTTCGGGCAGATGCCGTCGCCCGAGTCGGCGAGAACGCCGCGGGCGTGGATGTCGTCGACGACGTCCTTGGGCACGTCGCGCTCAAGCACGCCGGTGTAGGCCTCGTCGATCTCGACGTGGCCGTGCTCGTAGTCCTCGGTGACCATGCCAAGCGCGTCCGCCTTGAGCCGCATGTTCACGTCGCGGCTCACGACGATGAGCGTGCCGCCGGCGGCGATCTGCGCCTCGTGAAGCCGCATCGCGATGCGGAGGATGACGTTGTCAGCCGAATCGAGGGCTCCGGCAAAAAGCTCGGCGGTGTCGCCGGGATTTCCAAGCTCGACGCGCAGCGTGCCACCGTTCGGCAACGCCACGCCCTCAGCAAGATGGCCCTTGGAGCGGAGATCGTCCAGCGTACGGCTGATCGTGCGCGCGCAGCGGCCGCGCTCCGTCAGCTCACGCTTGAACTTGTCGACCTCCTCGATCACCGTGATCGGAAGCACCAATTCGTGTTCCTCGAACACGAAGACCGCGTTCGGGTCGGAGAGGAGGACGTTGGTGTCGAGGAGGTAGGTGCGACGGCCGGGGGGATGCCCGTGGCTGGAAGGGACCAAAGTGGGGGCTCCGGGGAAGGAGGCGGGCGGCTCTGGGGGACGACGGCGGGGAAGCCGTCGGTGGGGACGACTCCATAACCCGATCCACGTGCAAAGGCCCGCCGCGGGCGGCGAATTGCTTGCCGACGCCGTGACGATCACGCACCGGTGAAGAGCAGGTCCAGCGCAGCGAGGATCGTCGTGGCCTCCGAGGCGAGATCCGCAACGCGCATGCCGAGTGCGCGTGCGGGTGCGCCCACCAGCGCCGGGGTGTCCATGACCACGGGTACACCATCGACCGTAAAGCCAGGCTGAAGGCCACGAAGCGGCGTTGGGACCAGCTCCGCGCGGATGAGCGGGACCACGACCCGACTGGCCAGGCTGCCGAAAAGGTCCGCCTGCACATCGAGCAGGAACGGCACGTCCGTGCGACTCCGGGGAGCCAGGTTCCGATAGACGGCGTAGCGGCCGCCCGGCATCAGAACATCCGCAGGTCGTCGCCGAACATGCCGTCCCGCTCGATCCGGGCGTTGTACGCCTCGATCGCCGCGCGATTTTCGGCAAGCCAGCGGCCGGCCCGCGCGATCTGGACGCGCTCGCGGAGCGTCTCCTCGAACAAGGCGGAGAGCGGCAACCCAAGCTCCCGGGCCTCGTCGATCAGCCGACCGTCGATGGTGAGGTTGAGGGAGCGCTTGGCAGCGGGCGGGGATGCGGGGGCTGAATACGCGGATGTCATGCGCGTAGGATACACGCGCCACCCGTTGTCGTCAAGCGCGCGACCGGCCATCATCGCGCAAGTGAAAAGCAGCGCTCGGCGGATGGGGTCGAGGCAAGCGAGGCGCCCGGCATCGCTAAGGCACGGAGAAGCTGTACTCCTGCACCATCTGGGCACCGGTCGAGCGCCACGAGACGGCGGGATTGTCGATGTGCAGGTTGCCGGCTGACGGGTCCCCAGCGCCAACGTAGGCGCCCAGTCGCCCGCTCGGGGCAGTCCGCACCACGAACTGCACCTTGTTCGCGCCGTGCTGAACGTAGTTTGAGAGGTCCACGAGCACCTGGGCCTGCCCGCTCTCAAGCCTACGGACGTACCGGTCGTTCACGTAGACGTCCACGATCCCGCTGCTCGAACCATCATCCTCCGAGACGAGGTACCAGACCTGCGAGGCCGCCGCCACGGCGTGCGGCGAGGACGTCGCGGCTGCAGCGGTGGACTGCCCGACCACCTGCACCTTGTAGTTCGGTGCATCGATGTAGATGTCACCTTGCGCGTCGATGCGGACGCTGACATTTTGCAGAGAGATCGCTGGCAGTTCGTCGACGCGCACGTTGTTGATGTAGACCGACCCCGCCAGCGCCGTCCCGACAAGCACCCGGGTCATCAACAGCCAGGGCCAGCCCGCCATCAGTCCGTACCGCCCGTGTCCACGCCGCCGTTCACGCGCATCCGGAGGACCTTTCCGACCTTGAACACCGGCAGCACCTTGGGCTTCACCACGATCTCGGCGCCGCTCCGGGGGTTCCGCCCTGTGTAGCCCTTGTACTCCCGCGCCGCAAAGCTGCCGAAGCCGCGGATCTCGACCCGCTCTCCGCGCACCAGGGCATGACGCACCTGGTCGAACATGGCGTTCACGACGATCTCAGCCGTTGCGCGGGGCACGCCCTCACGCCGCGCCAGGGCATCCACAAGCTCGCTCTTGGTCATCCTCGGGGGGTAACCCGGTCAGGCCGGGGCTTTCAAACCGAACAGCTTCGCGAGGTACGCACGATTCTCGCGCAGCACCAGCGTGAGCGGCGCGGCCACGTATACGGAGGAGTACGTACCCACCACGATGCCGCAGAGCATCGCGATGGCAAACTGCTTGAGGACAGGGCCGCCGTAGAACAGGAACGGCACCATCGACAGCATCGTGCCGCCCGACGTGATGATCGTGCGGTTCAGGGTCTGGTTGATCGAGTCGTTCAGGAGCTTCGAGAAGTCCGTCGACCGGTACTTGCCCATGTTCTCGCGGATGCGGTCATAGACGATGATGGTGTCGTTGATGGAGTAGCCGAGCAGCGTGAGGAGCGCCGAGATCATCGACAGGCCAAACTCTTGCTGCGTCAAGACCCAGATGCCGACGATGATCGTGCTGTCGTGGAACAAGCACAAGATCGCGCCGGGCGCGAAGGTGAAGTCAAAACGCATGCTGACGAGCACGAGGAGGAGCAGCATCGTGACGCCGAGGGACAGCAAGGCTGCGGTGCGCAGCGAGCCGCCGACCTTCGGGCCGACGGAGTCGGTGCGCTGGATGTTCAGACCGTGGTCCTTCAGCGAGGCTTCAAGCGCGCCGCGAATCTGCTCGGCCAACCCGGGTAAGCGCACATACACGGTGTTGTCCTCCGGCGAGCCCTGCACGCTGACGCCCGGCAGGCCCGCGGTCGCGCGCGTGAAGTCGTCGACGGACCGTTTGGACACGCCACCATCAGCAGGTGCCGGCCAGGTCACGAGCAGCCGCGTGCCCACCTGCTCGTCCGGCTTGATGCTCACATCCGGAAATGCTTTCAGCAACGCGGCGTCTGCCGCGGCGACGTCCTCCGGCTTGGCGCTCGACTGGCCCTGCATCCGGAACAGGAAGCGGCTCTCCTTGCCATCGCCGATCGACTGGATCGCGTCGTCGCCGACCCCTGCGGGCTTCAGCGCCTTCCGCACGTCCTCGATCTGCGTCGGCTTGTCGAACGTGACCTCCACCTCCGTGCCGCCGGTAAAGTCGATGCTGTAGTTCGGCCCTTTGAACGCGAACAGCAGCAGCGAGAGGCCCGCCGCGGCCCACGAAAGGTTGGCCCACAGGTGCCGGCGCTTCATGAAGTCGTAGTAGAACCCGTGGGGGATGAGCTGGTACATGGGGGCTTTCCGCGGGATCGGTCAGATGGAGAGGGTAGTGGCGGTCTTGCGGATCGCCACGAGCACGGACATGAACGTGCGCGAGACGAAGACGCCGGTGAAGAGCGTCGTGAAGATGCCGATCATCAGCGTGACGGCAAAGCCCTTGAGCGGGCCGGAGCCGTAGCTGTAGAGCACCACGCCCGCGAGGAAGTGCGCGGTGTACGAATCGAACACGGCGACGAAGGCGCGGTCGAACCCGACCTCCAGCGCCAGCTTCGGAGATTTGCCCCCGCGTATCTCCTCACGGATGCGCTCGTAGATGATGATGTTGCAGTCAACTGCCATTCCGACGGTGAGCGCGATGCCGCAGATGCCCGGGAGCGTGAGCGTCGCACCGACGGTGGCCAGCAGCGCCAGCACCAGGAACACGTTGATCACCAGCGTGAAGTCCGCGATCAACCCCGACATCCGGTAGTACACCGCCGCGAACAGCATGACCAGTCCGCTGCCCAGCGCCGCGCCGATGACGCCGCCGCTGATCGCCTCGGCGCCGAGCGTCGCGCTCACGAGGCGCACGTCCCCAGGCGTGACGGGCGCCGGCAAAGCGCCCGAACGCAGGACCAGCGCGAGGCGTCCGGCCTCCTTTTTTCCGCCGTCGGCCTCGTCTCCCGAGGCCCCCATCGTGATGCGGCACCGGTCAAAGGTTTGCCCGAGGATGATGGGTGTCGAGTTGATCTTGTCGTCGAGGATGATGGCAAACCGCTTGTTGAGGTTCGCGCCCGTCACCTGCCCGTTGACCTGGGCGCCGTGCGCCTTGAACTCGAGGTCAACGCCCCATTCGCCGGTCTGCGACTCGGTGCCGGCCGACGCGGAATTGATGTCGTCGCCCGTGATGTATTCGTCGTCCTTCAGCAGGATCGGGAACACGCGCTCGCCACTCCCGGGAACCCCGTCCTTTGCGTTCGCGTAGCGCCAGAGCACCACGTGTTCGGGGGGGATCTTCCCGTTGTCGACCAGCCACTGGGACAGCGAACGGTCGTTCTTGAAATCAGCCGGCGTCATCGCCGCCTTCGCTTCGTCAATGAGGGGAAGCAAGCCGCGGTAGCCGCCGTCTGCGTCCTTGAGTGGGCTGTCCTCGTCCAGCATCATGAAGACCAGGCGCGCGGTCGTCCCGACGGTCGCGACAGCGTCCTCCACGTTCGTCTCGCCCGGGAGCTGCACGTCGATGCCATCGCTGCCCTTGAGCGTGACCTGGGGCTCCTTGACGCCGGTCTGGTCGATGCGGTTGCGAATGGTCTCAAGCGCTTGCTCGACGGAACGCTTGCGGATCTCATCCTGCGCCGCGTCGGTCATCTCGAACACGAGCTGGGACTTTGTGCCAGCCGTCGCGTCGCCAAGCAGCGTCGTCTTGTAGGTATACCGCTTCAACGCCGTCCGTTCGACGGTCTCGACCTGGTCGAGCGTGGTGCCGTCGGCCGGCTCAATCAGGAGGCGCGGTGCCTTCGGATCGCGGTGGATCGCCGCGATCTTGACGCCGAGCTTGTCCGCAGCCGCCTTGAACGCCGGAATGTCACGGCCAACGCTGGAGAGCACACCCTCCTCGATGCCGACCTCCAGCGTGAGGTCGATGCCGCCCTGCAGGTCCAAACCGAGGTTGATCTTCTTGTTCGGCAGCCAGTCGACGTAGGAAGGCAGCGGCGTTTCGAGGTCCGGCGGGTTGTCCATCTGGGCGCGCTTGGCCGCCAATTCCAGGTTGTCCTGGACCTCCTTGCCCATGAACGTTGGGAGCAGCACCCAGACGCCGAGCAGGATCGCGAGGAGGACGAAGCTCAACCGAGCGTACAGGCTGCGCTCCATCTACTTGCCCGCCTTCGCCGGAGCGATCATCGCCGTGCTCGCGTCTGCGGCGGCGCCGGAGAGCTTCTTTTTCACGGTCTCGCGGTCGACGGTGAGGAAGGTGTGGGGTGCTATCTCAAGGATCAGGAGCGCGTCCTTGGCCTCGTGCACAGTCGCGTGCACGCCCGAGGCCGTCACGACGCGATCGCCCCGGACAAGCCCCGCGATGAGCTTCGCCGCCTCTTTTTGCTCCTGCTGCTGGGGCCGCCAAAGCACGAAGTAGAAGATCGCGGCCATGATCGGAAAGAGCGTGAGGGGGTTCTCGAACAGCGAGGGCATCGGGTTTCTCGGGGCCGCGAGGCCGGAATAGAGCGGGACACCAGTGCCGCCGCCGTCGGTGGTCAATCGTCAGCCTGTCGGTTCCACGCGCTCACGAGCCGGTGCAGGTCGGCCAACGCAGAGGACCCGGTCGTGGCCGAGTCCTCGATGGCCGCGCGCACGCGCGAGAGGAGGTGCTGGTAGAAGGTGACGTTGTGAAGGGAGAGGAGTCGGGGGGCGAGGATCTCGTTGGAGGTAAAGAGGTGCCGAAGATAGGCACGGCTGAAGCGGGCGCACGCATAACACGCGCAATTTTCGTCCAAAGGCCGCGCGTCATCGCGGTAGCGCGTGTTCTTGATCGTCACCCGACCTGAGCTCGTGAACGCCTGTCCGAAGCGGGCGGATCGGGTGGGGATGACGCAGTCGAACATGTCGACGCCCGCCAGCACCGCGTCCACGATGTCCCACGGGTAGCCAACGCCCATCAGGTAGCGCACCCTGGAGGCCGGGAGCAGCGGCGCCGTGAATTCCGTAAATCGAACCAGCTCTTCCCGGGGTTCGCCGACCGACAGGCCGCCAATGGCGTAGCCGTCGAGGTTCAGATCGGCGAGGGTCGCGGCATGCTCGACGCGCAGGGACTCATGGGTTCCACCCTGCACAATCCCGAACAGCGCCGTGCGGTCGGCGTGCTGTCGGGCGGCCATGCAGCGCTGCAGCCACCGCGTCGTGCGGTTCATGCCGTCGCGCGTGCGGGCCTCGCTCGCCGGCCACTCGACGCACTCGTCGAACGCCATCGCGACGTCCACCCCGAGCGTCTCCTGGATCTCGATCGCCTTCTCGGGCGAGAGCATCCGCCACTGCCCGTCGTGGGGCGAACGGAACTTCACGCCTTCTTCCGTGACTTTGTTCATCTCCTTGAGGCTGAACACCTGGTAGCCGCCCGAGTCGGTCAGGATCGGCCCATCCCAGTCCATGAACCGGTGCAAACCGCCGAGCTTGCCGATGCGTTCATGGCCGGGCCGGACCCACAAGTGGTAGGTGTTGGAGAGCACGATCTGCACGCCAGCGTCGCGCAGATCGACGGGTGTGAGCGACTTGACCGTGCCCTGCGTGCCGACGGGCATGAAGGCGGGGGTCTCGACCGCGCCGTGCGTGAGGGTGAGCCGTCCGCGGCGGGCTTTTCCGGCGGTGGCGAGCAGGGAGTAGGCGGCGGCGGGCACGGGTGGGGCGGCTAACCGGTGTGGAGGGGCCTCGGAGCCCTCCCCGGCCCCAACCGTCCGCGTCCGACGATTTCGCGCGTCAACCGCCCGTAACTCCCAACCGCGCCGGACAAATTCTGACCAGGGCTCAGAAACGCGTAGGGCGTTTCTGAGACGGTGGGGGTGCAACGGTGCGACCAGCCGGTCGCGGATCCGGCGGGAACCGGGCGGAGTTCGCGGGCGATTGGTTGCCGACGTGTGGGCGGTCGGATTACGGCGGCGAACCCGGAGTGTCTCATGTTCCCGTTCCTCAAGTACCTCGCGCTTCTCCCCCCTGGTTCGAGCCAGGCGGATGTCCGCGAGGCCCTCGTCCGCGCCGTCGGAAGCGCGCGCATCCGGGTCGTCAGCGAGGAGCCGTTCCAGGCGGCCACGAGCATGGGCCGGCGCTCGGTGATGGTCTCCGTGGCGCAGACGAGCGAGGGTACGATGCTCCGCATCTCGCCGTACCTGCCGGGATGGGCCTGGGCCGTCTTCGGCGTGGTCCTGCTGATCGCCGCGATTGTGACATAGGGAGGGGTCTGCTGCGTGCTCCCGTTCAGCCTGCCCCTTGGCGGTCTGGTTGAGTGGGCGCTGCTGACCTACGTGTTCGGCCCGCGCGTGGAACGCGAGGTCAAGAACTACCTCGGGAGCAAGTCAGGCTGAGGGGCGGTCGGGGACGCCCCGAAACGGCGCCGGATCAACGCGGCGTTCCGCGAAGGATCGGGATCGGCGCAAGGCCGAGCGAGCCGCCCAGAGCAAGCCCGGAAAACCCGCGTCCTAGCTCGCCATGAAGCTCTGCAGGCTCGAGCGACGGCGGTGGTGACGAAGCTTGCGCAGGGCCTTGATCTCGATCTGGCGGATGCGCTCGCGGGTGAGGCAGAATTGGGCGCCGATCTCCTCGAGGCTGTACTGGGCGGGCTCGCCGATGCCGTAGCGCATGCGGACGACCTTCTCCTCGCGGGGGGTGAGGGACGCGAGGACGTCCTCGACTTCGTCGCGGAGGGCGGCCTCTTCGAGCGCGTCGGAGGGCTTGGCGGCGTCGGGGTCGCCGACGAACTCGCCGACAGAGGTCTCGGAGTCGTCGCTTACCGGCGAGTCGAGGGAGATGGGCTCGCGGGTGAGCTTCATGAGGGCTTCGAGCTTGTCGACGTCCAACTCAAGGCGCTGGGCGACCTCGGCCATCGTGGGTTCGCGGCCGAGGACCTGGAAGAGCTCCTTCTGGACCTGGTGGACCTTGTTGACGACTTCAAGCTTGTAGATGGGGATGCGGATGGTGCGACACTGGCTCTCGACAGCGCGGATGATGCTCTGGCGGATCCACCAGGAGGCGTAGGTCGAGAACTTGAAGCCGCGGGTGTGGTCGAACTTCTCGGTCGCCTTCATGAGGCCGATGTTGCCCTCCTGGATCAAGTCCGAGAGGGGGATGCCGCGGTAGGTGTACTGCTTGGCGATGCTGACGACGAGGCGCAAGTTCGCGTTGACCAACGCCGTTTTTGCGATCTCCGAGTCCGGCCCGCCGGCGTCGATGCGGCGCGCGACCTCGACCTCGTCCTCGCGGGTGAGCAGCGGGATCTCGCCCATGGTCTTCAGGTACTTGTTGAGGAGCACATTGCCAGTTCCGATCGGCATGGACTTGCGGACGGGGGATGCAAAGGACATGAGCGCCTCCGGGGTGAGCCGGCTGCGGGGACCGCGGCCGGACGCCAGGGAGGTATGCAAGCATCATGCCACAGCCCAGAAGAGCACGCTCGCCCCCCGTGGAGCGCGGGTTCGGCCGTCCGTCAAGAGGCGTCGCCGGGTGTCACGGCGGGTCACGAAACGTGAGGCCTGCGGGCCAGATTGCATCGAACGGTCGGGATTGACGAGGCTTTGACGCGGCGCGAGAAACTCCGCGGCGGTGCCCCCGTGGACCCCGTTCCGGGGTCGTGCCGGGCGCCGAACACTCCAAGAGTCGTACAGACCCTGGGCGCGTGTCCGAATTTTCGGACAAACCGGGCGCCGCGCATCGGGCACGCTCAGGCCCCGAGCGCCGCCGCTTGGCGAAGCGCGACAAGCGGATCGCGAACCCAGCGCCCGCCCGGTCGCGTGATCGCCTCGATCTCGCGGATGAAGCCGTCCACGTCACGCTTTCCGACATCCCGGCCATCCGGCCCGAGCAGGGCGTGGCGACGGAGGATCGCGTCGAACTCGTCGTCGGCCACGTCGTAGGTCTTGAACTGGATGAGGACGGCGTTGTTCCATTCCTTCTTGCGGGCGTGCTGGGCCCACCAGGCCTTGTCGGCCATCCTGGAAGCGAGGACGCGGTCGGGGATGGAGGCATAGATGGCGGCCTTGGCTGAGAGCTTGGACCGCGAGTCGAGCGAGGGGTTCGCAAAAACTGCGTCAAGGTCGCGGTAGACCTGCTGAAGGATGCCGACCCAGACGTGATCGTCCTGCTCTTCCCGCAGGACGGCCGCGAATTCCGGCGAGTCGGCGCCATATCGGTCGATCATCCAGTCGTGCATCGCCGCGTTGCCGACGGCCTCGGCAAAGCTCTCGTTGAAGGAGGAGCTTCCGGGGATCCACAGCGTCGCGTGCGCGGACTCGTGGAAGACCGTGTCGGCGAGGTCGGGTTCGCTCCATGAGAGCATGCCTGGCAAGACCGGGTCGCGAAACCAGCCAAGGGTGGAGTACGCACCGGCACTCCGGACGTAGACGTCCAGCCCTTTCGCCAGCATCTTCGCCTTCATGGCGTCGGTGTCGGTGTCCGTGAAGTAGCCGAGGTAGGTCGTGCGCCCGACGATGGGGAACCACCAGGTTTGCGGTTTGAAGGCGACCGGGTCGCACGCCGTCAGGTTCCAGACCGTGCGGGGCCAGCCAACGGCGACGGTGTCGTACTTTCCCTGGGTCTTCAGCCCGAGCCTGGCCCCGTACGCCTTCAATTCAGGGATGAGGTCGAGCCGCTGTTCCTGACCTGCGGAGAGGCGGTGTTCGGCGAGCACCTTCGTCGCCGGCACCCCGGACGTCAGCAATTCCGCCTCGTAGTACCCCGAGGAGATGACGTAGCGAACGCCGCAGGCGGGGAGCAGGGCGAGGGCGAACAGGGGGAGGAGAACTCGCGCGGTCACCCCCCCGTGCCCTTCAGGATGATGTCCAACTGCCCGGCGAGCGCCCCAGCGTTCGGACGCGCGAGGGACGCCAATTCGTGCGCGAGATCCGAACGATCCGCGTTGTAGGCGTCGACGGCAACGCTGTAGAGCGCGTACACGGTCCCGGTGTCCGCGGGCATGAGCTTCTCGGCGGCGCGAGCCTCTTTTGCCCGGGCGTCCAAGTCACCCGCCCGCTCGGCCAACGCGCCGTGACAGCGGGCCTCCACGTCCGCGATCCCCATCGACGACGCGCGTCGGATGCACTCGTTCAGGCGTAGCGTGGGGTCGCCGACGCCGGACTGGTGAACGGCGACGGCCGCGGCCCCGTACGCGCGCGTGTACAGCTCCGGGTCCTCCACCCCACCTGCTTCTGGCAGGATCTTCGCCCAGATCGGAACGGCCTGGGCGACGGGGAGCGTGACGGTCGCGTTGTACTCGCTCCACACCGCGGCGCGATGGGCCCGGACCGCGTACGCCGTCTCGGAGAGCTTCTCAAACGCCGTCTGCGCCTCGACGAATTGCGCGTGCGCGGGATCCCAGGACTTCGCGTCGTAGAGCTTGAGGCCGGCGTCGTATTGTGCAAAGGCGGCCTGCATGCCCTTCGCGCGCTCGACGAGATCGCCGAGCCCGTTCTGGGCCGCGAGGTTCGCGAGATCCTGACCTTCGCCGAGCGCAACAAGGGCCCCAGCGGCGTCCTCGCGCGCGACCCGCGCCAGCGCCGTTCCGCCGCCGGTCTTTGCCGCGTCCCCCAACGTCGCCGCCCGCGAAAAGCCAGCAAGCGCCTCGGGCAACCGCTCGGCATTGGCGTCCGCGAGCGCGCGAGCGAGCGCGACGTGCGCGGGGCCGAGGGGCTCGTGCGCCGCCGAAAAGTAGCCCTCCGCCTTCGTGGCGAAGCCGCTGGCCTTGGTGGGGTCGCTGCGCTCCCACGCGGCCGCAAGTTGGGTCTCCACCCGCGCTGCGTCGAGCGGTCGCTGGTGTGCGACATACCAGTCCGCGGCTTGCCCAAGCGCCTGGTTGGCCGTGGCGATGTCGCCGTTCGCCGACGCGATGGCGCCGCCAAGCTCCGCCTGCCTGGCTACACCCGCCGGGTAGTCCATCTTCGCCAACAATCCGCCTGCCGCGCGCTGCTCGCTCGTCGCGGAGGTGGGATCGTTCATGGTCACGAGCACAAACCCGAGCTCGCACCGAAGGTCGATCTCGACCACCCGATACCCCCCTTTGGACGCCTCGTTCACGCCTGCGCGCAGGGAGTCGGCTGCCAGCGGGTGCTCGCCCAGCAACGTGTACGCGAGGCCAAGGTTGCCGAGGCCGACGGCCACCTCGCGCATCATGCCCGCCTCGCGCGCCGCGTCGATCGCGGTCCGGAGCCGCATCACGGAACCGTCCAGGTTGCCCTCCGCACGTTCGACCGCGGCGATGTCCAGCTCCGCGCTGATCTTCTGCCGACGGTTCGTCGCGGTCGCCGCCTCCTTCTGCGCCTCGCCCAGCGCCCCGTGGACATCGCCCTTCCCGAGCATGGCGCCGACGCCCGAGTCCGAGCCGGTCAGCCCCGCCGCCGCCATCAACCCCTGCGCCGCGGCGCCGGCCAACGTGCCGTCCCCGAGGTCCTGCGCGGCTTTCTGGGCGGCGGTAAAGCCGGTCCGGGCGTCTGCCAATCGCCCCTGATCCAGCGCGGCCAGCGCGAGGTTCAGCGTCACTCGCGCGGACGCCGCGGGGTTGCCCTTTGCCAGCGTAGCCGCGGCGTTCAGCGTGGCGATTCCCTCGTCGACCGACCCGCCGTCCACCTCAATCAGCCCGAGCAGGTTCTTGCTGCCAACGTCCGTGGGCGCCAGCGCAAGCGCCGCCTCGGCCGCCGTCTTCGCGGCTCGCAGGTCTCCTCCCTCGTACCGCGCCACGCCTTCGGCCAACGCTGCGGGCGCTCCGCCGTTTGCCTCGAAGATCGCGTGGTAAACGGACGCAGCCGCGTCAAAGTCGCCCTTCGCGAGCGCCTCCTGCCCGGCGGCGACGGCATCGCTGGCTGCGCTGGAGATCTCGGGTTCGCCGGTGTCTACCTGGAGACCGGCGGCGGAGGCGGGGGCGGCGATGCGAAGCAGGGCCAACAGGAGCATGCATTTCCGGGGAACAGGAGCTTGGACAGCGTAGCCTGAGCGCGGGTTCCTGCGCGCTCGGGGGCTTGACGGTCTTTGGACCTCACCCCGGCCCGCTGCCCATGCAGCGCGGCCCGAAGGAACCGGTGGAGGGGCGGAGACGCGGGTCCAAGGTCGGTGGCGGGGGCACAGGCGCGGGTCAAAGGTCGGTGGCCGGGCGCAGATTCGGGTCGACGGTCACCCGGTGGGTGCAAACCCCGGTCAAATGTCGCCCCGACGGTGCAGAGACGGGTCAAATGTCGGTGGGCGGCGTGAATCGGGGCGCGGCGGCACCCACTTTGTCGCCCTCGCTGCCGGGGTCCCCGAACTATCGGCGTTTGTCCGTTGGTCCCTCG
The DNA here is from genome assembly GCA_903844155.1 of uncultured Pseudomonadota bacterium. GTDB lineage: Bacteria > Myxococcota_A > UBA796 > UBA796 > SXON01 > CAIUMM01. Next base: position 30,429 of record CAIMSU010000147.1, on the reverse strand, counting down.
GCGCGGAACCCCAGCCGTCGGCCGGTCCCGCCCCTCCAGCGTCGCCCCGCCGACTTTTGACCCCGGTCTCGCCGGTCCGGGCGACTTTTGAGGCCGGTCTGCCCGTGGTCGCGCGCCCATGCGGACCTGGGCGGGGAGTCACCGACCCGGAGGAGCCCTTCCGGGCGGGCACCGGCGCAACTCGCCCACGCCGTCAAGAATCGCGAGGATCTACCCACTCAAGGTCCTGCTCCTCCCATCGCGCCCTGGCCGCCAGGACGCCGGCCACCCGCGCGATCGCGTCCTGAAGCGCCTCAAGCTCGGTCGATCCAAGGCCACAGGTGCCATCGATGCTGCCATTCGGCGTTCGGAAACGAATGTTCGGAAAGGCGACGAAGTCGTGCTCCCGCTCGAAGACCTTGATGCGGAACTGCGCTCCCGCCAGCCGGATCGTGTCCTCGATGACGTACTCGCCACAGAGCCGACTGATCGCCGCGCAACCGTGAAGCTCCAGGTTCTTCCAGTTCATTTCGGCGCTTCCCCTAACCTTGTTCGTCAAAGAACCCCCGCAGTTGCCCAAGGGCCGCGCGCCACGGCCCTGTGTACCGCCGCGCCGGCGGAAGGGAATTCAAGAAAACCCGCCCGTAAGGTGCATCATGCAGCCGTCGGTCGAGGATGATGACAACACCCCGATCCGTGCTGCTTCGGATCAGTCTCCCGAACCCCTGACGCAGCCGGATGACCGCTTGTGGCAGGGAGAACCCGTAGAACGGGTCGATCCCCCTCGCCTCCAGCCGGGCGTAGCGCGCGGCCGCGACGGGCTCGGTGGGCGGTCGGAACGGCAGACGGGGGATGATGACCAGCCTCAACCCCTCGCCTCGTACGCTGACCCCCTCCCAGAAGCTGTCCGTCGCGAACAGCACGGACTGCCGGTTCTCCCGGAACAGATCGAGGACGCGCCCCACGCCGTTCGCAGGCTGTTCCAGGATCGGCAGCGCCCCGGCAACGCGTTCGCGCACAGCCGCCGCGAGCCGCTGCACTGTGTCATGGCTGGTGCAAAGCACGAAAGCGCCACCGCCCGTGGCCTCGACCGCGTCAGCGACCACCTCCGCGACGCGGTCGAGCCAGCCGGCGTCGCTGGGCGGTGGGAGATCGCGCGGGAGGAGCAAGACGGCCTGCCGTGCATAGTCGAACGTCCCGGGGAAATTCGCCTGTTCCGCCCCCGTCATCCCCGTGCGCTCAACGTAGTGGTCAAAGCGACCCTGAACCGTGAGCGTGGCGCTGGTGAGGACGGTGGCCCGTCGGCCCTCGGGATCGGGCCCGAGATGCTGGCGAAGAAAGGGGGCAACGTCGATCGGCGCGCGAACGAGGGCCGCAGCTCCCTTCCGGCCGGCCGCGATGTAGCGGCACCAGTCGGCGTCGACGGTCAGAAGCGCACGGGCGATGTCGGCCTGCTCCTGCAACCGGCGCCGGCTGCGTTGGAGCTCCTTGAAGGGCTGCGCCTCGTCGGGTCGGAGCGGACTCGTCTCTTCCAACGCGGTGATCTGGGCCTCGATGGCGCCGAGTCGGCCGCACGCGCGCTCCAGCTCCTCCGCCAGGTCGGTCAGGTCGTGGCTCGCTGAAAAAGGCTCGGGGAACGCCCGCGGCAACGGCCCGAGCTGGCCGAAGGCGTAGAAAGCCAGCCGGGCGCAGTCCAGCACCCCGCGCAGGGCGTCGAGCGCCGCACCCTGGTTCTGCGCGACGTCCGCAAACCGGTTTCCGAGGCGGACAATCACCCCGGGCCGGTTGCGTCCGGGCCGTGGCAGAAGACGGGATAGCGCCCGTCGGATGGCCAGCTCGGAGAGGCGCTGCTCGCCAACGCTCGTGGCCGCCTCTTCCAGGTGGTGGGCCTCGTCCAGGATGATCCGGTCAAACGCCGGGAGAATGCCGTTCCCGTTGTTGCGCGCCTTGAGCGCGAGATCGGTCAACAACAGCGCGTGGTTGACGACGATGACATGTGCGGCCGCGGCGTCCCGGCGCGCGTTGTAGTAAAAACAGGTGTTGAAATGCGGGCATCGCGCACGCAAGGTGTGGTCGCTGTCGGACTCCACCTCCTCCCAGATCGCCTCCGCGCCCGGCAGCTCGGCGCGGTCGCCCGATTTCGTCGTCTCGGCCCACTGCATGACGCGCTGCAGTGTCTCCATGTCCACAGGATCGACGTCCGCCTGCGCGAGCTTTCGCCGACAAAGGTAGTTTCCTCGCCCCTTCAGCACGGCCGAGCGAAGGCGGTTGCCGTAGACCTTGTGCACGAGCGGCAGGTCCTCACCCATGAGCTGGGACTGCAAGCCGCGCGTGTACGTGCTGACGACGACCTTGGAGTCATTTCGCATCGCCCACAACGCGGCGGGCACGAGGTACGCCAACGATTTTCCCGTCCCCGTCCCCGCCTCAACGATGAGCGTCTCGGAGCCGCTCAGGGTCTCCCCGATGCGCCGGGCCATCTCAGCCTGCGAGGGGCGCGGCTCCCAGCCGCGGATGGTGCCGGGCAGGTCCACCTCGAAGAACCGGCGAATCTCGGTCGGATCCACCGGCTCGAGCGCCCGCTCCATCGGCTCGACGACCCAGTTGCTCCGGCTCACGTCGTTGTCGACGATGACGAACCCAACGCCGTCCTCCCCAAAGTTGCCAGCAAGGTGGGTATCGGCGGACGACGGGCGCAAGTCGCCGGACGGGTGGTTGTGGATGACCACCTCGCCAGAGCGCGCCCGGCCCCGCACGGCCAACACCGCGTCGGCCGTTCCGCGCGCGTGCACCTCGATCGCGTGTACCCGCCGCGGCTTTCCGCGATCGACCTGCCCGACCGCGAACACTTCAACCGCTGCCCCTGCAACCGTCGCCCCGCGCGCGGCCTCCGCGATCTCCGCCCTCAACGCCGCAGCGGCCTCGACAGTGAACCGCAGGGCCATCGTTCGGGCCCCTATCCCGAGTCCACGGCCGGTCCCATTTTCTGCCTCCGACGGGGGTCGGTTGCGCTATGATGCGGCCCACTCGGAGCCCGCATGCGCCTGATCCCGTTCGTCGTCGCCCTCTCCCTCGCCCCGGCCTGCTCGACCGCCTCGATCAAGCTCGGCGACTCATCCGCGAACGGCGGCGACTCATCCACGAACGGCGGCGACTCATCGACCAACGGCGGCGACAGCGGGTCGCACGACAGCGGGCAGGGCGGCGATACGGGCGCCAATTCGGACACCGGCTCTGCGCCAGACACCTTCTCCGGCCAGGTCCAGGGCGACCTCATCCTCGCCGACCCGCACGGCGGCGACGGCGGCGGCAACACCCAGGAGATCACCTGTTCCGGCAGCGCCACCATCTCAGTCACCTCAGGGGGCGCCCTCGCCGGCACCGCCGACTGCTCGACCGGCCACGACTCGATCACGGGCCCGATGACTGGCACAGTCGCCAGCGGCTCGGTGACCGCCAACTGGGACATCGCCCTTGGCCCCCAAAACGTCTCCGTCCCGTTCACGGGCACGCTGCACAACGGCAACCTGAACCTCGACGCCAACTACGACATGGGCGGCGGCAGCTCGTTCACCGCGTCGATCTACGCGACGAAGAACTGACAACGCGCGGCTCCAGAGCACGCTGCTCGCACGAGGCAATGCCCGCTCCGGTGGTTACGGGATCCGGATGCTGCTCCTTTCCCCTTTCTTGGCCGTCCTCGCCTGCAGTTCCACGCCGCCGACCATCCCCGCCGATCAGGTGAGCTACGACGGCGAGACCATGGCCCAGCACTTGAAGCTCATGGACGCCAGGCTCGAAAAGCTCGACAACGCCACGCCAAGCGCGGCCGAGCTCTCCGGCGAGCGCCTGAACGAGATCGACAACCGCCTGACCCACGTCGAGACCGTGCTCACGCAGCTTCAGGTCGCCAGCGGGGCGTCGTCAACCACCCCGCAAGCGGGCATCGTGCCCCCCGTAACCCTCGCGTCGGTCGACCAGCGATTGATGGCGGTGGAGGCGAAGATCGCGACGCCGGAGGGCGGTCAGGGCCAGCCCGGCGCGGCAGGGCCCGGGTTGTTTGAACTGCCCAAGGGCGGCGGAAAGGGCGGGCAGGGCGGCCAGATGGGTCAGGGTGGGCAGCAGGGAGGACAACAGGGCGGCCAGCAAGGGGGGCAGCAGGGAGGGCAACAGGGCGGGCAACAGGGAGGGCAACAGGGCGGGCAACAAGGCGGCCAGCAAGGGGGGCAGCAGGGAGGGCAGCAGCAGCATCATTGACGATCGGGCACCGGGAGAACCCGGCGTTGCCGCGAACCTCCGCGTCCAGCCCTACCGGTCCAGCGAGACCACGAGCGCCGGCTTCGGCGGCCCAGCGCCTCTCCGCGGATCATCCGCCTTCAACGCGGCGACTGCGGTACCGAGGGCGGTGAACTCGACGATAGGCGGCCCGGACGCGCCACCGCCGCCGTATGTCTCCTCCTCCACGGTCATGCCGACGATGCCGGCGGGCGAATCGGGCGTGCCCTTCGGGAAGGACTTGAAGAGGTCGTGCTGCAGACGCTCCATCGCCAGCTCGCGCGCGTCGAAAAACGCCTGGGTATAGCTGGTGATTTCGGCGTCCTTGCCACGGTACTGGCGCTGCTCACGCGGGTCGAGGCCGTACACACAGTTGCCCATGGCGACGGTCACGGGCCGGTAGCCGGCCGAGAGCAGCGTGATGAAGTCGGACGCGCTCAGGTCGCTGTCGAAGGGCGTGCCGTTGGAGAGGCGCAAGCTTGGGGCGTGCTTCAGCGTGGCGGGGGCGTAGCTGGCGTCAAAAGCGATGGCCGTGCCGACGGCGAGGCACTTCGCGACCTGCCGGGCGCCGCGCCAGACGTGGTGCTCGACCTCCAGCCGCACGTCTACGATGCCGTCTGCGTGCAGACCGGCGGCCTGTTTGCGCATGCGCTCGACCGCGAGTCGGCGCACGGTGCGCATGGCGTTGGAGAGCGCGTCGACCTCGTGCGTCTGCACCGTCCAATCGTACTGGGTGCCCGCCGAGAACACGCACGATCCGATGACGAGCCCGCGCGGCACGAAGCCCACGCGCGCGAGGGCGACGAACTCGGTGACCGAGAGCTCACTGAGTGCAGGCCCGCTCATTCCTCACCCCCTACGTTTACCTTCACCACGTCGTTCGCCGAGAGTACGAGGTGCGGACGATCCAGGTCGCCCGCCTTCTCGGTCGGCACCACCGCCGTTCCGATGACGAACAGCTCGATCACCTCGCCCGTCTGCAACGCCGCGTTTCCGACGTTCCACGGCGTTGTCCGCCACGAGTGCTGCTGCTCCGCAACGGTGACGCCGACGATGCCGGTAGCGTCGAGCTCCTCGGCTTCGTCTTGCAGGCGCTCGATAGCCAACTCGCGGGCGTCGTACAACGCGTGTGTGTACGCGGGAAGCTCGCAGCTCTGCCCGTCCGCGACCTTCAGCATCTGCGGCCCGACATAGTACACACAGTTGCCCATGCAGAACCCGACCGGCCGGAACCCGGCGCGGATCAGCATCCAGAAGTCCTGCCCGGACAAGTCCGACTGGAACGGCATCCCGTGCTTGTTCCGGTAATGTTCGCCTTCGCGGTGGCGAACTGCGGTGCCGATGGCGATGAACTCTGCGGTGTTCTGCCCCAACGCGTAGCTGGCACTCCCCTGCGGCTGGCTCCACGGCGGGATGGGCGTCTGCACCCAACCCTGCTGCTTGCCGTACTGTTGCCACTGGGTGTTGGCGACCTGCTGCCAACCCTGAAAATAGCCGCCTGCGACGACCGTTACCGGGCGACGGAAGCCGATCTGCTTCGCCCACTTGCACCAGCACCGGTACTGCTGCCACTCGACCCGCTGGGGGTTGGTCGCGAGGTTGACGGTCAGCCGCACGCCGACGATGCCGTCCGCGCCAAGCTCCTCGGCCTCCTGCTCCATCCGGTTCATGGCCAACTGGCGCGCGTGGTTGAGCGCCTTCGTCGTCTCGACGATCTCGCGGCCCGGCTCCTGCTTGCCGAGGCTCGGGATGTTCGGTGCGACCTGGTAGATCGACGTTCCCATCACGAGCCCGACGGGGTCAAAACCGGCTTCGCGGACGAGGAGGAATTCGGAGATCGAGAGGTCGCTGGTGAAGAGCTTCCGCTCGCGCATGTCCGCGAGGCGCTCACGCGCGTGGGTGGGGAGGCTGGCGACGCCTGAACCGGGGTCGTTCCTGCTCATTCGCTTGCCGCTTCGTCGGCTTCGAGGGCCGCTTCTTCGGCCTCCTCGGCGGCGACCTTCACGTCATCCTCGTCCGACTCGGCGTCGATCTGCTCGCCCTTTCGCCGGCCGAGCGGCATCATCGAGAGGATCAACGGGGGCATGTGGTGTTCGTGGGGAACGGCGCCGGGGATGCGACGGACACCGGTGCCGAACCAGCTCACGTCCACGTCGAGGTCGTCGAGCTGGCAGCCGCCGTAGCCGCAGGGCACCTCGCGCATCGTCAGCTTCATGTCGCTGCCGACGACGAACTCGGCGCCGCAGTCGGACGCCTGCTTCAAGAGCTTCTTCGCGGCGATGTCACGCGCGGAGACGGCGGCGTCACTCGCCTCGTCCAGCTCCCCGGTCGTGAAGTTGGTGTTCTTGGTCACGTGCCAGACGTGGTAGCGGCAGAACTCAAAAAGGAAGCCGCAGGGCTCAAAACCGTCGCGATGCAGCGCCCAGAGGTCCTGCCCGGTCAGGTCCGTGATGACCGGCTCGCCCGGCCGGTGGGTGATCCAGGGTGCCCGAACGGCCGTGCCGACGACTGTGAATTCGAGGATCTCCCCTCCATCATCGCCACCTTTTCCGCGCGAGCCCATCGTGATCATCCGGTCACGCAGCCGCACCCCGATCACCGCGTCCGCCCCAACCAACGCGGCCTCCTCGTACAATCGGTGCAGCGCCGCCCTTCGCGAGTTTCGGTGGCCCTCCGAGATGATGGTGATCTCCGACGTCTTGCCTTTGTAATCGGGGATCTGCCCGACGTGGTAGATGCTCGATCCCATCACCTGCGAGATCGGCTCGCACTGCGCGTCGCGCGAGAGCAGGAACTCGTTGACCGACAAATCGCTGGTGAAAAGCCTAGGGCCGCTCCCGGCAGCGCCCATCTCATCCTGCAGCCGTTCCACCGCGCGCAGGGGAATTCCGCCCTTTCGCACGCGCTCCACGCTCGCGCGGACGTCGATCGGCGCACGCGTCGCCACCTAGTCCCCCACGGTGAGGATGAGGTTCGGGCGCGGGATGTGATGGTCGTCGCGGATCGGGACGACGGCCGTGCCGACCGCGCTGAATTCCAGCACGCTCGGGCCCCACGTGTGATTGTTCTCATCGATCAGCACCCCGACGATGCCGGCAGCGCCGAGCGCCTCGGCCTCCACCTGCATGCGCTCCATTGCCAACTCACGGGCGTCGTACAGCGCCTGCGTCGGCCCCTGCAATTCCTTGGATTCGGTCGGTTGGCCGCGGGTGGGCTGGCCGATGTAGTACACACAGTTGCCCATGACGAAGCCGACGGGGCGGTAGCCGGCGGTCAGCAGTGTCCAGAAGTCCTGCCCGGACAGGTCGCTCGTGAACGGACGCCCGTCCGGCGCACGGAAGTTCTCCGGCCCCTCGCTCTTCACTGCCGTGCCGATGGCCATGAACTCGATGATGTTCGTGCCCCACGCGTGCACGTTCAGCGTGAGCCGCACCGCTACGATGCCGTCTGCGCCGAGCGCATCAGCCTCCTCCTCCATGCGCGCCATCGCCAATTCGCGCGCGGTGTAGAGCGCCTGCGTGAGGACGGTGATCTCCTCGGGGTTCTGGGAGTTCAGCGCGGTCATCCCGATGTGGTAGATGCTGCTGCCCATCACGAGACCGAGAGGTTGGAAGCCGGCTTCCTTCACCAGCAGGAACTCGTTCACGGAGAGGTCGCTCGTGAAGAAGTGATGCTCGCGCATCTCCTGCAGACGTTCGCGCGCGTGCTGCGGGAGGTCGTCGAGCTGCAGACGGGCGTGGGCCTGCTGCGCGCCTGCGCGGGCGGGAGGGGGCGGAGGCGGAGGACTTGTGGGCATTATTGGACCCGAATTTGGGCGAGGGCCTGGGCGGCGGTCGCGCTGGAGTTGGCGTGGACGGCGATGGCGGTGGTGAGCATCTCGACCCACCGATCCAGGGGGTGTGTCGCAGTCTTGAGCGCGATCCCGCGGACGAGCTTTTTGTGCTGGCCGATGATGGTCTCGTACTCGCGGCGGGCGATGAAGACGTCCGGATCAAGGTGCAATTCCAGCAGGACGATGCGGCTACCCTCGCGCTGGATCTTCGCCCGGTCGCCGAACCCGTGGGTCAACGCCGCGGACAGCTTCGTCATGAACGCCTCGGCGTTCGCGAGGTCCAACGCCATCCCCTTCGCGATCTGCCCGCTGTCGACGGAGACGCGCACCTCGGCGCCGCAGTACACACAGCCGACGGCTGTGACCGTCGTTGTCTGCATCGGCGCCCCGCACGACTCACACCGCGTGATCCCGCTCATTTGCCGCTCCTTTGTGCGCCTGTCGTCGCGATGGAGAACGCCGGTACGGCCATCCCGGGGCCGATCACCTGCACCGTCCCAGGCGACTTCGGGTTGACCATCACCGCGACCGTCGCGCCGGGCAGCACGTCCTGCACGAAGCGCGCAGGGATGGTGGCCTGGGTATTGACCTCAAACGGGCGTTGGCCCGGCACTTCGATGTCCATGCGAACGATACGCACCTCGTAGCGGCTCAACCCCTGCCCGCCCGTTGACGAGGGCTGCGCCGTGACGTTCAGCACGATGCCACGCCCGAGCACCGTCCCGCTCGCGCGCATGACCGCGGCCAGGATGACATAGAGCATGAACGCCCCGAACGCGCCCATGCAGAGCAAGCTGAGCAGGCCGGTGATAAAGGAAGCCATCCCCGGGAACGTAGCCGCTCAGGCGCGAGAGTGCGGTGCAGGCCGACGATCTTCAAGCCGGCGGAGGCGCAGCACGCGCGACGCCGAAGGCTGGCACCGCAACCCCGGGGCCGGTCACGGTGACCGCGCCGAGGCTGTTCGGGCACACAAAAAGCGCGACGGTCGCACCCGGGAGGACGTCCGCGATGAACCGGGCGGGGATCGTGGCGATGGCGTTGACGGTGACGGGGTCCCGGCCGTCGATCTCGATGTCGATCTGCACGCTCCGATCCTCCGTTCGGGTGAGGCCCGAGCCCGAGCTCGATAGGGGCCGAGGGTTGACGGAGAGGACGATGCCGCGGGCGACGCAGGCGCGGGTGTCGAGATCGTCGGTGCCGGGCGCGAGGGGGCCGAGATCGGGCTGATCGAGGTTGTCGAAGGGGTTGGGGCGGTTCGCCGCTCGATACGCCCTCCAGAGCAGGTTGCCGAGGAACGCGGAAAGGGGGAGGGCTGTGCAGAGCAGATCGGTGGTCACGTCGCCGAGTATCAACGAACCCGTCGGCACGCCCCGTACGCCAACCGCACGCGCCTCACCGGCGACTCCCAGCGCTCGGCTGTCACCCCACCGCCCGCCGCACCAGGGCGCCGATCCGCTCGGCGTCAGCGTCGTTGAGCGCGGTGAGCGCGTAGGCGATGGGCCAGAACGCGCCGTCGTCCAGCTTCGCCGAGGGGTTGAAGCCGAACGTCAAGTAGCGCTCCCCGGGGCCGTGCCCGCTGCGGAAGAAACAGACGACGGCCCCCTCCAACGCGTACCCGGGCATGCCGTACCAGGTCTTCGGCGACAGGGTCGGGCCGTTGGCCCTGATGATCGCGTGGAGCCGCTCGCCCATCGCGCGGTAGGGTTCGGGCATCGCTCCGATCTTCGCGAGGACGTCCGCCTCGCCGTCGTTGACCTTTACCGACTTCTTCGTGCGTTTCTCGATGGACTTCGTCTCGGACATTCGCCCTGGGGCCCTCGCGCCGACAAGGTAAGCGGCGACGGCAAACCGTCAACCGGCCGGTCGCCTGCGCCGCTGTGCGAGGAGCGCGAGGCCGGCGAAAAGCGCGAACGGCGGAGAGGTTCGGGCCGTCGAACAGCCGGTGCATCCGGATTTTTTCCCGGGGCGCCGCGGATCTCCGAGCGTGTCGCCCGCCGTGTCGCTCGCGGAGTCAACGGCGGTGTCCGCGGGGGCGCTGTCGATGGCCGAGTCGACGCCGCTGTCGGTCGCGCAGCCCTCGTCGACGACCCCGTCGCAGTTGTTGTCGACACCGTCGCAAAGCTCGACGGCGGCTGGGTTTACGGCGGCGTTGGCGTCGTCGCAGTCGCCGGAGATCGCGGACCAGCCGTCGCCGTCCGCGTCAACCCAGACAACGTCGCCGGGGCCGCCGTAGGCGCCGATGTCGCTGCGCGTGCCGTCGAGGTCGAGGATCGCGGGGTCGCCGGCGTCGATGAGGGGTGAGCCGGCGGCGAGGTGCAGGTCGTCGGTGTACGCGCCATCGGCGGCGTAGTCGACGAAGACGGGGTCGATGGCGATGTTTCCAGAGGTGCCCGTCGGGTCGGTCGTGAGGCCGGAGCCACCGGCGTTGTTGTGGAGATCGCTGTAGGTGAGGGTGAGGGTGCAAGTCATGTTGATCGAGAACGCGGCACCCGCGGAGTCCGCGACGATGGTATTGTCAACACGAAGGACGCCTCCCCCTCCAACATCGAAGTCCACCTCGCCGCTCGCATTCTGGAGCGCCGTCACGTTGGTCACGGTGACGTCTCCGCCATAGGGCATTGAGAGAACGGCCGCATCGGAGCCGATGTTTCCCTCGAACACCGTGTTGACGATCCTCATGGACCCGTCCCCAGCCATGTAGACGGCGGCCCCTTCGAGGGCCTGGTTGCCGACAAACAGGTCCCCGTCGAGCTCGCCGGTCTTCGCGTCGACCGCTCCCCCCAGCCGCTCGCCCACATTATCGGCGAAGGTCACACCCCACGCGCGAACGTCGTCCCCGGTCACGGCCGCGCCGTACCCGCTCCAGCGATCAAAGTTCTCGGAGATCAACCCGCCGCTGATCACCACGTCGCCTCCGACGATTCCCTCGTGCGCGTTGTGGGTCACCGTCAAGTCCGTGAACCAAGCCTCCTTCGTGTCGATGCCGAAGAACCCGTTCTCCGAGGCCTCGCAATGGTCGCAAGCCAGCTCGCCTTCGGACGCGTTGATGCCGTCTTCGTCGTTGTTGCTCGACGTGACGGACGTTCCATTGACCCTGCCTCCTATGATCGTGAGGCCGTCCCCGGCGCTACGCTCGACGTCCACGTCGGTGAGCGTGACCGTCTCGTCGTCATCCTGGTGCACCTCGATCCCCGCATCGTTCTCGTCGACGGACGAGTTGATGAGCGTGGAACCGCCCGCGTACGCAAGCGTGACCGCCGCCCCGCCAACATTCCCGGTCACCACGAGGTCCTCGAGCTCCACCGCCACGCCGAACACTCCCACGCCCGCCCCGCCCGACTCCGGCAACGAGCACCCGCTACAGTCCCCGCCGGTGATCGTAAAACCGCGGATCACCGTCCCCGCCGCCTCCGGGTTCGCCACGCGGACCGTCGATCCATAGTCAACGCCGATAATCGTGGTCCCCGCCGACCCCGCCTCGCCTTCGAGCGTCACCGGCCACGCAGGCAGCGTGACGTCCTCGGTGTACGTGCCGCCGGTGACCTCCACGGTGTCGCCGGAACGGGACAGTGCGAGGCCCGCCATGATCGTGGTCGCATCGCCTGAGCCGTCCTGGGCGACGTGGATGGTCGCGGCGTTGGCGGCGCCGAGTACCGGTGCGAGGAGCACGAGGATCATCGTCGGATCCTACGCGTCAAACCTACGCTCCGCAACCGCACAGCCCCGCGAAGTGGCCGGGATCCGAAGCGGCGTCCCACAGCGATTCCTGGCCGGGCGACGATGGCAGCGAGCCGCCCAAAAGATGCCGAAGAACCCGTGCTTCAGCCTACTCGCGCCGACGTACCCTCACCGGCACCAACGCCGCCTGGGCACGGGCAAGCGCGGCCCAGCGCAACGCGAGCGCGCCGAGCGAAAAGGCAGCGAGCACAATCCAGGCACCGGCGGAAGCCGCGGGGTCGAGAGGGGTGAGCGCGAGGGTCATGCAGACAGTGTAAACGCCCCGGGTCGTCCGCGGGGAAATTTCTGTCACGGAGGTGCGGCGGACGGGCGAGGAACGGGACGTTTTCTGACCGTCCGGCGGGAGTAGGCACCGGTTACGCCCGCCCAGTCGAGGTTTCATGCTCCCGCTGCTCGTCTCCCTTTCGCTGTTCACGTGGCGCTCGTTTGCGGTCACCCCCACGCCTGCGAACACGTCGCCAACGGGCTCGACCGCGATCCCCGTCGCCCCCCTCACCCACACCGGGCCCGAGATGGTGCCGCTGGACGCGTTCCAGGCTGCGGGCAACCCGGTCGTCAAGGACTTTGAGCTTCCGCTCATGCAAGGCGGCACATTCAAGCTCTCCGACCAGAAGGGCAAGACCGTGGTGCTCTCGTTCTGGGCGAGCTGGTGCGGGCCGTGTCGCAAGGAGCTCCCTGCGCTTTCGACGTTCGCGGCAACCCACCCGGACGTCAAGTTCATCGCGGTGAACGTGGACCGCGAACGATCCGCCGCTGACAAGTTCCTCGGCGCCGTTTCCATCACCCTCCCGGTCGCCTTTGACCCCGACGCAAAAGCGCTTGGAAGCTACGGAGTCACCGCGATGCCGACCATCTTCGTCATCGACAAGAAGGGCGCGCTCGCGTTCAGCCACACCGGGTACAGCGAAGAGAAGGGCTTCGCGGAGCTGGAAGCCGCGCTGGGGACGGCCAAATGAGCAGCCTTCGTAAACTGGCGTTGATCCTCACCCTGCTGCTCGCGCTGTTTGGCGTGTTTGTCGGTGGGTTGATGACGTGGCACCACGACACCCAACTCTACGGGACGGACGACGAGAAGGGGGAGCTGTTCGGGTGTCAGGAGTCGACGGAGGTGAACTGCGACATCGTGAACACCAGCGAATACTCGGAGGTAGCAGGCGTGCCGATCGCGACGCTGGCGATCCCGTTCTATTTCACCGTCGCGCTGATGGCGGGCATGGCGCTCGCCGGGAAACCGGGGTTTGACCGGCTGTTGACCGTCGCTGGCGTCGTCTCGTTTGCGTACTCGATGTTCCTGCTCTACGTGTCCAAGACAGAGCTTGGGTATGTGTGTGCGTGGTGCATGCGGCTGTACGGGGTGAACCTCGCTATTTTCCTTCTATCACTCATCGGCGGAAAACAGCCGATGCCGACGGGCGCGAGCCTGGGGCCGAGCGCGGGGGCGTACGTCACGTTGCTCATCCTGTCACTCATCGGGGAGCACGTTTACCGCAGCACGCTCTCGGGCGGCAGTGTGTCAGGCGTTGCGAGCGAGGGGGCGAAGCTGACACACGATCCGAAGGGCGATGCCCCGGCGATGTCGTTCACGGTCGAGACGGAAGACAAGAACACCGTCACCTTTTCGCTCGATCCCAACGATGCGTGGACCGGAAACGCCCATGCGAAGGTGGCGGTCGTGATGTTCGGCGATCTGGAGTGCGGGTACTGCAAACGATCCAGCGCGGAGCTTGCCAAGTTGCAGGCGACGTACGGGGACCGGGTGCTGTTCGTGTTCAAGCACTACCCGATGAACCCGGATTGCAACGCGGGTGTCAAGACGCGCAAACACAAGGACGCCTGTCAGGCGGCCAAGGCGTCTGTGTGTGCCAAGGAGCAGGGCTACTTCTGGCCCTTCCACGATCTGGCCTACAAGAACCAGCACCGATTGGGCGCTGAGTACCTACACACCTACGCGGTCCAGGCCGGAGCCGACGGCTCGAAGTTCGACGCCTGCATGGCCACGGACGACGCGATGAACCAGGTCCGCCACGACGCGGACGTCGGCGCGACGCTCAACATCCACGGCACACCGCGCATCTACATCGACGGCAAGCTGTACCGCTCGGGCACCTCCGCCGGCGCCATGGCGAAGGCGATCGAGATCGCCCTCGGCGCCACTCCCGCCGACGCCGCGAAGGCCGCCGCGGCCATGAGCAAGACGGATCAGGGCTTCGAAGCCCCGATCACGCCCATCCCCGCGGACGTGCCCGCAACGCGCGCCCTCGCCTATGGCGACCTCAAGTTCTCCATCGACACGTTCGAGGACGCCATCGTCGCCGGCAAGGCGGTCTCCGCCAAGCACCAGGTGCCGGCCATGCGCGCCTCCTGGTTTGACGCAAAAGCCGCTTGCGAGGCCGCTGGCAAGCACCTCTGCACCGAGGAGCAGTGGGTGAGCGCCTGCCAGGGCGCCCGCGCCATCGACGACAATCACAACAAGCAGTTCGCGGACGACGAGATCGAGGGCACCGCCTACCCCTACGGCGACTACCACGCAGACGGTCGCTGCTGGGACGGCCACGACGGCACAGCCGGGCCCGCACCCGATCCCGCGAACCCATTTCGCCCCGTCTACACGGGTGAATTGCCCGGCTGCGCTACCCGGGACGGGGTCTACGACATGACCGGGAACGTCGAGGAGTGGGTCGGTGACTCGCCCGAGACCGCGGTCCTGCTCGGCGGCGCCTACGACACGCCGGAGGACCACGCCCGGTGTTATCGTAGAAACGACACGTTCGGGGCCGGCTATGCGAGCGCCCGCAGCGGGTTCAGGTGCTGTAGCGAGCCGTAGTCAGCTCGGCACCATCTCCTTCACGAGCGCGTCGCCCCCGTCGACCTCGGACAGGAGCCAGAGCAGGTAGCGGACGTCCGCGTGGATGCTCCGGGTCGAGTCCTTGTCGTAGATCCAGTCCGCGGCGACGGCGTCCCAGTTGCGGTCGAACACGAAGCCGACGAGCTCGCCCTGGGCGTTGAGGGTTGGGGAGCCGGAGCTGCCGCCGGTGTTGTCGAGCGTGGTGAGGAAGTCCACGGGAACGTCGTGGAGGACGCCGTCGGCGTAGCGGGAGCTGGCCGCGGTCTTCGCGTGGTCGAGCAGGCGCGCGGGAGCGTCGAACGGCGCGTCGCCGGCCTTGCGGACGAGCCCGGAGAGGACGGTCTGGGCGTTGTAGGTGACGCCGTCCTGCGGGGAGTAGCCTTGGACCCTGCCGAACGACAGGCGAAGTGTGCCGTTGGCATCGGGGTAAAGCTGGCCAGCGTGGTAGTCGCGGAGCGCGTCCATGTAGACCGGGCGCAGGCGCGCGAGGGCGCCGTCCTGGGCCTTGTTCGTGGCGCGGACGCCCTGTTGCCATTTTTCGAGCGAAGCGGCGAGGACGACCCAGGGGTCGGTCGAGGCGTCAAGCTCCTTCTTCGACGTATGAAGCAGCTTCAACCGGCCGTCCGTGGCGTTGAGGCTGGTGGACGCGTAGAGGGCGTCCAGCGCCTTGTCGACGCCGCCGGCCTTGGTGATCCAGGCGTCCAACGGGGGGATTCGCTGGTCGGCGGCCAACTGCTGGGTCATGTCGAGGATGACCTTGAGCATCGCCCGGTCGCTTGCGGCGTGAAAACCCTTGTCCATCGCCGTGAAGCGGTCCTGGATGTCCGCGAGGTCGCGATCCTGGAAGCCGACGTCGCGCGCCGAGTCGGCCTTTTCGTGCTCGCTCGCGTAACGGTAGCTGGTCAGCGCGACGTTCAGGGGCTTGGAGGTGTAGGAGAGCCCGTTGTAGAGGCGATCGCGGCGGAACGTCGACAAGTCGACGGTGAGCACGGTCCGAAGCTCGGTGATCGACGCCGCGTATTTCGCCGTGCGTGCCGGGTCGGCGGCGATCCACGCATCCAGGTCCTTCTCCAGGGCCTCCTTGCGATCGACGATGTGCGCGGCCAGGAAGTTGTTCAGCATCCCTTCGTAGCTCTTGCGCGCGTTCGCGAGGTTCGCGATGGTTTGTTGGAGACGCGTGGCGGCATCCGCGTCGGCGTGTGCGAAGCCCTTCGCCGTGGAGAGCAGGGCATTGAGGAACGTGATGCCCTCGGGGTAGCGGACCGTGACCGCCTGCTGTGCCTCCAGCGCCGTGCGATAGCGGTAGGTGGTCCCCGGATAGCCGGCGATCATCACAAAATCGCCCGGATGAACGCCGGCAGGCTGGACGCTGAGGTGGCGCGGCGGATGGTACGGGACGTTGCCGTCGGCGTGCGCCACCGGCGTTCCGTCCGGCGCGACGTAGGCCCGGAGCAACGCGAAATCCCCGCATTGGCGCGGCCACATCCAGTTGTCCTGATCGCCGCCGAACTCGTAGACGGCGTCGGCCGGCACGTAGGCGACACGGACGTCCTTGATCTCCAGCCGCGTGATCAACCGATACTCCCGCCCGTCGTAAAAGGGCGCCACCATGCATTTCTCGGTGCCCGCCGGCTTTGCCGCCTTCTCGCACGCGGACACCAGCGCCTTGGACGCCGCGTCGATCGCCCCCTGGCGGTCGCTGTCCTTCATCTTGGCCGTGAACTTCGAGGTGATCTGCGCCGTCACATCCTCGATCTTCTCCGTCACCCAGATGCGGGCCGAGGGGCCAGCCCAGAGCTCCTTGGTGCGGTCCCTGGCGACGAAACCGTCGCGCGCGTAGGGGTGCTGGGCATCACTGGCGAACTCCAGGTAGCTGGAGACGCAGTGGCCGTTTGTGCCGATGAGACCATCGGCGGAGATGAACGCAGCCGTGCAATTTCCGAGGGAGACGACGGCGCCAAGCGGATCGCCAGTGGGGTCCGCGAGGCGGGCGGCGTCGATCTGCAGGCCCTGCTGGCGGAGCATCGGGCCCATCGCCTGGACCTGTTCGGGGAGCCACATGCCCTCGTCGGCGAGGGCGGTGGGGATGAGCGATGCGCAAAGGGAGTGGACGGCGAGCAGGAGCATGGGACCTCGAAGGGGGAAAGGCGGCGTTTATAGCACAGGTCGGGGGATGAGGCGGGCGGCGGGAGGCGGGAGGCACGAGGCGGGAGGCGGGAGGTGGGAGGCGAGGTGGCCAGCCCGAATTACTGCGCCGCGTGGCTCTCTGTGTCCGCGACCCGACCCTCCCCGGCGCCGTCCTTGAACGCGCGCTGGCCGAGGGCCAATTTCCCGGTGCCGTCGCCATCTTCGGCACCGAAAACGCCGTCAGCGAGCCGATCTGCGTCGGCGTCCGGGCGGTCGGCGGGCCAGCGACGACGGCGGACACCCGCTACGACCTGGCGTCGCTTACGAAGGTGGTGTCGACGCTTCCGGCGATCCTCCGGCTGGTGGCGGACGGGCGCCTGACCCTCGACGACACAGTCGGGCAGCACATCGCCAACGCTGGCTGGTTCCAGTCCCCTACCCTCGCTACCGTGACGGTCCGGGAGCTGCTCGCCCACACCTCGGGCCTGGCGGCGTGGATTCCGTTCTACGCCCACGCGAGTGATCGGCTCACCGCGCTCGGTCGGGTGCTTCAGGAGCCCGTCACCGCGGCTCAACGTGGTGGAGCGCCGGTCTACAGCGACCTCGGTTTCATCGTGCTCGGCGCGCTGGTCGAGCGGGTGACGAGGGAGCGCCAGGATGTGTACGTCCAACGCGAGGTGTTCGACCGGCTCGGGCTGACAGACACCCGCTACGGACCCGTGCCCGCCCCGGTAGCCGCGACCGAGGACTGCGGCTGGCGCAACCGCGTGCTGTCGGGGGAGGTGCACGACGAGAATTGCTACCGTCTCGACGGGGTTTCTGGCCACGCCGGCCTCTTCGGCACGGCCGACGACCTCGCCCGCTACGCCCGCGCCTGGCTCACCCGCGACTCGCGCCTCGGCCCGCCCGACCTCCTCGACGCCTGTACTTCCACCCAGAGCGAAGGCACCGGTCTGCGACGCGGGTACGGCTGGCTGCTGCGCGGCGTCGACTCCTTCGGTGGAAACGGGGCTACAGAGCTTGGTTTTGGTCACACGGGCTTCACTGGAACGAGCCTGTGGATCGACCCCGGCGGCGGCTGGTTCGCGGTGCTGCTGACGAACCGGGTGCACCCTTCGCGAAAGGGCGGCGAGAAGATCCATGCCATTCGCCGGGAGTTTCACGATGCGGTGGCGGGGGTGGTCGCGGGGTGATCCCGCCGGCAATGGCCCCCCCAGAACCGGCCAAAATCCACCGCCAGAAACCCGCTGCGGGCCGACGCAATCCCGTGTATTCCGGTTAGCCAGCCCCCTCCCCGAGCATCCCCATGTTGCTACTCTCCGTCCTCGTCGGCTGCATCGACTCCAACGTCTCCAAGGTGCACCACGCGCACGCCTTTCGCCCGGGCGACACGGCGGTCACCAGCACCGACAGCGGCTCGGGCGACACCGACACCGACACCGATACGGACACCGATACGGACACCGATACGGACACCGACACGGACACCGACACCAGCCCGCCGCCCGACACCGGCGACGCCTCCGCCACCCTCGTCGGCATTGACGTCTCCAGCTACGACCCCGGCATCGACTGGGCCAGCGTCGCCGCATCGGGCGTCAGCTTCGCATTCACGAAGGCGACCGAGGGCACCTACTACACCAGCAGTGAGTTCTCCAACCAGTACGAAGGCGCCTACTACGCCGGGATCATCCGCGGCGCGTACCACTTCGCGAACCCCTCCGATTCGGACGGTGCGACGCAGGCCGACTTCTTCGTCGACAACGGAGGCGGATGGTCGGCCGACGGGCTCACGTTCCCAGGCGTGCTGGACATCGAGTACAACCCCTACGGGTCGACCTGCTACGACCTCTCCAAGTCCCAGATGGCGACCTGGGTGGCCGACTTTGACGCGGAATACGTGGCGCGTACCGGGCGGCACGCCATCGTGTACAGCACCGCCAACTGGTGGGACGATTGCGTCGGCTCCGGCAACTTCGGGGAGACGATGCCACTGTGGGTCGCGAATTACGGAGTCTCCTCGCCAAGCATTCCCGGCGAGTGGAGCAGCTGGATGTTCTGGCAGTACACCGATGCCGCCTCGGTCTCCGGGATCTCGGGCGGCGTGGACGGCAGCTACTACAAGGGCGACATCGACGACCTGCGGACGTTCGCTACCAGCGGCTGATCCGCCGGTCGGCTGCGCCCGCGCCGAAAGCGCAGGCTGGGGGTCGGCCCCTACTGGAAGTCGCTGACTTCCGGCGGCGAGTCCTGGACGGACTGGCTGTTGACGAACGCGTCCGTGCTGCTTTGCGTCTCGTCCGTGCCGTCGTTCGGGCCTGAGTACTCGATCGTGCTCGACGCCTGCTGGGTGTCCGGCGACTTGCCGGCGGAGCAACTGTTGACTTCCGCGAGCATGGTCTGGACGGTGGATCGTGCGATGACGATCTTGCGGAACTCGGTGTCGGCACGGGCGGAGTCATTTGCAGCCTCCCACCGGTGCATCTCGGACTCAACGAAGGTGCTGACCTCCACGAGCGAGTTGACCAGGGGAAGCTGCGACTCGACGCACTCCGGCGACTTTTCGGCGATCTTCTGCATCGTACGCTGCGCTGCGCGCATCTCCGTGAGCGCGTCGGCGACGTACTTGGACTTCTCCGCCGAGGACGCGCCAGCCATCTTCTCCAGCGTGGCCGTGACGTTCTGGTCGGAAGGATCCGCCGCGCGGGCGGTCCCGACGCCGTTCCCGATGGTGAGGACGAGCGCGAGGGCGAGCAGGGTGCGACGCAACATGGAGTACTCCGACTCTTCCATTTTACCGCGGGCACACCCCGACGTCAACTCTCGTTCGACGCGCGTGGGTGAACGCCGGGGTCAACGAGAAGGCCCGGTTGTAGAGAGGTTCGAGCCGTATTCAGGGACCAGCCCGCGCAGGCCGGAGAGGGTCTGGTCGACGTCGCCCCGCGCCGCGCTCGCCAGCAACGCGTCCATCCCGCGGACCAGCTCCGCGTGATCGGTAGTTCGGGGCGAGGCGAGCTGGATCCCGGCCACCGACGTGGGAACCAGATCCTCCGCGCTGTGGAAGAGCTCCTCCGTCAGCTTTTCGCCAGGGCGAAGGCCGGTGAAGGCGATGTGCACGTCGACGCCTGGTCGCAGACCGGCGAGCCGGACCATCTGCCGGGCGAGGTCCTGGATGCGCACCGGCTTGCCCATGTCGAGCACGAAAAGGCGCCCGCCGGCGTCCTCACCGTCGATCTCACGGCTCCGAAGCACCGAAGCCTGGAGCACGAGCTCCACGGCCTCCTTGATGGTCATGAAGTAGCGCTCGACGTCCGGGTGCGTGACCGTGAGCGGGCCGCCCTTCGCAAGCTGGCGTTGAAACAGCGGAACAACAGAC
Organism: uncultured Pseudomonadota bacterium; assembly: GCA_903844155.1. GTDB lineage: Bacteria > Myxococcota_A > UBA796 > UBA796 > SXON01 > CAIUMM01. Next base: position 10,257 of record CAIMSU010000147.1, on the reverse strand, counting down.
CCCGTCGATCCCAGCACGTTCCCGAAACGCACCGTGACATAGCGGGTGTGCGCCGCGCCGTGTGCGCCGAGGACGTCCAACGCCTGGCAATAGCTCTCGGCGAGCCGCTTCGTCGCCCCCATCACGTTGGAGGGATTCACTGCCTTGTCCGTCGAGATCATCACCATCGCACGCACGCCGTGCGCCCGACACGCATCCGCGACGTTGCGCGTGCCACCCGCGTTGGTCATCACGCCCTCGGTCGGGTGGAGCTCCACCATCGGCACGTGCTTGAGCGCCGCCGCGTGAAAGACCAGATCCGGTCGTTCTCGGGCGATGATCCCGTCGATCTTCGCGCGGTCACGGACATCCGCGAGCAGGGGCGTGCGCGCCAGGGTGGGGTGGCGCTCGGCGACGTCCATGTCGATGAGGTAGAGCTGATACTCCGAATTATCGAGCAGTAACAACCGCTTTGGCCCAAAGTCGGCGATCTGTCGGACGAGCTCGCTGCCGATGCTGCCTCCGGCCCCCGTCACCAACACCGTCCGCCCCTCGACGAGCGCGCGCATGCCGAACCGGTCGAGCGCCGCCTGCGGGCGGTTGAGGAGGTCCTCGATCGCGATCGGGCGCACCTCCAGGCGGTCGACAGCGCCGTTCTTGAACTCCGTCAGCTTGGGGAGGCGGGAGAGCACGATGCCAAGCGACTCAGACAGGTCGAGCAGGGCGCGGACACGGTCGCCCGAGAGGTCGTCGCTGGTGATGACGAGGCGCTGGGGCCGCTCACCGTCATCGGACATGCGGTCGATCAGCGCCTTGAGATCGTCGTCAACGTGCCCGACAACGTCGATGCCGTGCATGCGGTAGCCGACGCGGGCGCTCTCGGTCTCGATGATCCCGAGCACCCTGTACGTGCCGGTGACGGAGTCCATCGCGCGCACGAACATCTCGGCCCCATCGCTCGCGCCGATGAGCAACGTCGGGATCTTCTGGGCGTTGTTTCGGCGTAGATCGAGGCGACCGTCCTTGAACAGCCGATATCCGAACCGGGGCGCCCCGATCATCACCGCCAGCACCAGGCCCTCGATGACCACAAGTGACCGCGGAACGTCCTGCAGGCGCGTCACGACGAAGGTGAGCGGCAGGTACACGACCATGATGAGCACCACCGCCTTGGTGATGGCGATGAGGTCGTTGAGCGAGGCGTACCGCCAGAGTCCCCGGTACAACCCCATGAACCGGAACACGACGGCCGCGCACAAGGTGAACAGCACGGTGTTGAAGATGATCCACGAATAGGACAGCTTGTACCACTCGTCCCCGAGGCGCAGATACAGCGAGAGGACGAAGGAGAGCGCTGTCATCACGACGTCGTGGATGAACACGATCGACGAGCGTGAGATGCGCGGAGACCTTGCCAACAAACCACTCCTCAAGCCCGGCGGGGGTAACACGCAGACCCGTCGTCCTGGGAGGCGGTTGCCCGAGGGGGGTGCGAGCGTTACCCGCCGCCGCGCAGCGGAGTGAAGCGGCGAGTGACGACGGTCAAGCCAACGCGAACGCTCCTTTTTCTGGTGACGGAAGACTGGTGCTTCTGGTCGCACCGGCTGGCGCTGGCGCGCAAGGCCCGCGATGCTGGCTATCGCGTGGTCGTGGCGACGTGCGTCGACGCGCACGGGGAGCGACTGCGCGCCGAGGGGTTCGAGCTCCACGGCCTCGAACGGTTCAACCGCGGCAGTACGGACCCCTGGGATGAGCTGCGCAGCGTCGCCGAGCTTGTCGCACTTTACCGGCGTGTGAAGCCCGATATAACGCACCACGTCGCGGTCAAGCCCGTGCTGTACGGCGCCGTGGCCGCACGGCTCGCGGGGGTGCCCGTGAGCGTGAACGCGTTGACCGGCCTCGGGTGGGCGTTCACCCAGCAAGGCGCGCGCGCCCGGGTGATCGAGACGGCGTTCAGCGCCGCGTTCCGTTTGAGCCTCTCGCACCCGGGCTTCATCGTCCTCTTCCAGAACCCCGACGATCGCGACCAGCTCGTACGCTTGCACGCGATGCGGGCCGAGAAGACGGTGCTCATCCGGGGCTCGGGCGTCGACACCGTCGGCATCCAGCCCCAGCCGAGCCCACCCCCGGGCCCCGTGGTCATCGTCCTCGGCGCCCGGATGCTCCGCGACAAGGGGGTCGGCGAGCTGGTCGACGCCGCGCGGATCCTCAAGCAGCGCGGCGTGGCCTGCATTGTTCGCCTCCTCGGGGATCCGGACCCGCAGAACCCTTCCAGCTTCACCGAGGCGGAGCTGCGGGCCTGGCGGGACGAGGGCGTGGTCGAGTGGAACGGCGCGACGTCGACCATGACCGCGGAGCTCGGGCGAGCGCACATCGCCTGCCTGCCCTCGTACCGGGAGGGGCTGCCGAAGTTCCTGCTCGAGGCGGCCGCCGCGGGGCTCCCGCTGGTCACCACGGACGTTCCAGGCTGCCGGGAGGTCGTCGACGACGGGAACAACGGCTACCTCGTGGCCGTTCGGCAGGCGGCTCCGCTCGCGGACGCGCTTGAGCGGCTGATCCGCGATCCCGACCTGCGCGCGCGAATGGGGGCGGAGAGCAGGCGACGCGCCGAGGACGAGTTCTCGGAGCGACGGGTCATCGCCGAGACGCTCGCGCTGTACGAGCGTCTGCTCCGATGACGCCTGAAGGCCACGTCATTGTCACCCTCGTCGGGGTTGTCGGCAGCGCCGCAGCTACGTCCGCGCTCACGGGCGTGGTGCGGGCGTACGCGCTCCGCGAGGGGCTCAAGGACATCCCGAACGACCGGAGCTCGCATGCACAACCAACGCCGCGCGGTGGCGGGCTGGCGATCGCCGCAGCGCTCTTCGTCGCATCCGGCGGGGCGCTCGTGCTCGACCCCTGGGCCTGGCGATGGGTGCTGGCGCTCGTGGTGGGCGGAGGGGTGAACGCGGCGGTCGGGTGGATGGACGACCGGCGCTCGCTCTCCGTGAGGTTCAGGCTCTGCTCGCAGTTCGCCGTCGCAGCGTTCGCGCTCGTGCTCGTCGGGACCCGCATCCACCTGAACGTCCTTCCGGGCGTCGTGCTTCCACCGCTCCTGCTGTTCCCGTTCGTCGCCTTGTACCTCACCTGGATGACCAATCTCTACAACTTCATGGACGGGGTGGACGGGATCGCCGGCGCGCAGGCGACGACCGTGGGCCTCACGCTCGCGATCGGCGCGGCCGCGGAGGGCAACGCCGCCGTTGCCCTGATCTCCGCGGCGGTGGCCGGCTCCGCGCTCGGCTTTTTGACCCACAACTGGCCTCCCGCGCGCATCTTCATGGGTGACGTGGGGAGCGCCCTGCTGGGCTTCGTCCTCGGCGCGCTGGGGCTCTGGGCCTCATCCGTGGGCGCCTTCGAGTTCCCGGCGTTCCTCATCGCCATGAGCGTGTTCATCGTCGACGCAACGCTCACGCTCGTGATCCGGGCGATCCGACGTGAGAAGGTGACCCAGGCGCACCGCTCACACGCCTACCAGGTGCTCGTTCGGCGCACCGGCTCGCATCGTACCGTGACCGTCGCTGTACTGGCCTTCAACCTCGGTATCCTCACACTGGCCGCGCTCTGGGCAGACCTGAACCCGGCGCTCGCCTGGGTGCCCCTCGTGGTGATCTGGGGCGCGCTCGCCGCAGGCTTTGTCGCCATCGGCGCTGGTCGCCCTGTTCCGGCGGGGGCATTGAAATGAACGAGCTTGTCGCCACGCTCCTCGTCGTCCTGTTCGGCACGCTGCCGGTCCTCACGTCGCTGCGACGCTACCAACGCCGCGAAGGCCAACTCTTCGTTTTCAGCCTGTTCGCCCACGTCTTCTCTGCCTGGGCTTTGATCTGGGTGTACGCGGAGTTCTACGAGGGCGGCGACATCGCCAACTACTACTACGTCGGCCATGCGCTCTCGCTGGCGATGTCCGACGATTTTGTGCGCGTGACGCCCGAGATCATCAAGCTCATCTTCCACCAGCCGATCGATCTCGCCGTCCGCGTCAGCTCCGCAGGAACGTCCACCGGCACGATGTGCGGGTTCTGCGGGTTGATCCTCTTCTGCGTGAACAACTCGCTCTACGCGCTCGGCATGGTGATCGGGTTCATCTCCTTCGCCGGCAAGATGGCGATCTACGAGGTGCTGCGGGACTCGCTTCCGTCCCGGCATCACGCCCGGATGCTGGTCGCCTCGATGCTCATCCCCTCGGTGGTGTTCTGGTCCGCCGGTGTCACCAAGGAGGCGTTCGCGCTCTCGGGCCTCGGCGTCATGTTCCTCGGCATGCACCGGATTGTTCGTCGCGAGCGCTGGGGCCCGATCATGATCGGGCTCGGCGCCATCGTCATCGGGCTGGTGAAGCCCTACATCCTCTTCCCGTTCGTGGTCGCGAGCGCGGTCTGGTTCTACTGGGCGCGGTCGATCCAGCAGTCCGGCAAGCTGACGATCCGGCCGCAATACCTCGCTGCGGGCGCGCTCTTCGCCATCGTCGGCGTCATCGGCCTCGGGTACATCTTCCCCATGTTCTCGCTGAGCTCGGTTGGCGACGAGGCGGCGTACCTCCAGGAGGTCGGCCAGTTCTCCGAGGGCGGCTCCAACTACAGCATCGGCAACACGAGCGACCGCAGCATCACCGGCCAGCTCCTGTATTCGCCGCTGGCGCTGTTCACCTCGTTGTTCCGGCCGCTTCCTTTTGAGGCGCGCAGCGGGTTCCTGCTCGTGAACGCGGTGGAGACAACGACGATCACGGGCTTGCTGCTCTGGGCGCTCTGGACGCGAAGCTGGCTGTGGATGCTGCGTACCGTCACGGCCTCGCCCGTCGGGATGTTCTGCCTGACGTTCACCCTGATGCTCGGCGTCGGCGTCGGCTTGTCCACGACAAACCTTGGTACCCTCTCGCGGTACCGCATGCCGCTCGTGCCGTTCTACTCGGCGCTGGTGGTGCTGTGGAGCGCGCCCGTCCCAAGCGGGCTCCTGGTGACCGCGCCTCGCCTCGCGCTCAGGGGCGCGACCGCCCGTCGTCGGGGCGCCCAGTGAGGTCCAAGCGCCTCCACGCCCTCCTCAAGCGCGGGCTCGACATCGCCGTTGCTGGCAGCGTCCTCTCGGTTGTCGTGCCGCTGGTCGGCGTCGCGGGAGCGGCCGTGAAGCTGGACTCGCCGGGCCCGATGTTCTACCGGAGCCGTCGGGTCGGCCAGGATGGTCGCCCCTTTGATCTGCTCAAGCTCCGCACGATGAGCGCCGCCCCCGCAGCCCAGGCCGGTCCGCAAGTGACCGCTTCCACCGACGCCCGCATCACCCGCGTTGGTCGATGGTTGCGCCGAACCAAGCTCGACGAGCTGCCCCAGCTCTGGAACGTCGTGATTGGCGACGTGAGCCTCGTCGGTCCGCGACCAGAAGCGCCCCGCTACGTGGAGCGGTATCCGGCCGAGTACGAGGAGATACTGCGCGTGCGCCCCGGCCTGACGGACCGCGCCACGCTCCTCTACGTCGACGAGGAGTCCATCCTCGGCGCCGCGGCCGATCCGGAGGCGTTCTACGTCGCCGAGGTGATGCCCAGGAAGATGGCTTTGTACCGTACCTATGTGCAGAATCCCAGCCTGCGCGAAGACGTGAGCATCCTCACCGAGACCGGCGCCAAGGTGCTGCGCCGCCTTTTTGCCAGCATCTCCGCCCCAACCACACCTCCAGAGAGCGCCCCATGACCGAATTCATCCCCTTCGCCCTCCCCGACATCGGCGACGCGGAGGTGGCCGAGGTCACCGACGCCCTGCGCTCCAATTGGATCACCACCGGTCCACGGGTAAAGTCCTTTGAGACAGCGTTCTCGGCTGCGGTCCAGGGCAAGCACGGGATCGCGGTGAACTCCTGCACCGCCGGGCTGCACCTCGCGTTGGAGGCGCTCGGCGTGCGGGCCGACGACGAGGTCATCGTTCCGACCCTCACCTTTGCGGCGACGGCCGAGGTCGTGCGCTACCTCGGCGCAAAGCCCGTGATGGTCGACGTCCTCCCGGCCGACCACCAGATCGACCCGGCCGCCGTGGAACGCGCGATCACGCCGAGGACGCGCGCGATCATCCCCGTCCACTTCGGCGGGCAGGCGTGCGACATCCGGCGCATCGTGGACGTCGCGCGTGCCGCGAACGTGCGGGTGGTCGAGGACGCCGCGCACTCGTTCCCGGTGAGCGTGGACGGTCGCCCCATCGGCTCCATCGGCGACATCACGTGCTTTTCATTCTACGCCACCAAGACGCTGACGACGGGCGAGGGCGGGATGAACGTGACCGAGAACGACGAGTGGGCCGAGCGCATGCGGATCATGTGCCTGCACGGCATCTCCAAGGACGCGTGGAAGCGCTACACCGCCGAGGGCTCCTGGTACTACGAGATCATGGCCCCCGGGTACAAGTACAACATGACCGACATCGCCGCGGCGATGGGGATTGTCCAGCTTCGACGGGCCGGAGAGATGCTAGCGAAGCGGGAGAGCATCGCCAGGCGCTACTGCGCCGCGTTCGCGGGGAACGACGCCGTGGAGACCCTCGTCGACAGCCCCCGCAGCACCCACGCGCGGCACCTTTTTGTGATCAAGCTGCGCGACGGGCACCTGAGCATCGACCGCAACCGGTTCATCGACGAGTTGAAGCTGCGCGGCATCGGCGTCTCCGTGCACTTCATCCCGCTGCACATCCACCCGTACTACCGCGACCTGTACGGCTACAAGCCCGAGGATTTTCCAGTCGCCATGGACTGTTTCTCGCGGTCGATCTCGCTGCCGATCTACTCGAAGATGACGGACGACGACGTTGCCCGGGTGGTCGAGGCGGTCAACGGGCTGTGCGCGAAGTTCAAGCGGTAGGCGCCCACCCAGACGCCCCTTTGCAGGCCAGCAGTTCGCGGTAGAGCGCGTCCCAGCGGTCCGCCGTCGCGCCGATCTCGAAGCTCTCGGCCACATGCGCCCGTCCTCGTCGGCCCATCGCCTCCCTCGACGCCGTCGGCAACGCCATGCACGCCGCCATCGCGCCCGCGAGCGCGTCGGGATCCCGTCGCGGGACGAGCCAGCCCGTCTCGCCCGGCACGACGATCTGCGCGTTCCCACCGACGTCTGTAGCGACGATCGGCAGCCCGCACGCGGCAGCCTCTAGCAGGACCACCGGCAACCCCTCGAAGTGCGACGACATCACGTACCCGTCCGCCGCGCGCAGGATGTCGGGGACGTCGGACCGTCCTCCAGCGATGATGACGCGGTCGGACAGGCCCCGCTCGATCAGCAGCGCGATTGTCGCCTCGACCCCCTCCCCTCGCCCGACGATAACCACTTTGTGCTGCCCATCCGCCGGTAGTTTCCCGACCGCCGCAACCAGGTTCGGGTAGTCCTTCGGGTCCGAGTGGCTCCCCACGGCGACCCACAAGAACGTCCCCGGCGCGACCCCCAACGACGCCCGCACCGCTGCCGAAGTGACCGCCGACTCCGGTGATGGCAGCGAGAACCTCGACAAATCGACGCCGTTCGTCATCTGCCGGATGCGCGCGGGCGACGGCACCGCGCCGATCTCGAGGTACCGGTCGACGGCGGCGCGGCTCACGTTCGTCGTCAAGTCGGCGAGGCGGTCGGTGGCCCGGTACATCGCCATCTTGACCGGGCCGCCCTCGTTCACGCTGTGGGCGGAGGTGATGAGCACGGGGACGCCGAGGAGCGGGCGACAGAGTCGGCCGGCGAGGTTGGGCGGGAACGTGTGGGTGTGGAGCACGGCCGGCTGAAAGGCACGGCAGACGCGGACAAGCCGACGAGCCAGACGCGGCGACCAGGAGCCCTGCGGGATCCCGAGATCGGCGTGCGCCAGGCCGAGCTCCGCAGCGCGGACCTCCAGCCCGTTCGGCGGCATCAGCCCGAGGACGAGCGGGTCCCAGCCCCTCGCCCGCATCGCGACCGCGAGGTCGAGCACCTGCACCTCCGCACCCCCGAATTGCAGGCACGCCAGCACATAGAGGACGCGGCCACGGACGCGGGGCTGACGGAACGGCACCGTGGCGGGGTATCCAGCCGCGCGGTTACCCGCCCACGGCGTCTCCCGTGCCCACCCTCCGCCAGCGCATCGCCGCCCTGCTCCCCAAGGGCGCGTTCAACCGCGCCGCCGCCATGCTCGTCGGCGGCACCGCCATCGGGCAGGTCGTCACGATTGTCGCCTCACCGCTCCTCACCCGGCTGTACGCGCCCGGCGACTTCGGCACGCTGGCGGTCTACACCTCCGTCATCACGATCATCGGGGGGCAAGCCAGCTTCTCCTACCATCAAGCCATCCCCATCCCGGAGACCGACGGCGAGGCCGCGAACCTCCTCGGGGTCTCCATGCTGACCACCGTGGCAACCGCGCTTTTCTCGGGCGTAGCCATGGCGCTCTGCGGGCAATGGATGGCGATCCGGCTCGGCGCGCCCGGACTCGGGCCCTGGCTGTGGATGGTGCCGCTCGGCGTGTTCGCGCTCTCCGCTCACGAGGTCGCGCAGCAGTGGGCGGTGCGCAAGAAGGCGTTCCGCGTCATCGCCAGCACGACGGTGATCCGCGGCTTTGCCCAGATTGGCACGCAGCTGGGGCTCGGGCTCGTTGGCGTCGCGCCTTTTGGCCTGCTCCTCGGCCAGCTCGTCGGCCAGTGGTCCGGATCGGGCACGCTCCTGCGCCTCGCGTGGAAAGAGGACGAGGCGGCGATCCGCGCGCTCACCGCCCGTAGCCTGCAGGATTCGGCCGTTCGCCACCAGGATTTTCCGCGGTACTCGGCACCTGCGGTGCTCCTGAGCGCGATCGGGACGGAAGCGCCGGCGCTGCTGCTCTCATTCTTCTTCGGGAATTCGGTGACGGGGCTCTACGCGCTCGGCATGCGGGTCTTGAGCATGCCCGTCTCGCTGGTGGCGCGGTCGGCGGGGCAGGTCTTTTTTGCGTCCGCGGCGGAGGCCTTGCGCGCGGGCCGGCTCGCGGAGGAGACGGCGACGCTCTACGGGCGGATGGTGAGGATGGCGGCGCCTTTCACCGTGCTGCTGGTGCTGGCGGCGCCGGATCTGTTCGCGGTGGTGTTCGGGGAAAAATGGCGGGAGGCCGGGGTCTACACGCAGTGGATGGTGCCGTGGATCGGCGTGGTGTTCCTGGCGTATCCGCTCATGGCGCTGGTGAGCGTGTGCGACCGGCAGCGCTCGGGTATGGTGTGGCAGGTGGCGCTCCTGGTTGGGCGGGTGAGCGGGTTGGCGATCGGCGGAATGAACGACAATGCGCGCCTTGCGATTGCCCTTTTCGGGCTCGGGAGCGGGAGCCTCTGGGCGGCGTACACGCTGTGGTTGCTGCGGCTCGCGGGCGTCCGGCTCGGCGTAGCGGGCCGCATGTCGATACGGCCGGTGATCGAGAGCGTGGCGTTCAGCCTGCCGATCATCGCTGCGAAGGTGCTCGGCGCCAGCTCCTGGGTGGTGCTGGCGGCGTTCTCAGTCAGCTCAGCGATGGCCCTTGCCCGACTCATCCAGACCGAGCGTTCAGGCCAGATCTATCAAAAGTGACGACGTCACTTTTGATAGGTCCTGATCACGCGAGCGGGGATGCCGGCGCACACGGTCCCGGCCGGCAGGGATCTTGAGACCACGGATCCAGCGCCGACGACCGTGTCATCGCCGATGGTCACGCCCTTCAGCACGATGACGTTGGCGCCGATCCAGACGCGGCGCCCGATGGTGACGGGTTCAGGTTCGTCGCGATCGCCTGCTGCTCGGCGTTCGGCGTCAAGCACATGCCCGTGGCAGTCGGCGATGGCGACGCCAGAAGCGATGACCGTGTCGTCGCCGATGGTCACGCCCGCCTCGGCGGAGATGGCGACGCCGTTGAGGTGCACGCGCTCGCCGATCTCGATGAGCGCGCCTGGCCGCGTCGTCAGCAGCTTGGTGCGATGCATGTGGCCGTGATTCGGGAACTCGCGGCTCCGGATCAAGGCACCGGCGTGGATGACGATGCGGCCGTCCAGCCGCTGGAGGATGGGGCGACCGATGAACTCCACGCCGGCGCCAAGCTCGACGCCGTGAAGGCGGGCTTCCACCGACCAGAGCCGATCCAGGACGGCTTCGCCGCGAAGCGCGAGGCGGTAGTAGGGGGACCCGGGCATAGGTAGACTCTTAGCGCAATACCGGCGTTTTGCCGGCTTGTTTCAAAAAGCCCCCATTCAAACCGTGCTTGCGGTTTTCCCGCACACGGCTTTCCAACGGTCTTCGTGGGGCAGCTTCGGACAGGTAGACGACGG
>CAIMSU010000146.1 GCA_903844155.1 uncultured Pseudomonadota bacterium | reverse complement strand
GGTGGGCGAGGTGACCGCCGGGGCCGCAGCCACGCCGAGGTCGTCGACATCGGTGCCGTCGAGACCGACGAGGATCCAGGCTTCGCGGCCAGAAGCGGCGAGGACGCTCGCGAGTCCGCCCGCGCTGTGTCCGACGTAGCCGACGTCATCCGCCCCCTTGGCAATCGCTGCGTCATGCAGGTCCCCGGCGAGGAATTCAGCGTTGACCGTCTGATCCGACAACGACGGCAGCTCCGGCGTGGCGACGAGGAAGCCCCAGGACGCCGCCCGCGCGGCCGATGTCGCGTGGTTCGCAGGGCTGCGCGCGAACCCGTGCGACCACGCGACGGCCAGGCCGTTGCCGCCTTCCGGCTCGTACCAGGTCACGGTCTGCCCGCCGACCGTGTCGGAGGTGACGGTCACCGCGAACGGACCCGTCCCGCCATCGTAGACGCCGGTAGCGGCGGAGTCGGTCGGCCGGGAATTCGCACCGGACGCGCAGGCGGAGAGGGCGAGGAGGAAAACTGCGCAGAAGGCCGCGTTCGGTGGGGCGATCATGATTCATCCCGGTGGGGGCCAGCGGTCGGCATCAGCGCAGGCTCGCGCCAAGCGAGAACGTCGCGAAGTGTAGCCAGTTTGCGGTGTACCCGTCACCGAACGCCTCGGAGTTCTTGGCAGTGCCCTCGGCGCCGCCCCCGATGTACCGGGCGCACAGGAACACGTCGGTGCCGTGAGGCATCGCGAGCCCACCCCGAACGGATGCGTCCAACAGGGCACCGACGACGTCGACGTTCGAGCCGTTCAGGTACTTGATCGGCGCGTAAATGCCGGTCGCCTCAGCCCCGAAGAATCCTGTCTTGCCCACGGGCAATCGCAGACGGGCGGCCAACGCGGGCACTGGTCCGACGTCGTGCTCGACGAATGCCTTGGTGCCATCGCCCGACGTGAACGAGATGTTCGCGTCCCGAAGCTGCAACGCGAGGCCGATGCTGAGCTCCTTGTCCGGAGCGGGGAGCAGCTCGTGCAACCATGTCGCCCGCCAGAAGCTGAAGCCGTACCGGAGATTGACGGGCTCGCCCTTGGCAAATGTGACCGTGTCCACGAGGATGTCGTCGTGGAGCACCACCTCCGTGCGGAGGTCCAGCGGTTGGTAGAGCAGCGTGAACGTCTCGCGCTTGCCAACGTCCAGGCCAGCGTCGAAGCGGACCGTGGGGAAAAGCACGTTCTGCGCACCGTCGGCGACGTAATCGAACACGGTGCCGTCGTGCCCGAACTGGATCGTGTGCGCCAGCGGGGCCAGGAACCCGATCTCGGCGTCCAGCCTCACGGCGTAGCCGCGGTCGGGTGCGTTCAGCAGCGAGTCCGCAGCAGGCGGTGTGACAGCGAGGGCCGCGTGGAGCGAGGCGAGGGCGAGGATCATGGACTGCTCTCAGGAAAGCTGTGGGTGTGGGGGCGGGAGTAGGGGTGCACGGACCATCGAGCCACGAGTTCGGCGGCCGTCGCGCAGACCCAGAGGCGCGGGCCCTGGTGGCTGTGGAGCGCCGTCGCTACCGGGCCGCCGAGCACAACGGTCGTCGTGGGCGAACTTGCGTGGACCGTTCGGCCGGAGGCGAGCACGTCCTCCGACGCCCGGGCGACGATCGCGGAGAGGCAGACGATCGTGGGCGAGCGGGTCGCGACGAGCGCGCACAGGTCCGCGAGAGGCACATCGGCCCCGAGCCAGATGACCCGCCAGCCCGCGAGGGCAAGCTCGACCGCCACCGCGAGCAACGGCAGGTCGTGCGCCTCGCCCGGAACACAGACGCACACCACCTCCACCGCACCCGGCCGCGCCGTGTCCAGGCTCCTCAGCATGGCCGCGAGGGCGACCCGGACGACGCCGGCGGCGAAGTGCTCCTGTGCCACCGTGATCTCCCCGATCTCCCACAGCCGCCCGACTTCGACGAGAACCGGCGGCCACACCTCCCGGATCGCCTCGGCAAAGGGCATCTGCTCCACCCTTCTCATCAGCGGCAAGGCGGCATTCCCGTCAAGGCTCACCAGCGCGGCAACCAGACCGCCCACGAGGTCGGGTCGAGCCACATCTCCGGTGGACGAAGGCTGCCCTGGAGCCGGAACCCTGCTGATCGCCTCGGAGATGGCCACGCCCCGGTCCACGAGCGCCTTCAACCCCCGAAGGTAGGCGACGTCCACCTCCTCGTAGATCCGGTAGCCCGCGTCGGACCGTCGCGTCTCAAGCAGGTTGTAGCGGCGCTCCCACGCGATCAGGGTGTTCCGGGCGATGCCGGTGAGCTCGACGACGGTTTTTATGCGGTAGGACACGGGCGGCCTGGCTCGGGGGGACCGAGAACGAGGGTTCCTGGGCTTGACGAGGTGTGATGCAAAATATATACATGATGCATACAGATTGCAACATCATCGCTCGCTGCCTGGATGACCACGCCCGCGATGCTCCCTCTCCTTCTCCTCGGGTGCTCCGCCACGCCGTCTTTTGAGGTGCTGTTGGACCCGGATCCCGCTCGCGACGGGGTGGACGGCGCGGACGGACCCTACGGTGCGATCTCGACCGAGCGCCGCTACCAAGCGCGCGTCACCGGCGCGGCCCGTGCGGAGATCGTGCTGTCCTCCGACGAAGCGGCGTTGCCCGCGGTCTCGGGTGCGCCGACGGTGGTCTTTGTCCAGGGTGGACTTGTGGACGTCGACCGCTACCGCTGGCTGTACACCCACTTCGCGAGCCGCGGCTATGCCGTCATCGCGCCGTACCACGCCCTAAACCTGTCGATCTTCGAGATCGGGAACGCGTCCGACGCCCTGGCCGGCGCGCGCGCCGACCCGCAGCTTGGTGACTGGATCGGCGACTCGGCCGCCGTTGGCGGGCATTCCCTCGGCGGGGTCGTCGCTGTGAAGAACTGGCTGGCCGACGACTCGTTCTCAGCGCTGTTCCTGCTCGCCTCCTTCCCGGCTGGGGGCGACGACCCCGCGGCGAGCACGGGTTCGCCGGTGCTCTCAATCGCCGGCGACAATGACGAGAAGGCGCTCCCGGCCGACGTCCGTGCTGGGTTCGAGCGCTTCGGGGACCCACGATACCTGGCGATGGTCGACGATCTCAACCACTACGGATGGACGGACGGCGCGACCGAGAAGGAACTTGCGAGCGATGGCGCGGCCACCACGCTCGACGCCGACAGGCTCGCCGCCCTCACCGTCATCGACGCGTTCCTTGACGCCTCGCTGCGCGGCGACGCGACCGCCGCCGACCGCCTCGACCAGCCCTTCGACGGCGTGACGGTGTCCCGATGATCCTTGCCCTGTGCGGTCTGGCGCTCGCAGATCCCATCGCGCTCCGGGCGCCGGCCGGGTTGGTCAGCGTGGTGCTCGCCGTGCCGGACACCTCCGTGGCCTTGGCGTTGACGTCACACGTCGGGCTGTCGGTCGACTTTCGGGCGTTGGACGCGGTGAGCGTGTCCATCGGTTACCGCGCCGATGTATTTCGGGCAGCGACAGGATTCGGACTGGAGCTCTCCGTCGCCGGCGGGCCGACGGTGCCGGTTCTCGCCCCCGTGCTGGCGGTGTCCGCTACCCCGGCGCTGGCGCTCGGGTGGGCGCGCAAGTCGCTCGACGCGACGCTCGGCATCGCGGTCCCGGGGGTCGTTCGGGTCACCGGACCTGGCCTGCGGTTGCCCGTCCTCGGTGAGGTCTGGCTTGGCGGAAAGGCCGGGCCTGTGCGAGTCGGCGGGACATTCGCGGCCGGTCAGATGTGGATCACCGGGGCGCCGACGGAGGTTGGCTGGCACGGTGGCGTGTACGTGTCCATCGGGCCGACGCGTTGATTGACGAGGTTTGGAGCCCTGGAACGTGATTCCGCCGGCTCCTGGACCCGTGTCGCGGTCCCTACCGCGCCGTCCACCACGTGAACGTACACCCCCCCTCCAGGAACGTCTGCGCGGGCGCCAACCGCCAACGCGCGATCACCGCGTCCCGCAGCCGATCGCCGTCGGGCTGGCGCTGGCGCCAGATCGCGTCGTCCGCGCCGCAGGTCCAGGCTCCGAGAGCGGCCGGCTCGTTGTACAAGGCGGCCGGCTGGTAGACGCTGCGGAGCGTCACGAAGGGCTCGTCCATGAGGAACAGCTCAAGTTGGCCAGGCTCTTCTGCGCGCGGCGCGAACAGGCCCTGATCGGTGAGCAGCAGGCAACGCCGGCTTGGCCGACGTTCGGGGCAGGCCGCGTTGATCAAGGCCGCGACGCGGGTGGAGGGCAGGGGAGGGCGAGGGAGGGTGAGCTCGTCCAAGGCGGTGCGGCTGCCGGTCGCGAGCGCGGCGACGACGGGGAGGGCCACGGCGAGCCGACCGACAATGCCGAAGGGGGCCAGACGGGCGAGGCCGTCGCCCGCGAGCAGCGCGATCCCGATGTAGAACAGGGGGAAATTGTCGAGGCCGCAGCGGACGATGGCGTAGAGGACGAGCGAGCCGGCGAGCCACGAGGCGAGGAGGACGGCGCGAAGGGCAGACGGGACGGGCGACGGCAGAGGACGGAGGCTGGCGACGAGGCTGGCGACGAGGCCGACGGCCACACAGACGCCAAGGACAGGTCCGAGGTGATCGACGAGCTGGGGCAGCAGCGCGGGGACGGCCATGGCGTAGCGGTCGTGCATGTCGACCTTTCCAAGCACGTAGCCGCGAAAGTCGGGGAGCGGGACCAGGAGCGCGAGCCCCCAGCCGAGCGCGATTGGCAGGATGGCGAGGCGCCGAACCCGAAGGTGGCCCGCCGTTCGCGTGCTCACCGCGGTCGCCACGCCCGACACTGCCAGCACCCCCATCCACAAAACACCGGACGATCGCAGCGTTATCGCCAGCACCCCCGTCACGGTCAGCAACGCCACGGTGCGCCACCGCGCGAGCCCCGGGTCGAGGGTGAGCGCCCACGCGGCCCACACGACCAGCGTCGTCTCGGGGATGTGGATCCACCCGAGGTGTGAGGAGAGCAGGATCAACGGCATCTGCGCGATGATCGCCGTTGTCGCCAGGCCGGCGGCCGGCCCGTACCAGGAGCGCGCCAGCAGGGCCGTGCCCGCGAGCAGCAGCCCGAAGCCCGGCGCGGCGAGGAGTTCAAAATGGACGCCGCTCGGCCCCAGCAGGTGCAGCCACAGCGCGATGAGCAGGTTGTACCAGCCGCCTTCTCGCCCCGCCTCAAAACCAACGCCCGCCCACGACCCGCGCCCGAGCTGGTCGTAGAGCATCGGCAGGCCCGTGTAGGTGAGGTTGAGATCTCGCGGAAAACTCTGCTGCGTCCAGGCGTAGATCGCATGCTCCACCACGCCGCCAATCACGACGAGTGTTGTCAGGACGCTGATGGTGGGACGCGGCACGCCCGCCGGTAACAAGCGCCTGATCCGCATGAGGCGGATCGGGCTCTCGACGTGTCAAGAGCCCGAATCGCGTGAGGCGGATCGGGCTCTCGACGCGTCAAGGCCTGACAAGGTGGGAGTCCTTTTCGAGCACTCCCGGGGGCGCAGCCTACGGGACCGTGGCCAGGCAGCCGGTTACCGGCCCGTCCCCTGACCATCCCGGAGTGCCCGCCTTGGACCCCTACACCCTGCTCGAACCCGCCGCTTCGCGCGTCCGCGACCCCCTCTCCGGCCGCTCCGTATGGGTCGCCGGCATGATCCAGGACGCAAAGCTGGACGGCGAGGTCCTCCGCTTTGTGCTCGCTGTCAAGAAGGAGCACGCGTCGGAGGACCGGAATCGGCTGAAGGACGCCGTCGTCCGCAACCTCGTCGGCGCGGGCTGGGGTGGCGAGGTGAGCTGCGTCGTGCGCGTGGAGGGCGTGCTGAACGCAGCGCCGACACCGAGATCGGTGGCGCAGGGCGATCACGGCCATGACCATGGGCACAGCCACGGCGCCGAGCCGGCCCCGGCCCCGAAGAAGGAGCCGCTCAAGGGCATGTCCGGCCCCGGGATGCAGCCGCACGGCGGGCCGATCACCAAAACCGGCATTCCCGGCGTGAAGCACATCATCGCCGTTGCCAGCGGGAAGGGCGGGGTCGGCAAGAGCACGGTGGCGGTCAACCTCGCCGTCGCGCTCGTCCAGCGCGGGCGCAAGGTCGGGATCATGGACTCGGACATCTACGGCCCGTCCATCCCGCTGATGATGCACGTGAACGGCCGTCCCATCGCGAACGAATCCAAGAAGATCCTGCCCTTGCGCGCGTATGGCGTCGAATGCATGAGCATCGGCTTTCTCGTCGACGAAAAGGAGCCGATCATCTGGCGCGGGCCGATGGTGATGGGCGTCGTCAACCAGTTCCTCAAGGACGTCGACTGGGGCGAGCTGGACTACCTGATCGTCGACATGCCCCCGGGTACGGGTGACGCACAGTTGACGATGATCCAGGCCGTGCCGATCTCAGGTGGCATCATCGTCACCACGCCGAACCCCGTCGCCCTGCTCGACGCCGTGCGAGGGCTGGAGATGTTCAAGAAGCTGGACGTGCCGGTGCTGGGGATCGTCGAGAACATGAGCTGGTACGAAGCCGAGGGCAGCGCCTACAAGAACGCCCCTCGCATGTACCCGTTTGGCGAGGGCGGCGGAGTGCGACTGGCGAAGGAGTACAGCGTGGCGTTGCTCGGGCAGATCCCGCTGCGCGACGCGATCCGGGCCGGCGGCGACGGCGGCAGGCCCGCGGTGCTCGACGGCGAGCGGGTGTACGACACGGTCGCGGCCGGGGTGGAGCGGGCGTTGCCCGTGGCCTGATGCCGGCGCTGGTCGACCGTCACGGCAGGCTGCACACCTACCTGCGCGTGAGCGTGACCGACCGGTGCAATTTCCGCTGCGTGTACTGCATGCCGGCGGAGGGCCACGTGTGGCTGCCGCGCGAGGATGTGCTCAGCCACGAGGAGATCGTCCGCATCGTGCGCGTGATGGCAGGGGCCGGCTTGCGACGCGTCCGGCTGACCGGCGGCGAACCGCTGCTCCGGCGCGGCCTGGTCCACCTCGTCGAGGCCATCGCGAGCGTGCCCGGCATCGACGACGTCTCCCTGACGACCAACGCGTTTGGCCTCGCCGAGCTGGCAGCGCCGCTCAAGTCCGCAGGCCTCTCCCGTGTCAACATCTCCATCGACTCCCTCGACGAAGCCCGGTTCTCCCGCCTCACCCGCGGTGGCCGCCTCCCCGCCGTGCTCGACGGCATCCGGGCCGCCCACGAAGCCCGCCTCGGCCCCGTCAAGCTCAACATGGTCGTCATGCGCGGCGAGAACGTGGACGAGGTCGCCTCGCTCGCCGCGGCCTGCCTCCCCGGCGGCGTCCTCGGCCCACCCGTCGGCACCGACGACGAGACCGTCCTCCGCTACATCGAGTACATGCCCTTCGCGCCGGCGCCGGGCGAGGTAGGCCGTTGGCATCAGAACGTCCCGGCGAAGGAGCTACGCGCGTTGCTCGCCGAGAAAGGCACGCTGACCGCTGACGGCCCGAGCGCCCGACCGCTCCCCGGCGTCGGCCCTGCGACGTACGCGAAGTGGACGCCATCGGGCTCCGAGTCCTCGCTCCGCGTCGGCTTCATCGCCCCGTTGACCGAGCATTTCTGCGCCCGCTGCAACCGGCTGCGCCTGCTCGTGGACGGGCACCTGCGGACCTGCCTCGGGTACGAGGACACGCCTTCGCTGAGGGACGCGCTGCGTGGGCTTCCGGGCCGGACCGGGGCGACAGACGAGGAATTGCTGGCGCTGATCGCCGGTATCGTCCAGGGAAAGCCGGCGGGGCACACGGCGGAGACGGAAGGGGGGAAGAGTTTTGAGGGGGTGATGACGTCGATCGGCGGGTGACCGGCGCAGCGACCCGATGTCGGCGCGAGGTGCGCCGAGCGCCGGGATCGGCGGCGGCGGGGTAGGATCACCGGGTGCCTGGACGACTCGTGAGACATCTACCCGTGGTGTGGTTGCTGGCAGGTTGCGTTCCAAAGCTGGCGCCGGCCGGGGGCGAGACGGACCTGCATGCCAACGATTCGGCTGTGAACGCCGACAGTACGGGCGAGAGCGGCACTGACAGCGCCGTCGACAGCGCCATTCCCGAGGACATGGACGGCGACGGCCACACCAGCGTTGCGACGGGCGGGGACGACTGCGACGACACCAACGCGGCCGTCTACCCGGGCGCCCCCGAGACCTGCGACGGCGTGGACAACAACTGCTCGGGCGACGAGAACGACGCGGCGGACGCCAACACTTCCTATCCCGACGCGGACGGTGACCATTACGGCGACGCAAACACCGAGGACCGTTGGTGCTACACCGAGCCGGCCGGCGACAGGGCGACGAACACCGACTGCGACGATCACGACGCCGCAGTGAACCCTGCCGCCACCGAGATCTGCGCCGACCGCGTCGACGAGAACTGCGACCCCACCGACTGTCGCGGCTCGGGCGACTGGGCGCCGAGCTTCACCGTGACGGGCGACACGGCCTCCGCGAACGACGGCGTCTGGGCTGTCGCGATCGGCGACCTCGTCGGCGGCGACGGGCTCCCCGAGATCGTGCTCGGCCAGCCCGAGATCTACGACGGCAACTCGGCCAGCGTGGCGATCTACCAGGGGCCGTTCACCGGCGACCGCGTCAGCCCCTCCTGGGTGATGACCGCGAGCTACCCGGAGGACGGCAACTTCGGGATGTACCTCACCGCCGACGGCGACTACGACCACGACGGCGAGCCCGATCTGATCGTCGCCGCCGAAGGACGCAACGAGGACGCCGGTGTCGTCTACATCTTCCGCGAGGGCAGCTCCGAGGGCGACGACGCCGCGGACGTCACGCTGCTCGGCGAGAACGCAGGCGACCTGTTCGGCGCCGACAACGACGCGAACCACGACAACGGCGACGGGATGACGATGGCGTGCGACTTCGATGGTGACGGGAACGACGAGGTCGTCGTGGGGGCCGCGGGCTGGCAGGGTGGCGACGGGCGGGTGTACATCTTCGCCGGGCCGTCCGGCACGATTGGTGCGGCGGCAGCGGACGCGTTAATCGACGGCGACAGCGGCAAGCGCTCCGGTCATGCGGTCGCCTGCCTTGACGGGGACCACGATGGGCACGACGACCTGGCGATCGGCGCCCCGGCCGACAGCGCCGGGGGCGACGGCGCTGGCGGCGTGTACCTGATCCATGGCCCCATCACCGGCGAACGGTTCTTGTCCGACTCAGACGCCGAGTACACCGGGCACCCGGGGGAGGGCGCGGGCGCCGCAGTCCACGCCGCCGGCGACCTCACCGGCGACGGCTGGGACGACATCGTGACGGGCACGATCACAGGCGGGCGCGTCTACGTCACCCCGGGGACGGAATTCAGCACCACGCAACCGCTCGACAACCAGGGCTCCTGGCTCTCGGGCTCAAAGCTGTCCGGCGTCGGCCTCGCGGGCCCCGGCGACGTGGACGGTGACGGCGCCCCGGACCTGCTCGTCGGGTACAGCGGCGCGGAGGCGCTGGTGTACGGGCCCCTCGCGGTCGGCGGGAACGACATCGAGTCCGGGGCACGCTGGGTGACCGGCACCACCGGGAACACCGTCGGGGCCGTCGGCGACGTGAACGGCGACGGTTGGGACGATTTTGTCAGCTCGACCGGCGAGGGCAGCGACGTCGTCAGCGTGTACCTCGGCACCGGGAACTGACCGGTGATCCTCGCGCTCCTCGTCGGCTGCATCCCGCTCCCCTACGCGCTCCCGCCGGCTGACTTCGCGGTAGCGGTCGATCCGATTCCCGCGGCCGAAGTGCCCGGTTCACCGCCGGGAGTCACGTTGAGCGCGGGCATCGCGCCGCTCTCCGTGGTGCCGAAGCTGGCGAGGCGCACGATCGACCCCAGCGCGGGGGTGTACGGGGCGTTCAATGAGGACGGAACCGGGGTTCCCGAGGTGGGGCTGTACGGCCGGGTGGCGTGGCGGGCGTGGCGGCACGATTTCAGCAACTCCTTCGTGACCGTCGAGCCGCGCGGTACGGTCGACGTCCGCCTCGATCAGCCCGGTGGCGCCATCCTCGCTGGCGCCGCGTTTCGGCTGGGCGGCTGGTCGCATGGCGAGGTCGGGGCGAGCGCGAGCCTGAGCGGCGGGGGCGTCGGCGTGGCATGGGGCGAGAGCGGGATCGCCATCGCGGTCGAGGGAGGCGGGGCCTACGGGGTGGACGTCGGGCTTTCGCCAAGGGTCCTGTTCGCGCTGGAGTTCCGTTCTCCGGCTGCAGCGGGCGTGTTCCTCGTGCCCGTGTTCGGGCATTGAGGCCGGGGGCCGGCGGGGTCCGTGGCCTTGCAGCGGCGTAAAGGAACCACCGGCGCGGGCGCGAGGTTCGCCGAGCGCCGGCGCCGGTGGTGGGCGCTCTTCCATCGCCCCCCGCTGCCGTGCTGGTACCACCCGGACTACCGGCTTCCGCTGCCCTCGATCCAGGCGCGTACGGGCGCTGAGCCGCGCAGGGCCGACCTCGTCGCCTGGTACCTGGAGCAAGGCCACGTGGTCCCCGCGTCCGCGCTGCAGATCCCCGAGCTGATCGCGTGGGCCGACCTGGCCCGGGTGCACACCGAGCCATGGCTCGCATCCCTTGGAGAGCCGACGACGCTCGCCTCGATTTTTGGCGTCACGGCCGACGAGGCGCGCGTGGACGAGCTCATGCGGACCGCCCGGCTGGCCTGCGGTGGCACGCTCGCAGCCGCCCGCGAGGCCCTGGCGCGCTCCGGGCCCACCCTCAACCTCCTTGGCGGGTTCCATCACGCCGCTCCAGACCACGGCGGTGGCTTCTGTCCCGTCAACGACATCGCGGTGGCGGTCGCCGTCCTGCGCGCGGAGGGCTTTCGCGGGCGCGTCACCATCATCGACCTCGACGCCCACCCGCCGGACGGCACCGCGGCGTGCCTTTCAGGCCGCCACGTGTGGATCGGCTCGCTCTCGGGCAGCCGCTGGACCCCGCTCCCCGGCGTCGACGAGACCGTGATCGAGGGCGCCGACGACGCGACCTACCTCGCGGCGCTGGAAGGGCTGCTTGCGCGCGCTCCGGGCGCTGAGCTGACGTTCGTCATTGCTGGCGGGGACGTGCTCGCCGGCGATCCCCTCGGCCGGTTGAACCTGACGCTGGTGGGGGCAGGGGAGCGCGACAGGCGCGTGCTCGCAACGCTGGCCGGCAAGCCCTCCGTCTGGCTTCCCGGCGGCGGCTACCACGGCGACGCGTGGAAGATCCTCGCACGCACCGCCACCCTGCTCGCGACCGGCAAGCTCCGCGCGATCCCGGGTGACGCCGACCCGCTCAGCGCGCGCTTCGGCGCCATCGCCGCGACGCTCGGCCGGGCCACGCTGGCCAGGTCTGGCGGCGTTCCCGGAACCCCCGCGGCCGCCGAGCAGGACACCCTCATCACCGCCGCGGACATCGAGGAAGCACTCGGCCTCTGCGAGCCCGCGCACCGGCTGCTCGGTTTCTACACGGCGTCGGGCATCGAGCACGCGCTGCACGTCTACGGGATCCTCCACGAGCTCGAGCGCCTCGGCTACGACGGCTTTGAGGTCGTCCTCACGCCCGTCGCCCTCGGCGATCAGCTCCGGCTCTACGCCGCGAAAAAGGGGCCGGTCCCGGCGACGGGATCCCCCGCCCGCGAGCCGATGCTGCTGCTGGAGGCCGTGCTCGGCCGCGAACGCATCGCCAGCGACGATTTCCTCTTCGTCCACTGGCTCACGCTGCGCCACCCCCTCTCCACGTTCAGCACGAGTCGTCCGCGCCTCCCCTCGCAGGAGGTGCCGGGGCTCGGGCTCGCGCGCGAGGTGGGGGAGCTGCTCCGCCGGATGTCGGCGCGCCTGGGCCTCGCAGGCGTCGCGTTCCGACCGATGCACTACCACACGGGGTACGGCGCGCGGCACGACTTCCGGTTCGTCGACGCGGGGCGACAGGCGCAGTTTGAGGCGTTGGTGCGGGAGAGTGCCGGGCGTCCGCTCGCGGAGGTGAGCCGGGAGCTGGAGGCGACGTGGTCGCCGGACGTGATGGTGTTTCGGGGGGCCATTGCTGGCGCTGGGCAAACATTCACCTCGTAAGTGGCTGAAAGCGCGCGATTGGCGAG
This sequence comes from uncultured Pseudomonadota bacterium, assembly GCA_903844155.1. Lineage (GTDB taxonomy): Bacteria > Myxococcota_A > UBA796 > UBA796 > SXON01 > CAIUMM01. Next base: position 75 of record CAIMSU010000146.1, on the reverse strand, counting down.
AGCAATGGCCCCCCAGCCCGCCGTTCCGCGCACGAACCGTGACAGGCGGCGTACTCGCCGGCTGGCGGGGTTCGT
>CAIMSU010000145.1 GCA_903844155.1 uncultured Pseudomonadota bacterium | reverse complement strand
AGGTCGGACGGTACATCGCGGGGTCCGGGAGGCGGGGGCGATCAGGAGGCGGCTCGGGGACGAGCGGCGGCGGGGACTCCATGATCGCACACTTCGGGGGCTATGCGGAGGCGATGAGGGGGGTTTTTACAGCGGGCTCATACTTGACGACGGGGTTGAGCCGTTCAGTGCCGCTCTCATGGCAGAGCCAGGGCCGATCGAATTTCTGGGTATTGCGAGGGAATTCCCGGAGACCGACATCCAACTGCACCGGGTTCGCATCCAGGCAGAGGAGGGTGCGAGCTCACCGGACGGCCCAGTCTCTGCCCGGGTCATCATCACGACCGAGACGGAGGTCGTGCAGGTCCGGCGAGCGCTACGCCAACCAGCGCCTTAGTAGCTCCGCGATCCCGGCTGCGTCAGGCAGCGGCTCGTCGATCGATCCGATCCAGAGCACCTCGTCGATCGTCGGTGTGTACGGCGACTTCTCGATCAAGCCGTGCCGTTCATCACGCAGGGCGATGAGAAGCGGGTCGGCCCGTCGGGCGTTGAGGAAGAGTCTACGTCGAATCGGGTCCAACCCGAGGTAGACGGCGCGATCGTCGTCCTCGATCCCGACCACCTCGGAGCCTGCCCAGGGCGCGAGCCCCTGCACCTCCCAGGTGCCCCGACCCTCGGTCATCGGAGCGAGCAGAACTGCGACATCGCGCAACAGTGCGCGCGCGTCGATGACGGGTTTTGTAAACGCATCGGCGACGGGAATGGCGACCTTGTGGATCAACTCGCGAGTCTGGGCCACAAGGGCGGTCCGGAAGCTCGCCGCGTCGAACGGGGAGGAGATTGCCACGGTGTCCAAGCGAACAAGGTTGTCGCCACCCATCGAATCCACGTCCCGCGCGGGGTCGTAGGCTCGTCCCGGTACGCCATTCAGCGCTGTCAGCGCCCGTTGAACCACCGCTCCGCGGTAAGCGCTGGGTTGGGTGTAAGGGCCCTCAGCGACGTACACGCCAAGCCGAAACGTGCCGGCTGGCCCGCCGCTCGCCGCCCCGACCCAACCATAAACGCCGATGCAGGCCCCGTCCCGAAGCATCTGGCCGCGAACACAGTTCCAATCTGGCTGGGAGCTGGGCACGACTGCGGCGGTCATCTCGTGACCGATATCTGTACTCCATGCGGCCCGCACCTCCTCCAGCAAAGCCGCTACGGCTTGGTGGTACATCTGTCGCGCGGCTTCAAGTGCCTCGTATTCGGCGTCATAGGCTGCTGCGAGCGGGTTCCAGATCATGAATTCTCCCAGGGCGGGGATCGAAGTTGGGTCACGGCACGACTGAGCCGAAGCACCTCGGCGATTGACAAGGGGCGGGACTTGGACCGGGCAAGCAACGCTTCCACCTGGTGCATGGTCACGTCGGACGGCACCCGAGACAGATCATGGCCGAGCATGGTCAGGACCGTTTTTGTCCACGTCGGAAGGGCGGCGTTGCGAGCCTCCTGCGAGATCCAGCCGGCCAACTGACCATGGGTTCGGAACTCGAAAGGCGCGGGCACGGCTCGTGAGTCCCGCGCCATCACAACGAGCTTTCGTGAGGCTCTACCGCCGCTCCACAACGCAAACGCGGCGGCGTAGTCGTCGAACTGGCGGGGACCTTCGGGGGCATTGACCTTGTTCTCGATGAGCAACGCGGCCCCTGCGCTGCGGAAGAGCAGGTCGGGCTCCCGGTCGCCCCACATCGGTGCACCGCCTTCGCACCAGGCTGTCGCGGAGGATGCCTCATCAGCGAGTCCATCGGCACCCAACCAGCGGGCGAAGGACGCGAGCAGCGCCACCCCGGCGCCGTGCGGGGCCGCGGGGTCCAGCAACCACCCGAGTGTGCGGTTGATCGGCACCTCGCGATGCTCAAGCCCGAGCGCTTGGCGAAGGGTCGGCACCGCTCCAACGTTCAGGAGTCGGCGTGCGTCCGCCAGGACCTCCTCGACGCGATCGGAATGCCACGCCCGGGAGGCGTCGGCGACGCGCGTGAGCGCCACAAGGCTCGCGGGCGTGGCAGGGACCTGCGTTACTCCGGGAGTTTTCATGGCCGCCCGATAACCCGATGGGTGGAGGCGGATGCCCTCGGACCGCGCCGCCGGTTACAATCTGGTCAGGAACGCCCCTGGCCATGCCCTTCCTCCTCGCCCGTCTCGGCAATGTCAAAAGTCCCGGCGTCCGCGCGATCGAGGCCCGGCATGTGACCACGGATGAGCAGGTCCTCCCGGATCTGATGGCGCTCCCCAACCGCGCCATCGTGTTGCTGGAGGGTGAGCAGCCGCCTTGGACGCTCGGGCGGGTCGTGCCCCGTCCCGGCGGGCTGCCCCGCGACATCGGCCCGATGAACGAGGTCTGGGAGCAGCGCCGCAGTCACGGCCAGGCCGTCCGGATCCTGGAGGCCGTGGCCGGGCCCGGCATCTTCGCCGTTGACGACAGCGACACGCCGGTAGAGTACGCCACCTGCAAGCCCGGGTCGGGTGCACGCTACATCCTGAACTACGCCGGCTGGCAGATCGCGGATTTCCCGGACGCAGCCGTGCAGGTCGTCGTGTGCGACACCGCGGCCGGTGCGGTCTGGCTCGTGCCCCACGATGCGGTGCCCCATCCAGCAACCGCGCGTACCGCCCCGACGCCGTTCGCGACCATGCCGACGCCCGCGCGCAGCGCGCCACCGGAAGCTCACGGGGTTGATCGTGACTCCCGGGCCACCATGCCAGTGCCGATGAGGAACCCATCGCCAGCGCCAACCCCTCAGCCGATCGCCATCGAGGTGAACCTGTGCTTCGTCGACATTGAGCTGCTCGACGGAGCGATCTCCTTCCTGCAACGCTGTGAGACGATTCGGGCCCGAAGCGAGCACGCACGCGCCGTCTACAATGACCTCCGTGAGCCACTGGACCAGGAGCTGCCGAGTGGTGTTCGCGTGGTTGGCACTATTGATCAGGATGGCGACTTCACCGGGACGGTCTCGGGGCTGGATGCCCTCGAAGAGATCTTTGAGCTGGTGAGGTGGAAAGTATTCATTCGTTCTGCCGTCGAAAGGGCGACCTGGCTTGATGCGGGAGATGTCGTCATCCGACGGCCCGGTGCTGGCGGCAGCCGGGACCCGCTCGACCTGTTGGGCATTCCGGAGGCAGGTCTCGGGCCGCGAGCGGATGCCCTGCGCCGGCTCTTCATGCACCGGGACACCACCGAGCGGGTGCGCGTGCTTCTCGGTCGTGCGGTCATCATCCCGCTGCTCGGGAAGGACGGCGGGCTCCGCTGGTACGCATGGGAGACGGTGGAGGACGATCACGCGACCTACCTGTTCCGCCCGGAAGACGAGGCCGCGCTCGCAGAGATCCTCGCCTGGACGCAGGGCGAGGCACGGAGACAGCAGCTCATAGACGAGCGGGAGCTCCAGGCCCAGCTCGGGTACCGCCGCCGAGTGCGCCATCACAGCAAGGGTGAGGACCAGCTCGGGAGCTGGTGGGCGAAGCTGTGCGGCGTGATCGGCCTGAGCGGATGATCTCGCGACGCTCCCCGCGATGGCACCGCATGCGATGCTGGCTTATTCGGCTGCCCCACCCAGAGCCGCCAAATGCCTCCCATGATCCTCGACCAGACGGACCGCGTTGGTGATGAGCGTCGGCTGCAAGGCGTCTTTGCCCACGCCTGGCTGCATTGCCGCGACTTCCGACTGAAGCTCTGCGAGGCCGCGGGCTGGCCGGAGCTCTCCCAGTACGTCCAAGAGGAGAGTCAGCAGAACGCGAGCTTTCGGGCCGATATAGTGGTCGGAAACGACGGCGAGGTCCGGGTCATCGAGCTCAAGGTCTGGCACACGTTGTCGGATGGTCAGATGACCGCCGCACGCGCAGGCAAACTGCACCTCATCATCGCACCGAGAATGCGGGTGGCGTCGGTGATGGCCGAGCTTCCCGGCAAGGCCGCGACGAAGCCACGGGTGCTGTCTTGGCAGGATGTCGAGGCCATGGCAGAAGGTACTTCTGCACACGCTCTTTTCGTCGGGCTCTCTCACTGGATCGACGATGGGAGCGTTCTGCGCACCCGGGATATTGCTGACATCCTCCGCCGACAGGAAAAAGGGAAGTCGCCACCCCAGCTCCGCCGTTTCCTCTCCGCAGTCAACGAGGCGGTGAGCGATGCGCATCGTTTCGAGACGGGCTCTGAGAGGCGAGAATTCAAGGGTCCTTGCCGCTACATAGGCTTTGACGTCACGTACCATCCCGGCCCGGGAACCCACGGTCTGTGGGCGGGTTTCTTCTGGTCGCGCGGCCGCAAGGAGGTCATCTGGGCAGTCCAGGACGGTGAGGAGGAATTCGGGCACTGCGATCTTCCTGCGTTCGCCACCAACGACGGACAAGGCCACGGGCTGGTGGTCTGGCGTCTGGCAGATGGCCGGAAACTCGACGTTGAGGAGATCGCGACCGCGACCATCGCAGCCCTCTACAAGCTCATGGGAAAAACGCCGCCACCCGCTCAGAAGTAGTCCGTCGCGCTACGTTCCCGCCCTCCCCGCGCACGATGACCCCGGACCCCCGCCCCTCGCTCCCCGCCGCCCGCGTTCGCCGCCTCGCCCCGCGCATTTCCGGGGCCGACCGTGCCCGCGCTGCTCTCGGCTTCCGCGACGGCGACAAGGGCGCGCACTCCAGCCGCACGATGATGTTGGCCGAGCTCTCAACACTGCTCGCCGCCACCGAGTCCACCGCCACCCACCACGACTTCCGCCACCTCGTCGTTGACGAAAACCTTCTCGGAAAGCGCACAGCGGACAACCGCGACCGCAGCTTCGCGTTCCTTTCGCAGCTCTACGGCCTCGACCCTGGCATCCCGACCTTCCGCCTTCTGCGTCGCTTCTGGGACGCTGACCCCGACGCGCGCCCGCTACTCGCGCTCCTCTCGGCCTGCGCCCGCGACCCCCTCGCGCGTGCCGCCGCGCCAGGGGTGCTCGCTGTCCGACAGGGCGAGCGCGTCGATCCCGATCGAGTGGTGGAGATCCTGGGCACGGCCGCGGCCCGGTTCAACCCGAACACGCTCTCCTCGCTGTCCCAGAACCTCGCGTCGACCTTCTCGCAGTCCGGCCACCTCATCGGCAAGCTCAACAAGACCCGCTCTCGGCCCATCGCGACGCCGACCACCGCAGCATTCGCCGCAGCCCTCGGCTGGATGGAGGGCGGGCGAGGTCAATTCCTGCTCTCATCGCTGTGGGCCCGCTTGCTGGACCGCAACCCGTCCGAGGTGCTCGACCTATTGCTCGCAGCCGATCGCGCAGGCTGGCTCGATGTTCGCTCGGCGGGCGGCATCGTCGAGGTGCGGATGGACCGCCTGCTCACCCCGTCCGAGCTGGAGCTGTGTGATGCTGTCCAGGGTTGAGAAGCTCGTTGAGCAGTACAAGAAGCTCGTGGGGCTGCCCTGGGAGCGGAACATCGCCGGGCCGCAGCGCGTCTGGTTTGTGGTCTACGACAAGACCGACGAGCGGAAGCTCCGCTACCACCAGGACGAGTTCGAGACGGCAACGACGAACGCCGGGCGAAAGTGGCGCGAGGTAGACCTGACCAACGCTTTTGCCGAGTGGCTCGGAAAGCACGAGTACCGCGACGGCTACTTCGAGGACCCGAGCGAGGTCGAGCGGGCGTTGCCAGAGTTCCAGCACACGGTGGTCGAGCGGATCGAAGCGGAATTCAAGGCCGGAGACGAGAACACGGTCGTTGCGCTGCGCGGCGTGGCCTCGCTGTTTGGGCTGATCTCCGTCTCGGACGTCGTCCAGACCGCAGAAGACAGCGTCCGTGGGCGGCTCCTCGTCTTCTTCCCCGGCGAGTACGAGAACAAACACTACTGGTTCCTGGGCGACCGCGGACGGTCGGGCTGGAACTACCTTGCGGTGCCCATCACCGCTCACGAGATCGGAGAGACGCCTTGAAGAACCGCGAGATCTACCAGAAGGACCCTGCCGACCTCAAGCTGGCCAACAACGGCGTCGCCAAGGTGACCGAGGGAGAGAGCGTCGAGGACGTGACCACCCTCCGCTCCGAGCTCCAGACCTTCGTGTGCAAGGGCCAGTACGAGAAGGGCATGCGGACGATCCTGAGCGCCTACCTCGGCGACCTCGGGCAGCCGGACATCCGCTGCGTGTGGGTGAGCGGCTTCTACGGCAGCGGCAAGTCGCACTTCGTGAAGATGCTACGCGCGCTGTGGACCGATCGGGGGTTTCCGAGCACTGGCGACACAGCCCGCGGGCTGGTGCGCCTCCCCGACGACATCCGCGCCCACTTCGTCGAGCTCTCCACCGCGGGCAAGCGGCACGGTGGGCTTCACGCGGCTGCAGGCACGCTCGGGTCCGGGGCCGGGTCTGTCCGGCTCGCGCTCCTGGCCATCGTCTTCCGCTCCGTCGGTCTCCCGGAGCAGTACGACCGCGCCCGGTTCGTCATGTGGCTGCGGGACAACAACGTGCTGGACAAGGTCAGGGCGACGGTCGAGGCCAACGGCGGCACCTGGTCGACAGAGCTCGCCAGCTTCGTGATGAGCACGCGCCTTCACGATGCCATCGGCAAGCACCTCCCAAGCTGGTCCAACCCGACCGACCTTCGCGCGCACATCAAGGCGCAGTTTCCGTTCCAGGCCGAGGTCAGCGATCCGGACATGATCGAGGCCCTCCGGTTCGCGCTGGCACCCGGCGGGAAGCCCTTTCCCTGCACGCTCATCGCGCTGGACGAGGTCCAGCAGTTCATCGGCGACAACGACGGGCGGGCCAACCAGGTGCAGGAGGTCACGGAGTCGGTGTGCAAGTCGTTCCAGGGGCGGCTGCTGTTCGTCGCGACCGGGCAGTCGGCGATCACGGACACGAAGCAGCTCCAGAAGCTCCAGGCGCGCTTCAAGGTCCAAGTCCAGCTCTCCGATGCCGACGTGGACACGGTCATCCGTGAGATCGTCCTGCTCAAGAAGCCCTCGGCAATGGCCGAGCTGAGCGCCCGGCTGACGAAGCACATCGGCGAGATCAAGCGACACCTGCAGGGCTCGCGCCTCGCCTCCCAGCCGGGGGATGACGCGATGCTCGTCGCCGACTACCCGCTGCTCCCGGTTCGCCGACGGTTCTGGGAGCGGGCGCTCCGTGCCGTGGACGAGGGTGGCGTAGTCGGGCAGCTCAGAAACCAACTCACGGCCGTCTTCGACGCTGTTCAGTTGGGTGCTGACCATGAGGTGGGAACGGTCGTGGGGGGTGACTTCCTCTACTTCAACCTGGCGACGCGGCTGATCCAGACCGAGACGGTCCCCCGCAACACCTATGACCGGATCGCGACGCTCCGTGACCTGCCTGACCCCGACGCCCAACTGAAGGCGCGCCTGCTTGCCCTGGCCTACCTGATCGGCCGTCTGCCGCGCGAGGTCGGTGCCGACGACGGCGTCCGCGCGATCCCCGACGTCTTCGCCGACCTGCTGGTCGAGGACCTCGCTGCGGACAGCAGCGATCTCCGCAAGCGCATCCCCGGGCTCCTGGAACAGCTCGTCGCGGAAGGCGACCTGATGCAGGTCGAGGACGAGTTCCGCATCCAGTCGACCGAGAGCCGGCTGTGGGACGGCGACTACCGGGCTGCGTTCAAGAGCTGGCAGGAGGGCGCCGAGAAGCTGTCCGGGGCTCGGGCGGACCTGCTGCAGGCCGCCGCGCGCACCGCGCTCGGCACGGTCGCGATCATCCACGGCCTCTCGAAGGTGAAGCGGGACCTCTCGATCTCGTTCGGTATGGACCCGCCGAAGGTCGACGCGGGGACGATCCCCGTGTGGGTTCAGGGGATGGGCGGCGAGAGCTTCGAGTCCGTGCAGTCGGATGCGCTCGGCGTGGGGGAGAAGTCGCCGATCGTGTTCGTGTGGCTGCCCTCCAAGAGCGGAGGGGACTTCAACGCCGCTCTCGCCGCGCTGCGCGCCTCCGAGGAGACGCTGAACAAGCGCGGGGCGCCGACCACGCAAGCCGGAGTCGAGGCTCGGAGCGCGATCGAGACGCGCCGTGCGAACGCGAAGCTCAAACTGGACGCTATCGTCGGCGACGTCCTGGCCGACGCGAACGTCCTGCAGGGTGGCGGCGAGGAGGTGACGGGGACGTCGCTGGCCGACGCCGTCAAGGCAGCGGCGCAGAGCTCGCTGGTGCGGCTGTTCCCAGAGTTCACCAAGGCCGACAACCCCAAGTGGGCGCAGGTGGTGATCCAATCCAAGGCCGGGCAGACGCAAGCCCTCGACCAGGTGGGCCACGTCGGGGATCCGGACAAGCACCCGGTGTGCGTCGAGATCCTTCGGTACTCCGCGGCTGGCAAGAAGGGCTCGGAGATCAGGGCCAACTTCGAGGGCGTGCCCTATGGGTGGTCTCGGGACGCCGTCGACGGCGCGATCCTGCTCCTGCTGCTGACCGAGCACCTTCGTTGCCAGACGAGTAACGCTGCCCCGGTGACCATCTCGACGTTGGACCGGACCAAGATCGGGATCCACGAGTTCCGCGCCGAAACCGTCCCGGTGACAGCGGCTGAGCGAGGGGCGGTCCGGAAGTTGATGGCGGATGCCGGCGTCCAGTGCAAGTCCGGGGACGAGGCGACGACGCTCCCGGCGTACTTCGTCGTGCTTTGGGCGCTCGCCGCGAAGGCAGGTGGGGATGCGCCCCGCCCGATCGCGCCGTCCATCGTCCACGTCGACGACCTGGGAAAGTATGGCGGCAACGATTTGGTGAAGCGGGTCTACGACGCGCGAATCGGGCTCGCCAAGGACCGCGTTGATTGGGACACCACCGGCAACGCCATCGCCGCTCGGCTGCCTGGCTGGACTCGGCTGGAGTCCCTGCTTGCGCACTCTCGGAGCCTGGACGAAGACGCCGCCGTGCGGGCCGAGCGCGACGCCATCGTCGGCGCTCGCGGACTACTGACCGATCCGGACCCGTTGCCTGACCTCGGTGACACCCTCGCGAGTGGGCTGCGTGCCGCGCTGCTGGGCGCACAGCTCCGGTGCGAGGGGATCTGGACGACCGAGATGCACCAGCTCGAACAGTTCGAGGCGTGGGGCGTGCTCACGCCCGAGCAACGCAGCGGCATCCTCGCCCGGAACCGGATCAGCTCCGTCCCCAAGCTCGCGATCGCGAGCGACAAGGCGCTGCTGGACTCCCTCGCGGCGCGGGGTATCGATGGCTGGGCGACGGAGGCGAAGGCGCTCCCCGGTCGTTTCCATGATGCCCGCCTCGAAGCCGCGAAGCTGGCGGAGCCCGAGACACGCCAGGCACAGCTCCCCAAGCGCACGCTGAAGACGAAGGCCGATCTGGAGCTGTGGGTCACCGACGCGCGAAGCGCCCTGCTCGTTCAGATCGAACTTGGGCCGTTGGTGGTTTGACCCATGGCGACACTTCCCACTGAACTACGCCGCAAGCTCGAAGCCGCCATCGGTAAGGCCGAGGACACGGGCGGCGCCAGAGCGATCGCCGAAACGGCGGCCGCTGCTGCATTGCTGCGCCTCGACGTCGACCGCGCCGAGCCGCGTGAGCACCTGAACGAGACGGAGCGAAAGCTGCGAGTGAAGCTGCGCGCCCGCGCCCGACAGCTCGGGGACCGCTTGCGGGACGGAAGGCAGGGGATCGACCGGCTGACCGAGGCTTGCGCCTACGAGCACTGGCACCGCATGTTGTTCGCGCGCTTCCTGGCGGAGAACGGCCTGTTGATGGGCCCCGAGGGCGTGGACGTGTCGATTGCCGACTGCGCGGAGTACGCCGCCGAGGAGGGCGTGGACACCTGGGAGGTCGCGGGCCGGTTCGCGAGCCGGGCGCTGCCGCAGATCTTCCGGCCGGACGACCCGATGCTCGCCGTCAACCTCGCGGCCGAGCACCGGAAGACGCTGGAGGGCATTCTGGCTGCTCTGCCCGTCGAGGTGTTCACCGCGAGCGACAGCCTCGGGTGGGTCTACCAGTTCTGGCAGGCGCGCAAGAAGAAGGTGGTCAACGAGTCCGAGGTGAAGATCGGCGCGGACGAACTGCCTGCGGTCACCCAGCTCTTCACCGAGCGGTACATGGTCGACTTCCTGCTCCAGAACACGCTTGGGGCGTGGTGGACGGGCGCGGGTCGGGCGCTGCCGATGGCGATGCCCTACCTGCGGACGCTGGAGGACGGGAGCCCGGCGGCCGGGCGGTTCGAGGGGTGGCCGAAGACCGCGAGGGAGTTGAAGGTGCTTGACCCTTGCTGCGGGTCGGGGCACTTCCTGGTGGCGGCGTTCGAGATCCTGGTCGCGTTCCGAATCGCCGAGGGGCTGACGGCGCGAGACGCCTGCGACGCGGTGTTCCGTGAGAACCTGCATGGGTTGGAGCTGGACAATCGGTGCGTGCAGATCGCGGCCTTCGCGCTGGCGATGGCGGCGTGGAAGTATCCGGGCGCGGGTGGCTACCGGGCGATAGCGGCGATGAGCGTTGCGTGCTCCGGGTTGAGCGTCGCGCCGATGCCGATGGCGGATGAGACGGAGCCCGAGAAGGCGAAAAGGCTGGAGGACACCAAGAAGATCCGGGATCGGTGGGTGCGGGCGGGGCGGGACGTGCGGCAGCAGCGGGGGATGGGGCGGCTGTTCGACCTGTTCCTTGATGCACCCGTTCTGGGGAGCTTGATCGATCCGACGCGGGACATGCCGGAGACTTTGCTCTGTGCACGGGCCGAGGAGCTGCGGCCGGTGCTGGAGCGGGTGCTGAATGAGGAGCCGATCGACGTCGATGCGGATGAGCACGAGAGCCACGTCGCGGCGCGCGGGATCGCGGAGGCGGCCAATTGCCTTGCTGGCAGGTACTCGCTGGTAGCCACAAACGTCCCCTTCCTCGCCCGGAGGAAACAGGGCGAGGTGCTCTCGGTTCACTCCGACGACCACTACGCAGACGGAAAGGGCGACCTCTGCACGGTGTTCATCCAGCGGATCATCGCCCTGTGCGCAAGTGGTGGTTCGTTTGCGGTGGTATCGCCACAGACCTGGTGGATGCAAACCACCTACAGGAAGTATCGCCAGTCGCTCCTCTCAACGGTGACCAACTCGATCTTGGTGGACCTCGGCCCTTCTGCTTTTCAGGACATGAACTGGTGGGCGGCCATCACGATCTTGATGACCGGCACGAGGGCCGTTCCCACGACGGACCACGCATTCGGATACATCGACTTGGCGCACGTCCGCGGGTTCGATGAAAAGGCCAGTTCGCTGGCGTCCGCTGCGCTGATCATTCCCGTTCAGCGGGAGCAGGTCGCCAACCCGGATTCACGCATCGCCCCGAAGGCCGCGCTCGGGGGAGTTCGGCTCAACGAAGCTGCCGACTCGGTTCAGGGCCTCGTGACGGGGGATGATCCCGCGCACGTCCGGGCCTTTTGGGAGTTGGCCGTTGTCGAGGGTTGGCGGCGGCTGATGAGCACGACGATTGAAACGTGTCTCTGGGGCGGCCGGTCATTCATGGTGCGCTGGGAGGATGACGGTCGGGCGTTGGCTCGTCGCCAAGGCGGGCGCGCTTGGGGGCGGGTGGGAGTCTTGGTGAATCAGATGAACGAACTTCGGTCAACGCTCTACACCGGCGAGTGCTTCGACGTAAACGCAGCAGCAGTCTGTCCGCATGACCCCGCGAATTTGCTCGCGGTCCTCGCCTACTGCACCTCCAAGGAGTTCCTGGGTGAAGTCCGAAAGATAGACCAAGCTACAAAGGTGACGAATGCTACACTTGGGCAGGTCCCCTTCGACCTCCCCCACTGGCAAGCCATCGCCGCCGAAAAATACCCAAACGGCCTCCCCGAGCCCTACTCCGAAGATCCGACCCAGTGGCTCTTCAAGGGCACCGTCACCCCGTCGGACGCCCCGCTCCAGGTCGCCGTCGCCCGCCTGCTCGGCTACCGCTGGCCCGATCAGCCCGCCGATCGCCTCGACGCCCTCGCCGATGACGACGGCATCGTCTGCATCCCCCCCGTCGCCGGTGAAGTCACCGCGGCCGAGCGCCTCCGCGAGTTGCTCCGCACCGCGTACGGCTCGTCCTGGTCCTCCGGCCGTGAGCAGACCCTGCTCAGCGACGTCGGCTTCGCCAACCGCTCCCTCGACGCCTGGCTCCGCGACGGCTTCTTCGAGCAGCACTGCAAGTTGTTCCACCATCGCCCGTTCATCTGGCAGGTCACGGACGGCCACAAGGAGGGCTTCTCCGCCCTCGTCAACTACCACCGCCTCGACCACAAGGCCCTGGAGTCCCTGACCTTCCGCTACCTCGGCGACTGGATCACCCGCCAGCGCGACGCCGACAAGCGCGGCGAGCCCGGCGCCGGCGACCGTCTCCGAAAGGCCGAGGAGCTCCAGCGTCGCCTCAAGCTCATCCTCGACGGCGAGAAGCCCTACGACATCTTCGTCCGCTGGAAGCCGCCCGAGCAGCAGCCCATCGGCTGGAACCCCGACATCAACGACGGCGTGCGGCTCAACATCCGGCCATTCATGCAGGACGATGTCCTGCGTTGGAAGCCGAACATCAAGTGGGGCAAGGACCGCGGCAAGAACCCTCCCGGCGCCCCTTACGGCGAAGATCGCGACAACGAGACGCACCTGACGCTCGCCGACAAGGCCGCCGCCCGTGCCGCCGCCCCGCCCCCGGCGATAAGGAAGTAGAATGCTGCGCTCCCTCCACCTCAAAGACGTCGGCCCCGCGCCGGAGCTGAAGTTCGAGTTCGCCCCTCGGTTGAACCTCCTGACGGGGGATAATGGGCTGGGGAAGAGCTTTGTGCTGGATGTGCTGTGGTATGCGCATACCTGGAGCTGGTGGAAGAACCCGGCGATGCCCCGCAAAGACGCAAAAAGGGACACGAGTCCGCGACCCGGCAACAACTACCTCACGTCCGAAATCAATTACCGCTTTGTGGACAGCCCCAAGGGGCAGGGCCGGAACTACCGTTGTAGCTTTCACGCATCAGATCAGGAGTGGGAGTCGCACCCGACCGACCAGAAAGGCAACTGGATGCTTCGCGACGGGAGTGCGGGTGGCGCAGGCGCTCGCCGCATGGACGAGTCCCTTTTCCCTGGCGACGGCATCGTCATCTACGCGCGGGTGGACGGTGGATTTTCTGTATGGGACTCGTACCGCAACCGCGGTCGCCACGAGAACTCCGGCCCGCTCGAAACGCGGCTCCGCACCTACGAGATCGACCGCGATCAGGTCTGGGACGGACCGAAAATCGCCGGTGCACGCCCCTTCAACGGGCTCATCTACGACTGGGTGCGCTGGCAGCAGTCCAACAACGGGCCCTGGACGCTTCTGAAGGAGGTTCTGGCAGCGCTCACCGGGGAAGGACCCGCCGAGACGCTCAAACCGGGCGACCCTGCCCGAGTGAGCGTGGACGACACCCGGGACATCCCTACCCTGGTGCTGCCCTATGGCAGTGTCCCCATCACGCTCGCATCGGCGGGCATGCGCCGGGTCGCCTCCCTTGCCTACATCATCGTGTGGGCCTGGTACGAGAACAAGCTCGCTGCGGAGCTGTTTCGCGCGCCCGTGGCCAAGAGCATCGTGGTCCTCATCGACGAGGTGGAGACGCACCTTCACCCTGCGTGGCAGCGGCTCCTGCTCCCCGCCCTGATGCGCGTGCTCGCCAGGTTGAACGATGACATCCAGGTCCAGGTCTTTGCCTCGACGCACTCGCCGATGGTGATGGCGTCCGTCGAGTCGAGCTTCGATGAGGCGTTGGACGAAGTTCACCACTTCAGCATGGACGGGAGCGTCGTGTCGGCGCGCGGGCTGCCCTTTGTCAAGCGCGGTGACGCCTCCGGCTGGCTCACCTCCGATTCCTTCGGCATGCATTCGGCGAGGTCCGTCGAGGGAGAGCGGGCGATCGAAGCGGCCATGGCCTTCATGCGGGGCGACACCGCCGCCGCCCAGGGCTTCCTCGCCGGCATCGAGCCAGCCGACCTGCCCAAGCGGACGGCCCTGAAGGAGCGAGTCCACGAGACGCTTTGCCTCCATCTCGGCGGACACGATCGCTTCTGGCCCCGTTGGGTCGTGACGTACGAGAAGGCAGCCGGGAAGCCGAAGCCGAGGGAGAAGTGAAGCGGTTCTCACAGCCTTCCCCTCATCCAGACTGGCAGGTAGAGGCGCTCACCCCCGGTGCGAAGTGGCTCGCCAAGGCGGGCCATGCGTCCGCCGAGCGTCCGCCGGACTACTGGACCGGCAAGAACAAGAAGTTCGTCCGCCACCTGGCCGACGGCTTCGGTTGGCTCTGCGGCTACACGGTGATGTGGTCCCCCAACGGGAGCGTCGACCACTATCGCCCATGGTCGGAACTGCGGGGAACGCCGAACGCCTACCTCGCCTACGACTGGTCGAACTTGCGCTATTCCTGCGACTGGTTCAATCGGGACCGAAAGAACATCCCCGTACCGGATCCGTTTGTGGTCGAGGACGACTGGTTTGAGCTCCTCCTCCCAAGCTGCGAGCTGGTGGCCACTTCTAACCCAAAATGTGCGCGAACCGGGTCGGAACCTGCCCCCGGACGCCCCTCGCGGCCTCCCGGGGTCTCCAAGCGCCCTTCCGAGCCGAGGGACGCCGTCGCGCGCGCAAGTTTGGT
>CAIMSU010000144.1 GCA_903844155.1 uncultured Pseudomonadota bacterium | reverse complement strand
CGAGGCGTTGAAGAGCGGGATCGGGCCGTGATACGCTTCACCCATGGCACACCTTCCGGAACGAGTTGGATCGAGAGATCAACCAGGTTCTATGCCGTTTTCAGAGGGTGTACCACTCTTCTGGCACGAATATGGCGGGGTCACCGGCGTTTCGGGTCGTGAAAATTGGCCTTCCGGCCGGCGCGCACGCCTCGCTTGACCAGTTGGTGGAGTGGCTGAGTGCCCTCAACCGGAGTCACCGCGGGCGGCTGTACACCGTGGCTCATGTTCGGTTCGAGCGGGGCGTCGTCGCACTCGCCGAGCCCGGCCGACTGCTCTCCCGGCTTTGCGCAGCGACCGGCACGCTCCGCGAGGAGGACCGGGACGTGGTTCTCTACAACGGCCGGGCGATCGCACTCAGCGAGCGCGGAGCTGGGGCGGCGGATGGGCGAACCGGGCTGCTCCTTGAACTGTTGCTGTACGCCGCGTTCCAGGCCGAGGCCCTGCAAGGCTTCACGAAGCGCATCCTCGGAGTTCTGGCGACCGGCCCCCGGCTGATCGGGGGTGAAGAGGTGCGGCGGGACTTCCTGATGTTCCACGCGAAGTATGTTCACAACGACGTGGTCTTCGACGGCGACGCCCGGGAGGTCTACACCGGCCTCCGTGAGGCGCTCGGCCTCGCCGAGCAACATGCCAAGACGACGGCGGATCTGGATCGGCTGGCGGAGTTGGAGCAGAAGCAGCTCGACGATGCCCGCCAGCAACGTGAGGACGAAGCTGAGCGGAAGACCAACCTGTTGCTCTTTTTCGTCGGCCTCACGGGAATCGTGCAGGCGGGTACAGTGGCGTTCAGCGAGGTGGCCCCGTGGCAGAACGCATCGGTGGGCGGCACCCTCGTAGTAGCCGCCTCCTACTATTACTACGTGAATTACTGGAGGAATAATGCCGCCAACTGACTCAGCATCCACCTTGGAGAGCCTCGACGATGCGCGCCGGAGCCTCCCGGTGGGGCTCGCCAACTGTGTCTGGGACGCCCTTGCGGAATCAGAACCGGGCCAAAGGTTCGATCGGATGCTCACCCTGCTAGACTGCCTTGTTCAGCACCTGTCGAGGCTCCTCCTCAGCGAGTATGACGCCTCAGACACCCAAGTCGACCAGGTGGACCAGATGATCATCAAGCTCGCAAACGACAACAAGGAGGACCGCGTTTCGCTGGGGACTCACGTCGGTTTGGTGCGGGAATGCTTGGCGCGGCGACCTCCGACCGGCCGCCTAGAGCGTTTCGGAGCGCTGGCGGACGCTGCCGTACCGGACCGATGTCGAAACTCCGCCTGGCAACTCCAACTCGCGATGGAACAGCGCAAACTAGGGACCCCAGCCTGGGGCGTCGCCGCCCTGTTGACGCAACGGGAGAGTCAAGTCACCCCACGGAAGCCCATGACCTTCATGGAGTTTCTGAATCCGCTCGTCACGGTGAGAAACGACAAGGCTCACCCGGAAGCCGCGAGCGATCGGACTTGGTTCAAGTTGCTGAACACGAGGCTTGAGCCCGCGATGGCTGAGATCCTTTCGTGGCCGCCGCTTTACGAGATTCTGGTTGGGTACGAGATCGTGTCCGTCTCTGGAAAGTCCCGAGGAGGAGCGGGCCGCTGGACCACCGAGGTCAACAGAGACCTCGCAAAGCAGATCACGCCGAGCGGCAGTTCCTCCGTCGCTTCCGAACAGCCTCTGGACGAGGGCACGGCCCACGTGGCAATTCGTGATGGGCTGCGGGTGGGTTCCGTCATCCTTCTCGTGGTGGACGTTGCCAGAGTGGCGCGCCGTCGACAGGAAGCCGCGAGAGAGGAGTGCAGGCGCACGTTTCACGCCACCGTCCTCGGCGCTGGCGGATTCGATAAAATCGCTGTGAAGGCTCACAATAGCCTTGCTGCCCGCCGGGGGTTGCCCCCTGATCAAGTCGCACAGATCCGCGAGATCGGATGGGACCAGATTCGGGCGGTATCGGGCCTGCCTTCTCGCCTCGGCCTCGAAGATTCCGCTCCCGCAGTCATGCAATCGTTGGACCTCCGCGATCGGGAGCAGCTCAGCGCGCGGATGTCGGCGTGGCTGAAGCGCGTTGAGGAACTGGTTCTGGCCCGTGTCCAGGCGAGCACGGCTGGTGGTTTTCGCGTTGTGGTCGCCGAGGAACTGGCGGAAGGAATCGGCATTCCGACGGATGTGGCCCGATTCCAGCTTGAAGCCCTTTGTGCCCAGCGGCAGGTTCTTCGGGCGGTGGCACCGGAGGTAGCGGGTTCGTCTTGGGGTTTTTTCCAGGTCCCACCTTCGGTCGAGATCGACAAGTTCAAGCATGTTTTTGCTGATGTCCGAGCAGTAATCGAGGGTACAAAGCCGTTGGTGAACGCGGACCGGATATTCGAGCTGCTTGGGTTGGCCTATGACCTTCTTCCGGACGACGACGACCTCTCCGACCTCGACCCAGAGGCGCTCCGAGACAAGTACTCCCGGGCCAATCCAGCGGGGTCCCGGGCGGCCTCGTCGATCATCCGCTCATTCCCGATTCGGATCGACGGTCAAGAGATTGTCCTCGACAGCGTCGCGGACTTCTACGCGCACCTTTTCCAACGGCTGGGGACACGCGCGGAATTCCTACGCAGCTTGCCGTGGACTTGGGGAAGAGTACGCCGCCTCGCGGCAGATACCGACAAGCCGACGGCAGATCGACACGGCATGACCTACTCGATTCCGTGCCCCGAAGACGCCCCGGTCGTCTTCTTCGATGCCAATGCGACCAGAGAGGAGGTCGCCTACTGTGCAGTGCAGCATCTGCGCAAGGTGGGTGTGGACGCCTCGCTGCTCCTCGATCCACCCGCTGGGATGTTGGAGGCCGGGACTTTGCTCGACCACACCGATCCCAACGATACGGACACACCGGCGTTCGGCGTCGTCGTCGAGGTGCCGCGAGTTGGGGTACAAGGGCAGACCATGCAGACTGAGCAGGTGGAGGTTTCTGCGACAACGGTGCCGAGGTTGTGCGCTGCGTTCCTGCGACTCCTAACCCAAGATGTGCGCGAACGCCGCGAATTCTCACATCCAAGCCTAGACAAAACATAGGTTCCGCCTTAGTAGTTGGTTGTTGAAACCCCCACTACGAACGAGGAACCTATGGGTAGGAGTTCTACCACACGCCGCGG
>CAIMSU010000143.1 GCA_903844155.1 uncultured Pseudomonadota bacterium | reverse complement strand
GGCGTTGAAGAGCGGGATCGGGCCGTGATACGCTTCACCCATGGCACACCTTCCGGAACGAGTTGGATCGAGAGATCAACCAGGTTCTATGCCGTTTTCAGAGGGTGTACCACTCTTCTGGCACGAATATGGCGGGGTGATAGCCTCCGGAGTGTAGGTGGTCAGCCGAGCATGTCAGACCTTAACCCGTTCATAATTCGGCTGCAGAAAGACGATTGGGACGAGATGAATCGCAGAATGGTCGGGGACAGAACCTGGGGGCATTGCAGGGTACGAAGCAAGCGCTGGCGACGTGCAGCGCGCACGCCACCGGGCCAATCGACCTGAGATCGCCATGATCGCGTCGCGCAAGCGCGACCAATGGCAGCCTGGAGGGCCAAGTTTCTGGTTCGACCCGCTGCGGTCGGTACAGGTCCTCCTCGGGCACTCAGCCAAGGGCGCATCGGGGGAACGCGGTTTGCATGGCTAACAAGCGACGGCTCCCCACGCCGCGGTGTGAGGCCGGGCGAGCGCGTGCGTGACTCTCAATGGAACGAGCATGTATTGTTCAGGTCGTCACATTCGACCTCAGTGTCTCCGGCCGGGACCGCGAAGAGTTGCGGGTCGTAGGGCGGCACACTGGAGTCAAATCCGATGTCGGCCACATCATTGTTGGAAAATGTGCTGTTGATGGCACTAAGAATGAACCAACCATACATGGCGATGGCACCATAGTTGACCTCAGCATCCGGCTGCCCAACGTTGCCTTGCACCACGCAGTCCGTGAGAACCACCTCCGAAGCACCCATGGCGCCGTCGTCGAACAGCGCGGAACCGACCGCAGCCCCGTTGTTCTGAAGCGTTACGCGCTCCATCAGGAGACGGGGGCCGCCGAACGATATCGCTCCACCTCGGGCGCCTCCGTACGGATCCCCCTCGCCCGGGGGGGAGCCGCTGCCTCCCTGCAGCGTCAAGTCCTGCAAGGTAACGCTCCCCTGTTGTATACCGGTGGCATCGAGCACTTGGCCACTTGAGCCGCCATCGATCACTGTGGGCGCACTCTCTGAGCCCGCGAGGGTCAACGCTTGCGAGACCGTCAGGTTCTCGTCATGGGTTCCAGGACAGACCGTTACGGTTCCGCCGTCCGGTGCATCGTCCACCGCGGCCTGAATCGTCTCGTAACCCGCTCCGCCCGACAGGGCGGCCACACTGGCTCCACATCTGGCGCTTGCTGAAGCCGCTGACACGCAGCTGGCGTTCATCCAGAGCGAAACCAGCCCGAACGCGGCACGCAACCCGAATCGGCCCTTTGTCACAACTCACCCCACAAATCCTCGGTACTACGGTCGCTCTCGACAAGTTCGGCGATTCGCTCCTGCAACAGGGCGATGAACGATTGCTTCGCGGTGGGCGCAGGCGCTACACTGCTGTTGATCGCCGCGTTGTTGCGATTGAAGAAAAATACGTTGCTCGCCCCAAATGCCTTGAGTCCGGAACCAAGGTCGATGACGCCGTTCCGCCCAGCGTTGTACGCCCACGCGATGGACCCGTCGAGGTCTCCAGCTTTGGAGAGCGCACCGCCGGATTCCGCCCATGCATAGTATTGAAGATTACCGTAGTCGTCGGTCGGGATCGCGTCCCCGCCCAGCATCTGGGTCACACTCTCCTTCGAGAGCACCACGGACCTGCTTCCGAACAGGTCTTTCATCAGCAGCGCCCAGTCGTAGACGGAGGATATCCAACCACTCCCGCTCGGTGAGTTTTCTAGACGAAATCCACAATAAGGCGCCGGACCGCAAGGTATCTCAGTGTGCGGGCAGGTAGATGTCGCCCGGCAATCCACGGGGGTGCCGGCGCTCACGTCCGGCCAACAATCGAAGGGTGCGTTCACATTTGCCGCCATGCCCTTGCTGGAGTCGGTGCTAATTTCGTCGGGAAATAGCTCGCCGTAGTAGCGGACCTCCCGGGCAGCCCGAGTCGTCGTTGAACCGATCTGACTGTCCGGTGCCCCGATCCGCGCCCAAACCCTCTCCTGCGCGTAGGTCGCATAATCTTCGCCCGTGGCCGCGGTCAGAACCGCCCCCAGAAGACTCCATCCATAGTTGTTGTAAGTCCAGTGGTCGCCCGTCTGGGGGTCCCAGGTGAGGTGGATCGCATTCATTCCGAGTCGAATACTCGCCGCGTCGATCGGCGTTCGTCCGCCATTTAGCAGTTCAGCCCAGAACACGTCGTTGTTGTCGGGCATCCAATTTGGGGAGGCTGGGCCGGCGTAGGGACAGACGGGATAGCTATCAGCATCTTCCACCCACCCACCCGACATCGTCAAGAGGTTCCGGATCGTGACGTTCCGCAGTTCGGGGACGCTGACGTCGCCCTCCGCATCCCGTGCGCTCAACCATCCCGAGCCGACCCAGTGTACGAACTCATTCTGATAGAAGACTGGGCCCTTAACGCCGTCGGGGCCAAGGTTGCCATCCTCAACTGCAGCCATCGTTGCCGCCGCAGTGATGACCTTCGAAAGACTACAGATCCGAAAGCGCGTATGCGGATTCGTACGAATGATCCGCTCACCGTGACTACTGAGGAGGGAGCACAATGTGAACCCCTTGCAATACACCAGCCGACCGTCTGCCTGAACGACACAAAGCGCGCCGTTTGGAATCTTGTACGTCGTCATGAAATCGAGCATGACTAAGTCCAATTGTCCGAAATCCCCGACGTCGGCACCCTGGACGTCCCAATCTCCAAGATTGCAGGTGAAGTCCCCGCCATCCGCGTCGAAAGAATGTTGGGTGAGGGGCTTCCCGGTCGTCGGATGGCCACTTCCTGGATCGTGAAGGCTGAAACTACTTGCTTGCCGTCGGGTCGAGGACTGACCGGCCTGCGCCCCGATCTTAGCCGGCGCGCGAGGAGTCAATGCGCCCACGGACCCCGGCCCTGTACATCCACACCCCGGACCCGACTTGCATCCACAGGCCTCGGAGCCAAGGACTCGCCCCGACTTCATGCCGCCGCGAAGCACATCGCCGTCCTGGGCCCCGAGGATGCGCGGCATCTAGTTGAGCCGCGCCATGCCGCGGATCAGGAACGAGACCGCCGTGGCGCCAGTGAACGGTGGAACCGACCAGCGCGCGTACCGAAAGAGCTTTGGGACGTTGAGCACTGAGTACGAGTTCACGGAATTCAACCCGCCATATTCGTGCCAGAAGAGTGGTACACCCTCTGAAAACGGCATAGAACCGGGTTGATCTCTCGATCCAACTCGTTCCGGAAGGTGTGCCATGGGTGAAGCGTATCACGGCCCGATCCCGCTCTTCAACGCCTCG
>CAIMSU010000142.1 GCA_903844155.1 uncultured Pseudomonadota bacterium | reverse complement strand
TGTGGACGCGCATCGCGCGCCCGTTTCCGTCCGCCGCCGCGCAAATCCTGCGGTACCTGCGCGTCCCCGAGGCCGTTTTCTGGACGCCGCCGGGTCGGAAAATCGCGGTCCTGCGCGTGTAAACCCGGGGAATGTGGGTCCCGAGATCGTAGGTCATCGGCGACGCGACGGACGTTCCCGTCGCCGGCACCATCGCCCCTTGCGACGCCACGCTCGCCAGCATCTCCGGGCTCCAGGTCGCCTGCGCACGGGCGATGGGAATGCCCTCGGGACGCCCGGAATCCTCGCGGAGGATCGCGAGGAGGGGCTCGCAGTCGGGGATCCGGTCGCTCGGCTTGACCTTCAGGGCGCCGTCGATCGCCCGCACCACCCGGTCCGGCAGTCCCGGCACCAGCTCGCGCGGCGGTTGGTAATCCCCAGCCGCTATCGCCGTGAATAGCGTGAGCATGTCCATACCCAGGAACGCCTGCTTGCCGCAATACAGCTCATAAAGTATTGCGCCGAGCGAGAAGATGTCCGCGCGCTTGTCGACCCCCTTGGCGTTCCGGATCTGCTCGGGCGCCATGTACGCGGGGGTCCCCATGGCTGTCCCCGACCGCGTCTTGCTCATCCCCCCCGTCGCGTCGCCCGCGAGCAGCTTGGCGAGGCCAAAGTCGGCGACCTTGGGCACGGGTCCGCTCGGGGTCACGGCAACGAGCACGTTTCCTGGCTTCAAATCACGGTGGATCAACCCAAGCTTGTGTGCGCACGCCACACCCTCGATGATGCCCGTGGCGAGCGCGTCCGCCTCCATCAGCCCGGGCCGCACGCGCCCAAGCAGCTCCTGTAGATTGGGGCCGGCGACGAATTCCATGATGAGCCCCGGGGAGCCGCTCACGTCGATCACGTCCGTTACGGTCACGGCGTTGGCGTGGCGAAGCGCCGCTTGCACGCGACCTTCTTGCAGCAGGCGTTCCCGCACCGCGGATGAGGAGACGCTCAAGACCTTGAGCGCGTGGAGGCTCCCAAGTGTGGCATGCCGGACCTGGTAGACCACGGCCATGCCGCCCTAGCCAAGCCGCCGCTCGATGATGTACCGGTCCACGGTGCTACCGAGCTCGAGGTCCAACTCAACTCCTCCTTCCCCCGTATCTCGCGGAACCGGTTGTTACTTCGGCGGAAGGCTCGTTGGCCCGGTCGTCTCGACTGCGCTCGTGTCGGGCTTCACCGTGATCGTCGTCGGGGGCGGCGTTGGTGCAACGACCGCCGGCGTCCAATGTGCTGCCACCCAGCCCGCGATGTTCCCCTCCAGCTCCGGCTCATGATTAAGCATCTTCGTGCCTTTTCCGGCCGTCTCGAACATGTCGACCTTCTGCGGGCCAGTGGCGATCGTCGTGAGCCGGGCGACGGATTGGGCGCTGTACGGGTCGTCGCCGCTCGCGGCCATGTAGACGGGACGATCGCCGTAGCGCTTCACGGCGTCTGTCGCGATGACCCCCTTGTAGTCCATGCCGGGGGAGAGGAGGACGAGGTCGACGACGGCGGCATCCTCGGCGGCGACGTTTGCGCCAAGGTTGGCCCCAAGCTCCGCGCCAACGACCGTCACGCGCGTGACGCCCTTCGTCTTGAGCAGGGCTATCGCGGCTTTTACGTCGCCCATCATCTTCTGGTAGTCGTCTGCCGTTGGCGTCGTCGGCGCCGCGCCGGCGGCCACGTTGGCGCCCATGCCCCGCAGATCGAAGCTCAGCACGAACGCCCCGGCCTTCTGGCAGTCGGCCATCACGTCGACCCAATCCTCCTTGCCTCGCCCGATCATCGGCACGAACACAACACCGTTGAGACCCGCCTTCGCCGGGGTTCCCAGGGCGGCCTGCAAGGTCACGCCATCGCTGGTCGTGATCGTCGTCGGCTTGGTGGCCGGCGGTGGCGTCGTGTGGCTGGTGGTGCCGGCGTGGGCGTGGAGCGACAGGAGAACGAGCGGGAGGAGGGTCATCAATGCGCTCCGGGCCGGTGAAGTAACGTGCTAGCGGCCCGCGGCGGTGTCCCACACACGCGTCATCCAGCGCTCCACCGCGGCGGTGTCGCTCGGGATTCCCGCTGAGAGGTTCCGGTAGCCGGTTGGGGTGACCAGGACGTCGTCCTCGATGCGCACGCCGATGCCCCGGTAGCCCTTGGGGACGGTGAGATCGTCCGGTTGGAAGTAGAGACCTGGCTCGACCGTCAGGACCATGCCGGCGCGGAGCTTCCCGAACTTGTAGGTCTCTTCGCGCGCGCGCGCGCAGTCGTGAACGTCCAGGCCGAGCATGTGGGAGACGTTGTGCAGCGTGTAGCGCCGGTAGAACTGGTGTTCGTCGCGCAGCGCGTCCTCGGCGTCGCGGAGGATCCCCATGCGCTGCAGGCCGGCGGCGAGCACGCGCATGGCGGCGCGGTTGGGGGCGAGGAAGTCGTTACCCGGCTTCACGGCCGAAAAACCGGCACGCTGGGCGTTCAGGACGAGCTGGTAGACCTCGCGCTGCTCCGGCGAGAATTTCCCGCCGATCGGGAGCGTTCGGGTGATGTCCGCGGTGTAGAGCGAGTGGCCCTCCACGCCCGCGTCGAGCAGCAGTAGATCCTCGGCCTTGACCGTACCATTGTTGCGCGTCCAGTGCAGCACGCAGGCGTGACTGCCCGTCGCGGCGATGGTGCCGTAGCCGACGTCGTTGCCCTCCCAGCGCGCCCGCAGCCCGAACACCCCCTCGATCTCCCGCTCGCTCCGTGCGATCGAGAGGCGCTGGATCACGTCCTCGAACCCCCGCTTTGTCGACGCGATGGCCGCCGAGAGCTCCCGTACCTCGGCATCGTCCTTCACCAGACGCAGCTCGGAGAGGTGCTGGCCAAACGCGGTGTCCCGGTCGGCCTGCACTTTCAGGCGGTCGTCGACCGCGGGCGAGAGGCCGCGGAGGACCCGGAATTCACCCGGAAGTTCGCCGAGGAGCTGTTGGAGGTCGCCAAGCGGGCGCGCTTCGTCGACCGCGAACCACGCCCGGCTCTCAGGGACGCCACGGCGGGCGCCGACCCAGAGCTCCCCCTTTTGTCGGTCCGTGAAGAACGTGGCGTTGGACTTGCCTGGATTGGGCTCCACAAACAGCACCGAGCGATGGCCGGCGCCTTCGGGGAGGAGGACGAGGACGCTGTCCGGCTCGTGGCTGCCCGTGAGGTAGTAGAAGTCGGTGCCGGGGCGAAATCGGAACGTTGTGTCGTTCGCCCGCACCTTTTCGTGGCCGGTCGGGACGATGAGCGTCTCGCCGGGAAAGGCTGCGGAGAGGGCCCGACGCCGGGCTGCGTGGGATGCCGCGGCCTTGACCGTGCCGCCGCCCTTCTTCGGCCGTGCCCAGCGCTCGGTCATGAACCGCAGCAGGGCTTCGGGGTTGGCGGGGTCGTGCGAGACGCGGGCGGGGGCGGTCGGGTTGTCGGCGGGCATGGCGCCGTCTAACGTCCGCCGGGGGCCGACCGCGCGGCGTCAGAGCGCGCGGACGAGGAGGCGGTCGCAGCCCTCGCGCACGGGGCCGCCAGCGTGGTCGCCGTAGAGAGCATCGGCGTAGAAGCCGGCGGTTTCGAGTAGCCATTCCATCTCGGCTGGGAAGAGGAGGCGAAGCCGGAGCTCGGAGGTCGTCCGGAGCTGCGGGCCGGGAACGGCGACGGTGTAGTACCGGTCGAGCAGATCCAGGCGTTGCTCCACGGGGCGTCGCCAGACCTCGCGGGTGCGCCGGATCCGATGACCGTCGACGAGCCCCTCCCAGGCGTGGGCCTCCGGCGTGTGAGGCACGCCGAGCAGCGCGAAATCGGGCATCGGGACATCGATCCAGAGGGGACCGCGCACGATCCCGCGCAAGCCTGTCAGGCACCGGAGCTGGTCGCGCCGACTTCGGAGGAATGAAAACGCGGCGTTCGGGATGACTGCGGCATCGAACAACCGACCCTTGATCGCCGTCAGATCGCACATGTCCCCCACGACGTACTCGCCGCCCGGGTCCTGCGCCCGCGCCCGTTCGATCATCGGCTCGGAGAGGTCCACGCCAACGACCGTACGCCCCCCGGCCGCCAACGCTCGTGACACCCGACCCGTGCCGCACCCCAGCACCAGCACCCGCGTCGCACCGCGCACCCCCTCGCCAAACGTCCGCACGTCCGCGTCCGCACCGGCGAATTCTGCGTCGTAGAACGCCGCGATGTCCGCGTAGGGGTCCGTCAGAAGCCCGGCAACAACGGCCGACCCACGACCGGGCGGAACGGCCAGGGCATGGCGACGAGCACGAGCACGAGCGCGATCCCAAAGAAGATCAGCGCCTGCTTGTGCTTGGCCGCGTCGTCCGCCGCCTTCCGCACGCGGACGTTGCCCACGTGGGCCAGCACGATCGCGATCAGCATCGTCGGCCCGTGCTCCACGAGCCAGAAGCGCAGATACGGGTCCTTCATCGCCGCACCAACGTCCATCTCGGCGGCCGAAACCGCCGGGGAGAGGCCGAAGAACAGCGCCAGACCGAGCAGAAGCTGCAGGTCCATGGCGATCATCGCGATGAGCCCCAGCCGCTTGTCGATGGGCGTGAACGCGCCTTTGCGGGCCTGCAACGCCCGTCCAACGCGCGCGAGCAAGGCGACGACCACCACCCAGCGGAACAGCGAGTGGACGGCGAGGACGGTCACGTAGCCCAAGAGGCCGCTATGCCTCGCCTTCGCCGGGGTCGTGCCCGTGGTCGTGGGAGTGGCCGGCGTGGTCGTGCTCGCCGTCCTCACCTTCGTCCATCTGCTTGAACATCTCCTCGGCCGCGAGCTGCACCCGCGCGAACAGATCCTCGTCTTCGATCGGCGTGAAGCTCTCGGCGCCGTCCTCGTCCTCTTCGTAGTGGAACAGGAAGACCTCGGTGTTCTCGGACGATTCGTCCTCCTCGGCCGGCGTCAGCGCGGCGAACTGGCCCTCCTCCTCCATGTCGACCACGGCCAGGAACACGAACTCGCGCTCGGTGCCCTCCGCGTCCACGAGGATGACCGTGTCATCGCCCTCTTCGTCCTCGTCGTCCCACTCCTCGTCCTCGCCGTCCTCTTCGGTCGGATCGAGGTCGGTCTCCTCGATTGCGGCTGCGACGGGCGGGATCATGGTGATCTTGTCTTCTTTCTTGGCCATCGGACACCTCTGGGAGCGGCGCGGTATCCGATCCCGCGCGCGCGCACCCGTCGTCCGCGCGTTTTTCTATGCGGAATCAGGTCCCGGTCGGCAAGGTGTAGACACCGTAGAACTCGAACTTGCCACAAGCGTAGGTGGAAAGCAGGGTGTTCGTGTCCGAGAACTCGGTGGGGTCCGAGTGCTTCATCCCAGCCACGCCGAGGCCGTAGATGCTCTCGCTGCCGAACGCGTCGCCCGGGATGGTCACGACGGTCGTGCCGCCGCCGTGGGTCCAGTTGTAGATGTCCGCGATGTTCTTCGGGCGATTGTCGTAGGTGATGGCGCCGTTCAGCACGTCGTAGACGACGACGAAGGCGCTGTCGTAGTCCTGCCCCGAGAGATCGACGGTCACGCCAACGCCGGTGGTGTGGTTCGGGTCGATCGAGAACTGGGCGGGCGGCGGCGAGAGGACGCTGGCGCTGTGCGCGCCGTCAGAGTCCACGGAGATCGTGACGATCTCGCCGTCGGTGTACTTGATGCCGTTGTCGCTCGTGGCCTCGTAGTCGCCCTGACTGCCTTCGGAGAGGTCCACTTGACCGTTGGTGGGGCTCGACCAGGTCGCCGAGACGCCCGTGACCGGGCTCTTGGACATGTCAGCCGCGCTCGTGGCGTTCGCGAGGATCGTCGTGACCGCGGCGGTGACGCTGAACTCCGTGTTCGACATGTCCAGGCTCGGGTCGCCCGGTGGGTCGATGCCGATGTATGCGCCGACCATGACCAGCGGATTCGCCACGGTGGTCGAGAGGTTCTGGAGCTTGGCGATGTCGGCGCAGCCGAGCATGAGGGGGAGGAGGAGCATGGGAGCCTCGCGCGGAAAGGGGGTCGGGAGAAGGTAATACGACGCAGGTCGACGAGTGGACGGTCCCGGGCGGCGGCTCAGCCCAGCCAGGTGTTCTCGACGACGTCGTTGAACTTCGTGAAGTCCAGCACGCGACGCCCAGCCGGGTCGCCGTTCGCGGGCGCGGAGATGATGTCCGCGTACTTGTAGCCCCAGGCAAAATGGCGCCAGGTGTAGCTGTGCCGGGCGTGGATCGTGGCGTTGAAGCTCTCGTCGATGCCGGTGAACGTGATGATAAGCTGGGCCGCGCTCGCGGTGAGACTCTCGGGCGTCTCACCCCAGAGCGGGCTCTGCTCGTTGATGATGTGTTGCGCTAAAAATGTGAGGACGAACACCGGGGAGTCGCTGCGGACGAGCGGCAGGTCCACGATGCGGCGCATGCGCTCCCCGTCCGACTCGATCCGGTCCCAGCCAAGCGCCAACCTGACTTTTCCCTCGACGACCTGGTTCAGCCGCCCGTTGGCGAGCCGGAACTGCAGCACGTTGTAGCCATCGCGCGCGAACACCACCGGCCGCAGGCTGAAGAGGATCCGGGCGGAGGGACGCGCGAATTTGGCGAACATCAGCCCCGTCGCCATCGCGTTCTGGAGGATGGACACGAATGCGATGAGGGTGACGAGGCAGTGCCCGTAGAGCGTCTTGGGCAGCATGCCGCCGTAGCCGATCGTCGCGGTCGTCTGGACGGTGAAGAAGAATGCGTCCTCAAACGAGCCGGGGCGGGCGTTGGCGATGGTGTCGCCCCCCGCCAAGAAAAGCAGTGCAAACACCAGGTTTGTCGTGAGCCAGCCCACCGCGAGCAGGCCGATAAGGCGCGGCCACGAGGTCGTGAGCAGCGTGTGGTACAGGTCGCTGAGCGGGTCGCGCACGAGCCCGCGGGTGTCGATGGGGATGGGGCCCGAGCCGCCCTTGATGTACTCGCCCACGTCGTGCAGCGGGCGCGGAGGGAGCGACGGGCGATTCTCGGCCATCTACTTGACGATGCTGCCGGCCGGCACCGGGCGGTACGGCGTCAGGATCGAGGCGATGTCCGCGCCGCCGGCTGCCAGCAGCATCCCCTGGCTCTCGATGCCCCGGAGCTTGGCCGGCTTGAGGTTCGCGACGACGATGATCGTCTTCCCGACGAGCTCAGCGGGGTCATACACGGCCGCGATGCCGGCGACGATCTGGCGCGGCTTCTCCTCGCCGATATCGACGGACAGCACGAGCAGGCGATCGGCTTTCGGGTGCTTCTCGGCCGTCAACACGAGGCCGGTGCGGAGCTGCAGCTTCGCAAAGTCCCCGTACTCGATCTGGGGGAGCGCGGGGACGGGTTCGGCAGGCGTGGCCGCGGGGGCGACGGGGGCGGCGGGCACGATGGGGTCAGCGGGCATGAGGGACTCCGGGAGCTCGGCGATTCGGGGAAAGAGCGGGTCGCCAACACGAAGATCGTGGCCGGCGACGAGGCGATCGAGGGTGGGTGTGAGGTCGGGCGCGGACAGGCCGAGACGATCGAGCATCTCCACCGACTTTCCAGGGCAGATGCACGCGAGGTGGGAGATCGCGATCCGCACGACCTCCATCGAATTCCGCAGGACGGTCGCCAGCCTTTCGCCGGCCGCTGCGTCCGTCACCCGGCGCTTGTTCAGCGACCACGGCGCTTCGCTGTCAACGTACTTGTTCCCAGCGCGCACCAGCTCCCACAAGCCCTCGATCGCAGCCTTGAATTGCACGTTGTCCATCTGCGCCCGGAACTCGGCCGTCGCCCGCGCAGCCACCGTCGCCAGCTCCCGGTCCGCGTCCGTCGCCGGCCCGACGTCGGGCACCCGCCCGCCCAGCCATTGCGCGGCCATCGACAGGCTCCGGTGCCCGAGATTCCCGAGGTCGTTCGCCAGATCCGAGTTGTAGCGCAGCAGAAAACTCTCGTAGCTGAACTCGCCATCCCCACCGAACGGCACATCCCGCAACAGGAAATAACGGACGACGTCCGCCCCGAACGCGTCGATCAGCGGGTCCGGCCTGATCACGTTGCCCAGCGACTTGGACATCTTGACCTTGTGCATCAGCCACCAGCCGTGCGCGTAAACCTGCTTTGGCGGCGTGATTCCCTCGGCCATGAGCATCGTGAACCAGTACACCGTGTGGAACGTCAGGATGTCCTTGCCCACCAGATGCAGCGCCTCCGGCCAGAAAGCAAGGCGCGACGCCGGCTCCTGCAGCGCGCTCACGTAGTTGGACAGCGCGTCGAACCACACGTAGGTGACGTACTCGGGCGAGAAGGGCAGCGGAATACCCCATGCGAGGCGGGCTTTCGGCCGGGACATGCAGAGGTCCCCGAGCGGCTTCCGCAGGTACCCAAGCACCTCGTTCCGTCGCGAATCCGGCTGGATGCACGCCGGGTTCTCGGTGATGTGCGTGATCAGGCGGTCCTGGTACGCCGACATCCGGAAGAACCAGTTGTGCTCCGTGAGCCACTCGACCGGCGCGCCAGAGTCCGGGCACACGCCTGCCACGCCGCCCTGGTCCAGCGGTTTGTGCAGGTCCTTCTCGGTCACTTCGCGCTTGAGCAAGGCGCCCGTCGCCTTGGCGACCTCCTCGTCGCTCCAGAACCGCTCGGCGCTCGTCGAGTACCAGCCGGAGTAAGGCGCTTGATAAAGCTCGCCTTGATCGTGGAGCTTCTGGAGCTGGGCCTGGACAAACTGCACGTGCCTGGGCTCGGTCGTGCGGATGAAGTCGTCGTAGCGGATGTCCAGCCGCTCCCACAGCGCCTTGTAGCGGGTGTGCGTCAGGTCGGCGTGCTCTTGCGGCGTTCGTCCAAGCTTTTCGGCCGCGCGCTGCACCTTCTGGCCATGCTCGTCCGTGCCCGTCAAAAAGAACGTTGGCCGCCCGTTCATCCGGTGCCAGCGGGCGAGCGTGTCCGCCGCGATCGTGGTGTATGCGTGCCCGATGTGGGGCGCGTCGTTGACGTAGTAGATCGGCGTTGTGACGTAGAAAGGGCGCATTTTCGAGGCCTGGAGCGTGGCGCCGTCGCGCAGCGGCGCGGGCGAGCGTGCGGCTAACCGGCCGTCGCGCAATTTCCTTTGGGCGACTGCTCCGCATCGCGGCGGCCCCGTCGCCGGGAGTGGCAGCCCCGGTTCGCTGGTGGTTGGGGCGCGTGCCCGGTCGGCCGGATGGCGGATAGACCCCGGACGTCCCCGGATCCTCGTGTACCTCAACGCCGTCGGCCGCGCCTTTCCCGCCAATTATGTCGATCAGGACACGCTGATCGCTGCGTTCCGCGAGGCCTGGGCGAGCCGGTACCACAACGTCGCCCGCATCGAGCAGCTCCATCGGAACGTGCTCGTCGGCGGTCGGCACCTCGCCCTGCCCATCGAGCAGTACCTGGACCTCGACTTCACCCGCGCGAATGACGCCTTCGTGCGCGTCGCCACCGACATCGGCGCCGAGGCCGTCCTCACCGCGCTCGCCCAGCTTGGCGCCAGCCCCCGCGACATCGACGCCATCTGGTTCGTCAGCGTGACCGGCATCGCCGCGCCCAGCATCGACGCGCGCCTCGTCAACCGGCTCGGTTTTCGGCCGGACATCAAGCGAAACCCCATCTTCGGGCTCGGATGTGTCGCCGGCGCCGCAGGAATTTCGCGCGCGAGCGACTACGTCCGCGCCTTTCCCGAACACACAGCGCTCCTGCTCTCGGTCGAGCTCTGCTCGCTGACACTGCAGCGCGACGACCTCTCCATCCCCAACCTCATCGCCTCCGGCCTGTTCGGCGATGGCGCTGCTGCCGCGATCGTCTCGGGTCGTCCGACGACCGCGCGCGGACCGGCGCCGCGTGTGATCGCAACCCAGAGTGCGTTCTACCCCAACACAGAGGACGTGATGGGGTGGAAGATCGGGTCTGGCGGTTTCCGGATCGTACTCTCGTCCGAGGTCCCGGAAATGGTCAGGAAATACCTGATCCTCGACGCCGAGCGCTTTCTCGGCGCGCACGGCCTGAAGGTGACAGACATCGGCGTCTGGATCGCCCACCCGGGCGGCCCGAAGGTGCTGGAGGTGATGCAGGAGGTGTTCGGGCTCGCGCCCGGTGCGTTGGCACGGACCTGGGATAGCCTGCGGATGCTCGGCAATCTCTCGTCTGCCAGCGTGCTGAATGTGTTGGGCGATGTATTGGACGCGGAGCCACCGGCGCCGGGGACGTGGGGTATTGTGTTGGCGATGGGACCAGGGTTCTGCTCGGAGCTGGTGCTGGTGCAGTGGTGATCCTCGGCGTTGCAGGCTGGTACGTCGGCATGGTCGGGCTGGTGGCGTTGGAGCGGGTGGCGGAGCTGGTTGCGGCGCGTCGGAATACGGCGTGGAGCGTCGCGCGCGGCGGCGTGGAGCGCGGACGCGGGCACTACCCGTTCATGGTGACGCTTCATACTGGGTTGTTGGTGGGGTGTCTGGTCGAGGCGCATTTTCGGACGGCGCCTGCCTGGCCGTGGGTTGGCGTTGGATTGGCCACACTCTGTCAGGCCTTGCGTTGGTGGGTCATCACCACGCTCGGGCCGCGTTGGAACACGCGCGTGTGGATCGTCCCCGGCCTCCCGCGCGTGACCACCGGGCCTTTCCGCTGGTTCTCACATCCGAACTACGTCGCCGTCGTGACGGAGGGGATCGTGCTACCGGGGATGTACGGGTGCTGGGTCACGGCCGGCGTGTTCACGGTGCTCAACGCGGTCCTGCTGACCGTGCGGATCCGGGCGGAGAACGCGGCGTTGGCGGAGATGGAGGGGGCGGGGCGGTAGCCTGATTGCCGATCGAGGTCATGGTGCTTGTTTTGGCGCCCCGTGCGAGTCATGGTGGGGATTTTGGCGCCGACCTGCCCCGTCGCGTGGCGGCGAGCTGTGGGCGGCGGTCCCGGCGTTTGGACGCTGCCGGCGCTTGACGAGAGAACCTAGCTTTTCCGACTGGCGGCGGTGCGGCCGAGCGCGGTTCTCCGGCTGACGCTCGGGGTCCCGGGTGAGCCGACCGGAAAGCGCCGCGTCGCGCGCCAAAGCGGACACCATGAGTCTGGACGCGCGCCAAAGCGGGCACCATGACCCGTCTCGGGGGGCGAGGTCGGGCGTCCGCGCCCGACGCGGAGCCGCCGGCCGGAGCACTGCGACGGCGAACGCCGACAAGGCGTTCAGGCGGCGCAGGCCGCCCACGGAGGACGCCCGCAAAGGGCGGCCGCGAGTGGGGTTCGCGGAGCGCCGGGATCGGCGGGCCGAATGTCCGTTTCCGCGAGGCGAGCGGGATCGAACGTCCGTTCAGCGGCCGGAGTCGGCGTTGGCGGAGATGGACGCGGGGAGCTGGTGAGCGTCCAGCGTGCAGCCCGGCTCGGGGTCGAGCGGGGGGGCCATTGCTGGCGCTGGGCAAACATTCACCTCGTAAGTGGCTGAAAGCGCGCGATTGGCGAGAGCAATGGCCCCCCAGCCCGCCGTTCCGCGCACGAACCGTGACAGGCGGCGTACTCGC
>CAIMSU010000141.1 GCA_903844155.1 uncultured Pseudomonadota bacterium | reverse complement strand
TCGGCGGCGCCCGGGATGGGGCCAGCGCCGCACGGTGTAGGCCGGCCACCGGGAGAAACTGTGCAGCAACCGTGCTGAAGGCGCGCAGAGAAGGCCCAAGTTTTGTGCACGCAGCACAGTTCCGGAATCAGCACATACGCGTCAAGGAACGCGGCTCGAAATCCAAGACGTCGACCCCGACCTCGTCCGCTACTGGGACCGCGCCCGCGGCGTCTACGTGGGCATCGAGGACCGGCTGCGCGAGCTGCTCGCCGCCAACGACATCCCCGGCTTCACCTTCCGCTTCAACGGGACCGAGGTGAAGCCGATGTTCAGCCGACGGGGCGGGTCGCGCGTCACGGCCGAAGGGTCCTGGGGCGAAGGGACGACCGCGGTAGTCAAGGCGTACCGACGAGCGCCCGGCGACCGCGGCGGTAGCTACTACCTGCGTCTGAACGGACTTTTGCAAGTTCGCCTGCCGAGTCAACGCGGCGGGCTCAAGGCCGACGTCGTGATCGACCTCAGCACGGGTGTCCGACCCGGACAGCGCGGCTACCCCTTCAACGCCGCCCGCGACGCGCTCCAGGACACCGCCGCCTGGACGTTCTCCGACCTCGTCGACGAGGTCGAGCGTGAGAACGAGTCCCTCGGCAAGTCCGAAGAAGACGAGTGGATCGACCCCGAGGGCGACGACGACACCGGCGGGGCCGAGATCGCCGACCAGATGGCCGAGGCGTTCGCCGACGCCGACGTACAACGCGCCATCGCCGAGGCAGCGGGCGGGATCCGCGACTTCTACGCGGAGCAGGCCAAGTACGGCGGGATCGAGGAGGCCGCCGCGTCGGCCGCACCGCGCGGGACGAGGGCCGTCGCCGACGGGGACGCGCCCGAGCGAGGCTGGGTGTTGCCCGCCGGGATGGAGGTCGCGGCGTCGGGCAGCGTCGAGCCGGACATCGCTGCGCCGTCTGACGTGCAGTCCGTGCGCGTGATCCGGGCGTTGCTCGCCGATGCGGACGCGCAGGGCCGGGCGGCGGGCGGGGTCCGCGTCGTCATCGTCACCGACCAGGTGGATCAGGCGCTGCGTCGCGCCGAGGCCGGGGAGACGCTCGACGGCTGGCAGACGCAAGCCGTGGAAGCCGCGATCGACCGGGCGGCCGAGGCGGCGCTGGCTCCGAGCGGCGGCGGGCTCATCCAGGCCGTCGCCGTGTCGAAGGCGACGACCGCGCTCGACGCGATCACGCCGTCCTGGGCGAAGCAGCTCGACAAGGCGGAGCGTCGGATCAAGAACCCGTTCGGTCGGTTCGCAGGGATGCGGATCTCGAAGAAGACCTACGATCGTGACCGCGCGCGGCGTTTCCGCAAGAACTACGCGAAGTGGGTGCCGTACCTGCTCGCCTGGGACGGCACGCTCCGCATGGTGGCGACCGAGGCGCGCATCCGGCGCTCGTTCCGGCCGGGCTTCGTGCTCGACGACAACGTGGTCGCCGAGGCGGTCGAGCGTCCTGGCGGTCGCCGGTTCGTGTTCATCCACCCGGATCGGATGGCGCAGGTCGTGAAGGCGCACCGGGAGCGGCCGTTGGCGCTGGCTGCGTTTCTACACGGGGTCGCGGTGCACGAGCTCACGCACCTCGACGGCAAGATGGGCGACGGGCACGATGAGGAGTTCATCTCCCGGCGCGAGGACCTCGGCGCGGCGACGGCGCACCTCTTGCCCGCGATCGCCGTGCTGGCGACGAAGCTGTTGAGACTGCCGGAGCGCGAGAGCGAGGACGGGAAGCGGGCGGCGAAGTTGGGGAAGGAGCTGGAGAAGGCGCGAGGGACGATCGCGGAGCAGCGGGTGAAGATCGCGGAGATGGGGCGGGCGGCGGAGCTGCAGCGGGGGTGGGCGGCTCGGGCGGGCGTCGGCGGGGGTGCGCCGGGGACCGTGAACGCGACGCCGGGAACGCGGATCAGCTGGTCGGACCTGCGCGGCTGGCTCGATGGCTGGCGGGAAATCTACGGTCGGGCGAGCAGCTCGCGGCGATACGAGACGTTGAGCGCGCACCTGGGGCTGTTGTCGGAGGCTGTCGTCGAGGCGTCTGGCGTGCCGGAGCTCGACGAGCTGGAGCGGGTGCTGGTCGAGGGGCACAACGTGCTGCCGGCCAGGGGGAAGCGCGCGGAGCATCCGACCACGAGGCTGCGGGATGCGATCGACAGGACGCGGACTCGGCGGGGGAAGGAGCGCCGGGGTGAGGGCGGGCGCGCGGGGATCGATGCGGAGCGGCTGCTCGAGGTGGCGGTCGGGGTGCTGAGGGCTCGGCCGCCGGCGGGCGTCGATGTCGCTTACGTCGAGGGCTTCGTCGGGCGCAACCGGGGGACGCTGCTCGGGATCGTGCGCGGGGCGTTTCCGGGCGGGTGAGGCCCGCTATTTCGCGTCGCCAGTACGGAGTTCGAGGACGGGAAAGACGGGGCCGCCCGCGACCCGCGAGGGCTTCTGCCCGATGCGCTCCGCCCCAAGCCGAAGGTAGAACCCCTCGGCGGGCGGGTCCGCGATGATCTGGATCGTCGTGAACCCGCGGGCCACCGCCTCCGCGACGGACACGGCGAGCAATCGGCGGCCGACACCTCGGCGCCGCGCCGCCGGGGCCACCCAGAGGTGATCGAGCAGGGCTCCCATCGGGGTCTGCCACTCCATCGCGGCGAACCCCACCAGCCCCTGCGCGCTGCGCGCCTCGAAGCAGGAGTTGAGCACGAGGTAGTCCGCATCAACCCGGAGCAGCGGGATCGCCGCGGCGAGGTACGCCGGAGGGTAGTCCCACGTCCGTTTCGAGGCCGCGATCAAGTCGTTGATGGCCTCCAAGTTCTTCGGGTCGGCAGGCGCGACGAGCAAGTCCATCCCGGGAAGGTAGCGCGGCCGGTGCGCCTGCCTGCGGAGTGCCTCTACGGCTCTCCAAACGGGTGTTCGCGCGCACGAGAGGCCACGAAAGGCGCCAGAATCGAGGGATAGCGTTCCGTGGCGTTTGTCCATGTGGATTTCGGGTTGAGCTGGACGAGGGCGGCGGCCCGAGGCGCGGTTGGCGCTTCTGGCCCCTGGTTGCGGACCACGAAGGTACAGGACCGGGAGAGGTCCTGCCATGACCACGACCGTCCCCACTGCCCGCCGCGCCGCGCTCTACGCCCGCGTGAGCACCACCAACCACGGTCAGGACATCGGGCTTCAGATGGAGGAGCTGCGCCAGGTGGCCGCTCAGCGGGGCTGGGTCGTGAGCGAGTACAGCGACATCGGGGTGTCGGGCTCGGTGGATCGACGGCCCGGCCTTGACCGCCTGATGGCCGACGCGAGGGCAGGCAGGCTGGATGTCGTCGCTGTCTGGCGTTTCGACAGGTTCGCCCGGAATACCCGACACCTGTTGGTCTCGATGGAGGAGTTCAAGGCGGTCGGGGTGGACTTCGTGAGCTTGCGCGAACAGGTGGACACGTCCACGCCGCTCGGCAGGGCGATGTTCACCATCCTGTCCGCGATCAGCGAGTTGGAGCGCGACATCATCCGCGAGCGCGTGCTCGCCGGCGTCCGCCGCGCCCAGGCGTCGGGGAAGCACTGCGGTCGGCCGCGCAAGGATCTCGATCTCCGCCCGGCGCTCGCGCTGCTCAACGAGGGGCGCGGGCTCAAGGACGTGGCCCGCATCCTGAAGGTGCCGCGCGCCACGCTGCGGCGGCGGCTCGACGAGGCGGGGCGCTGGCCGGTGGACCGGGCCGCCGCGTAGCGGGTCCAGAAGGCTCGCGCGCGGAGGTGCCTCTACGGGCCGGTTTTCAGGGTCCACAACGTCGTGGCCGGAAGGGGGCCGGAAGCTACTGGATGCGGACCCTGCGAGGCCGCGCGGGGCGGGGAGGTCGGCATCGAATTGGCAGCGGGGCCGGCGGGCGACCACGCCACTACGGTGGCGCGTCGGACCGTCCCGGCGCACGGCGGGGGTTCGGCAAAAAAGCCGCACCGCGCAGCCGGGTACGCGAAACCCCACCGCCTGCCTGCTCTACGGCGGGGACGACGCCCGGACGGGAGACGGTGCCCGCGCGCAGGCGATCTACCCCTCGTCCTGTCATCCGTTGACCGGGTGATCAGGACCCTGTTCGCAGTCCCAACCTCCCTGATTGATCGAACCACCATCGATGACGCAGTAGGGCGTGTCATTCGCGTCCAGGATGGGCCCAGCGACCCCTGTGAAGCAGACATCGCTCTGGCCAACGGCACCCTGAAGATCCAGAGACACCGTGTCGGTGCCCGCGCAGTTCGTCATATCGGTACCGCCGTTGTAGGAGCACAGATCTGCGCCATCGATGGTCAGCTGCAGAGAGCCCTCCCCATCGTCTGCCCAACTTGCGGTTCCCCCGGACAATGCGTCACGCAGGTCACCCTCCACCGGGCGGGAGATCAGACCGGGAATGCCGACGGACGCCGGGATCGGGGCCGCAGCCAATTCCGCCAGGCCGCCATCCGCGAAGTCGACTGGGACGTCCATCTGCACCGTCAACGAGACCCCCGTAGACTCTCGGGTAGAGAGGTCGAGCCATGAACTGCCGACGCAGCTCTCGTCCGGCGCCGCCACGTCGATCCAATAGGCATCCATGCTCCCAGCGTCGTACGTCTCGCCGCCCATGAGGAGGCTCGCAGACGAGATCGAAGGCGTCGAGACGGCCGAGGCGTCTATGCCGAGGGGGGCCGCGACGCAACCAGAAGCGAGGATGGCGCTGAGAACAAGGAAGAACGTGGATTTCATTTAGTTCACCGTGAAGAGTTTTTCACTGACGATGATGTTGTCCGACTCGGAGGTCTCCGAGGTCGCGCCCGTGGAGTCGATCTTCGCACAGAGGTGGTAGGTCCCGTTCGGCGTGCCTCCGGGGATCGCGTACCCCCCGTTCGGGCTGACGGCGTACGGCACGTTGGAGCTGATCGTCGGCGTGCGAGTTCCCAGGACATACTCAGTCCCGGAGAAGCAAACGGCGTCAGACGACAGCCGCCATTCGATGACCGGGCTGATGCTCGAGGTACCGTTGATGATGGCCATGACCTCCGAGGGCCCCGCCGCTGCGGTGATCGTGTTACCAGCGTGTCCGGACCAGGTCTTCCCAGTTTCCTCCGAGGTGCCGTTCGTCCAGACCTCAACCGCAAGGTTGTCGCCGACGGTCTCGAAGGCGTATCGGGAAAGCATCATGTTGTTGCCGGTACTGGCGTCCGAGTAGCCTGTGAGGAATCCGACGTAATCATCCTCATTGATCCGGTACTTCGTGTGCGCGATGTCGCCACCGTGCGGGTATAGCGAGTTCATGGTGGCCATGTTGGCGTCCTCATGGTCGAGACCGGCGAAGTGCCCGAACTCGTGCATCGCCACCGTGCCGATGGAGAGGTCACTGTTGGTGATGTCGCTCGGGAGACTCGTCGACCAAGGCTCGCTGTCGCGGAACGTGATGTCGCCGTCCACCCACCCGCAAAAGGCGAAGCAGGGCGTTGTCACCGCATCCACATCGGCAGCCAAGCCCTGGCCGGTGAACCAGGTATCGTCCTTCTCCCGGATGTTTTCAGTGCCGTCGCAGAAGCTGCCGTCGACCGTGAGATCGGCGTTGCGGTTGTACTGCCAGGCGGCGCCGCGGAGGATTTCCCCTGATCCGGCATCCCAGGCGTCAGCACCGTGTTCGATCTCCGTCTGCTCCCCCGAGGAGAAGTCGTTCACGTTGATCTTGTAGCCCTGAGAGCCACCCGACTGGAACATGCACCCGCATGTGCTGTGCGTGACGCAGTTGAAGGCATCCACCGGGGGAACGGCCAAGCTGAGAAGGAGGATGAGCATTTTACTTGTTCCCGGTCGAGGTGCAGGTGCGGATCGCGGTGAGGAAGACCGACCACGGGACCGGCGTGTCGCCGTCGTCGGCCCGGAAAACCGTCGGAGCGTAGGTGCAGCCGAAGTCCACCAATTGCCTACCGGTGCGCTCCGTGACCGTGTCGCCATACCGCGCGTCCGCTTCCCGGTGGAAGACGCCGTTCCCGAACGAAGACAACCTGAGGGTGCCATGCGGCGAGGTCGCATCTGCTGCGACGACCACCAGGACAACGTGTTCACCCACTGCCAGCTCCGGGACATCTTCCATGTCCAGGTCATAGTCGCCGAGTGTGCCCCCCGGGAGCAGCAGCCGGGAATCCGGCTCCGTCGCGCCCGAGCCGGAGTCGACGTTCTCCAGGCTCATCAGCCGAACCGGAATCACCTCGCCGTCCAGCGTCACGGTGGAGTTCTCCAGCTTCGTAATGTCCGCCTCGATCACGGTCGCTCCCTGGCCGAGCTGCTCGGAGATCGTCGGCACGCGCGTGAGCGATGCAACCGCGTACGTGGGCAAGGCCAATAGGAGGAGGGCGAAGGTGCGGCGGATGGCTCTTTTCAAGTTTGATGCCTCGCGTATCCGTAGGGTAAGTGAGGCCGTCGGGAATTGCAAGCGCACGGCGACAAATCTTCGGTCCGAGTTTGATGCTGAACTATTATGGTTATGGCTAACTAGCCCAAAATGTGCGCGAACCGGGTCGGAACCTGCCCCCGGACGCCCCTCGCGGCCTCCCGGGGTCTCCAAGCGCCCTTCCGAGCCGAGGGACGCCGTCGCGCGCGCAAGTTTGGTCCTGACCGCGGCTCAGGTCGGGA
>CAIMSU010000140.1 GCA_903844155.1 uncultured Pseudomonadota bacterium | reverse complement strand
CGTTCCGCCTCGTCGTCGCGGACGCGCCACTGGCGACCACCACCGCCACGGCGGCGGGTGGCACGCGCTACGCGTTCGCAGCGTCCTCCCCGCAGTGGAAGGCGGTAGGAGGCCTGGACGATCTGCTCCCCAGCCACCTCGAGAGCACCGGGGGGACGCTGACCAGCGTGGTCGAGGCCTACCCGCTGGCGTGCCTGCGTGATGCGTCCACGGGCGACGGCGGCCTTCCGGCCGGCGTGGTCACGTCGGCGGTCCTGATCATCCTCGGGGACTCCGCCAACACGGCTGAGGCCCAATTCGATGCGTTGGCCGTCGAGATCGGGCCGTCGCGGTACGAGTAGGCGCGGGCTCGCAGCTAAAGCCCCAGCAGCGCCGCGCGAATGGCATCCGCGGACGCATTGTCCGGCAGTGACTTCCTGAAGTACACCCGCCGCTTCTGGGCCGACCAGGTCTCGGGCCGCGCCCCAGTTGATGGTACCGTCCGGGGCCCGCACCGCGTCGGCGGCACGCTGGGAGGCGCGTTCAAGCTTGTCTTTGCGTCTGCCTTCCGCACAGTTCCGGCGATGCCGTTCCCGCTGGCACTCCGTCTCGGAGCAGACCTTCTGCCGGGCCCCGGCCCGGGGCTTCGGGGTGAACCACCGTCTGCAGATGCTGCACCGTCTCCGCATGCCGCCCTCGGAAGAGGGGGTGGACTACTTCAGGTGAGCGGAACCTGGGCTATTTTGGGTGAGCGGTGAAGATCTGTTTGACCTTGACGGATCAGGATGGTAGGCTCCTCGCGCCTCAATCACCAGTATCCCAGACCAAGGAAGCGTAATGAGCACCCCCAAAGATGTAGTGGC
The DNA here is from genome assembly GCA_903844155.1 of uncultured Pseudomonadota bacterium. GTDB lineage: Bacteria > Myxococcota_A > UBA796 > UBA796 > SXON01 > CAIUMM01. The sequence continues at coordinate 2,779 of CAIMSU010000140.1, read as the reverse complement.
CCCCTTCTATAACGACTGCCTGACCGTCAACACCCATGCCGATGTGCCCGCAATTATGGGCCGCATTCTCGCCGATGATTTCCAGTCGATCAATGTGGCCGCAACCAAGGGCAAGGCCCAACTGATCGGGCAGGTTCAAGGTTTCTGGAAGCTGATCCCCAATCTCAAGTGGGAGATCCAGGAAATGCTCCAGGATGGCAACAAGGTGATCGTTCGCAGCATCGCCACCGGCTCCCCGAAGGGGGATTTTATGGGCTTGAGCCTGGATGGTTCCAAGTCCTTCAAGATCATGACCATCGATATCCACACAGTTGAAGGGACGCAGATCAAGCAGGTTCATCATCTGGAAGAGTGGACGACGGGGATCCAACAGTTGAAGAGCTGAGGAACTGAGGTCGCTGGCGCATGGCCTGCAGATGTCGCTGCTGGCTACCCGATCGCGATGACCGGGGAGAAGTGCCAGACCAGATGCGTGCGGCATGCGCCGACTGCGCGAAGACGGTCGCCTACCTCGGCTGCCGTGACCCGAAGCGGGGGTTTGCCTGGCTCGAAGAGCGTAGGTAAATCAAGCACCCATCAGCACCCATGACAGTGCGGTCGAGAGCAGCGCCGAGGGCGGCACCCATGACAGTGCGGTCGAGAGCAGCGCCGAGGGCGGGCCGCACGTTTGCGGCGCGTTACTCGAGACGGTCGGCGGGCGTTTGGCGCGTGGCCGGGGGCGTGCAAACGGGCGCACGTTGGCCTGATCACGGGCCGGGGCGCACGTCTCCCTTGCGGCCCGTGTCGACTGGGCCGTGGCCTGCTAGAAGGCGACCTCATCGAGGGTCTTGCGGCGCAGGACGGTGCTTTTCCAGTAGGGCGGTCCGCGGCTCGAGGCGCGTGCGGGGACGTTGGTCGGCTCGCCGAGGTGGGCGAGATAGCGGGTCACCTCGCGTTCGTCCGTGACCATAGCAAGAAGCTTCATGCGGCCGTGGCACTGCGGGCACTCGAGAACGTCCTCGCCGAAGGTTCGCCGGAGCAGCTCAGCCCATGGGCGATAGTTGCCGGCCGCACGCTTGGGCGCTGGGCTCTGCTCGGTCGCTTCGACCGCATCGGCAGGGCTTGCTGGCTCGGGCGCGATCCGCGAGCGCCACGGGCTCGCCGGGGCGAGCACGCCCGCGTACTTGACGGTGTGGTAGCGCGGCGGCGGCACACTCGTCGCGAGTCGGCAGAGCAGCGACAAGGGGTCCATCTCGACCGCCTGTGTTCCATCCGCGTAGGCGCGCTTGAGCACGATGCGCACGAGCCCGCCCTGCAGCGACTCGACCCGCTCTTGCGCGAGCGGCGGGCGCAGCACGTAGCGCAACAGCTTCTCCCGGCCGCCAGAGTCGAGCGCTCCTGCCCGCGTCGCGGCGTGTAGGGTGAACCCGTCGAGCGCGGCGCACAGCGGTTTGTTGAACGCGAGCTCACTCGGTCGTAGTGGGGTGAGTCCACGCCGCCACTGCGGGCCGGCGGGAGGCGCCTCTCCGGAGACGGCCGACGCCAGGAGCTGACCCTCCAGCGCGGCGCTCTCGTCGCCGGCCTCGCCGGCCTCGTTGCTCTCGTCGGCGTCGTCTGTCGCGAGCGCGCCACGCCGGCGCAAATACCTTTTCATGCGGCGCAAAGCCCGCTCCAGCACCTCACCGACCTCACGGCTCTGCAAGTGACCGAGCTGCTCCCAGGCTAGCGCGGTACCTTGTTCGCGATAGCTCCCGTCGAGGAAGATGACGTGAAGGTGTGGGTTGAGTCGCAGCAAGAAGCTTCATGCGGCATCTTCTCGCTCTTCGTGCCGAAGAGATGTTTTTGAAGCGCCGCGAACTGCTCTCGAAGCTCGGCCATCTCGACGCGCAGCGCGTCGGCTTCGCGCCGGAAGTTGCAGTCGTGGTCGTCGTCGATGATCAACGAGAAGTTTTGATCATCCCAGCGAGCGCGTGTCCATCCATTCGTGTAAGTGATCGAAACGATCGAGGTTTTCAGCGTCGCCCCGCGCGAGGTGTCGGAGCGCGGGCGCGTTACGCCACGCGCGACGGTTTCCACCCTGGGGGTCGCACGACACGTCGCACGTCGATGCCATCGAGCAACATTGCGAGCGTCGTTCCGTCGAGTTCTACTTCGCGCGCGCCATCCGGAATGCGCGGCATGCGGAATGTCCCGCGACAGAGACGTTTGTAATAAACAACGAATCCTCCGCGGTCCCAGAACAGAATTTTCACGCGGTCCGATCGCCTGCCGACGAATACGAAAAGGTGCCCTGCGTAGAGGTCATGCGTGCCGAGAGCACCCACCAGCGCGGCAAGCCCGTCATGCCCACGGCGCAGATCGACCGGCTCGGCGGCAATGAAGATCCGCACGCTCGACGAGAGCGTCAACATGGCTCGAGGGCGCGCACGAACGCCGCGGCAAACTCGATGTCCGCGCCGACGGGCACCCGCACAACGAGGTTACGTACTGCGACGTCGATGTGAATCACTTCATCGAGGGGATAGGGCACATGAACGGGGCAACTCCGAGAGCACCCCGCCAGCGTACACCCGCCCGGGCGCGCCCACAAGCCCCGCGCGCATGGTGATTGGGCCTTCTCGGCCCCCCCTTTTCGGCCCTCCCGGCCCTCTCGCCCACGGCTCCGCCCACCGGCCCTGCGCGTCTCCCGGCGTTCACCCCTGTGAACCCGCTGCTGCGCTCTCCGGTCTACGCCGCGCTGTCGTCTGCCGGCGGGCCGGCCGCGTTCTGCAGCCCGTGCAGGATGCGGGTGCAGGGCGGG
>CAIMSU010000139.1 GCA_903844155.1 uncultured Pseudomonadota bacterium | reverse complement strand
GGGCGACATGGCGGCCTACTGGCAGTTCCACCGGCGGCAGGAATTTTGGAGAAATCATGCTTCATGCTACGCAGATGCCGAAAGAACATGGCTCTGGCAGGAGGCGGCTTGAGCGTCGTCGAAGTTGAGCCGCACCCAAACGATTCGGCACCGCGCAGAAACGGCCCCAGAGCTCGCCTGATACCCCAGGTTGCACCGGCATCGGCGCTACGGAGCCGCATATCGCCTCGCCCAGAGGCGAGGGACCCAGTTCGACCAAGCCTGCACGATCGAGCACCTTGTCAGTAAGCGTTGTGCCGGCCTCATCGACATTCATGGTGCCGAAAATAAAAAGGCGATGCCCTGGCGCGGCCATCGGAATTCGAAAGCCGCGAATGGGTCCATCAGCGCCCGAGGGCACCGTGATCGTCCCCGTCCCTGCCATGGCGTTGAGCAGCGGCGCTAGGTAGTAGTCAATCTGAGCGAGATTGCACTCCTCGAGCACCACGCCCACGAGCGCATCGGGATGAAGGTGCGCAGAATAGGCAGCGCGGAGGAGCGCACTCGGGGAGAATCGGCGACCAGCGGCGTCGGCGCCCATGGCCATCGCATGCGAGGTCCATTCTGCCTCAACTGCGACCACTGCGACGTGGCCTGATTCCTCACGCAGGCCCAACGCATGGAGGATCCTCTGGGCGAGTGTGCTTTTCCCCACCCCCGGGGGGCCGGAGAAGAAAAGGAGTGGCGTCTGTTTCAAGCTAAGATAGGCGTGAACAACGTCCTTCGGATCGACCTCAAACCCTCCCGACCCCACGAGGCTGACAACACGGTCGATGAGCTCGGTCTCTGTCGGAAGCCACATTTCTGAGGGCGCGAGTCTATGGTCAATCAGAGCATCCCAACGTAGAGCGTCACTCGCGCCGGCCTGGCGGGCGACGCGTAGTTCCTCGCGTAAGCGCTCCGCGTCTCCAGAGTTCCGCTCAACAGTGGCAGCCAGTTCAGCTATCCGGACCAGCGCCGCGGAGACGGCAACCTCGGCGTCGTGGCGAGAAACCTGTTCGGCCTTTCGCAGTTCTGACTCAGAAGAAGCTCGCTGACGCGCCTCTTGGGCCTCTATTTCGGCGCGGGCACGTCCTTGCTCGGCAACCTCGACCAACGACGTCGCCTGTTCCCGCTCCGAAATCGCCGTAGCCAGCAGCTCTCTCAGTTCATCGATCTTCGTCTTGGGCCGCACCGGGGTGCGCAGCGCCCAGCCAACCGGAACGCTTGGTATCGGAATCGATGCCTGGTTCGCGAAGTGGTCAATCTGCAGGACCATCGCTTGATCTGCTCTGACAAAAATGGTCTTTGACATTCCGAAATCGACGAACACGTCCCCGATTGCGGCAGTGACTACGGCCGGGCTGTCAGAGCGCGGAGCAGCCAAGGCTTCAGGTTGGGTGGACCGCCCGTGGTTAAGCTTCTTCAGGTCGATGTGATGGGCGGCAATTGGCGAGGTACCAATAGTACTAACTGCGATAGTGCCATCGACCACTTTGATCGATAGCCTGCTCTTCCGCTCCTGAGCGCCGTCAAACTCCCTCCAGGGCTGACCGCCCCAAGCGGTGACATGGTTGTGCTTTCCATTGGGTAGTTGCGAACGCCACACAAGAGCTGAACTCACGGGCCTCTCAAGCCACTCAGCCGGAAGCGGAACCTCTGACGACCGCGACATTCCGACCGACCATCCGTCACGCCCGACAACCTCCACATCACGCTGCTGTCTCGGCCCCGTCTGCGGTCGCGCCCCGAAGGTTCCTCGAAACACCACATCGTCCGGCAGGCTCCCCACGAGGACGCTCTCCACGGCGGGTTGGCGGGACTCCGTGCCCAGCCCTGCGTCCGGCCCTGCCCAGACCAGCTTTCCAGCTCGGTGAAGGACATGCGCGGCAGCCCCGAGCGCCGGCACTGCCGCGTACTCTGGCCCCACTTCCAGGACCTCCCCCTTCCAGCCCAGCCACTCGACAGCTCGCTCCCGGAATCCAGGGAGTTGGCTACTACCTCCCGCGAAGACCACCGCAGTCAGAAGCTTCACCAGGTCGCGTGGAGAACTCACCTGCTTGGCCGCCAAGCCCTCGGCGTAGTGCCCGTTGTCCGCTTTCGGGTCACTAAGCTGCTTGTACGTCACTGCGAGCACCTGCTCCAATTCCTCCTGGCAACGTGCCCAAAGCGAGCCAACCAGTCCGCGAATGACGTCTTGGTTCAAGATCACGGTCTTTCCATCGGAATGCCGTTGCACCGTCAGACTCTCCTGCTCGGAGAGTCGTAGCTTTACGACCTCCGCAAGGCGCAGCAGCTCCGGGCGTGCCACTCCCACGAAGGCGCCCTGCAACTGCTTCGCGAGCTCCTCATCCACCCAGCGCCCGGCGCGCTTTGTCGCACCCGATATCGGCTGGAGCACCCCTCGCCAGTTGCCTGCTTGGGCCATCGAGGCACCACCTCGCGTTCCGATCACGACTGAGATGTTGCACGTGAGGGCGCCGCAGTCGATTACCAGATAGAGCGGATTTCCACCCGAAGTTACGGGTAATGACCGTCGAATCAGCCGAAAGTACTCCAGCACCATCTCCGGCTCGATCAGAAAGTTCAGTTCGTCCGGGCTGAATGCGTCCGTCAGCACTGCCCGCAATGCGTTTCGGTACTGATTGTGGGTCGCTTGATCGCGAAAGCTTGGGAGGAGTGCCCAGAGAGGCTGGCCCTTCGCAAGCTTGACTTCAGCCGACTTCGCCGCGAGCTTGATGTACCGCTGTGCGAGCGACGACCACGGAGCCTGCCGAAGGCGCCTCGGGTCGTCTCCCTTTCCGCCTCCGTACTCGACGAATTCATGAACCCAGGGTTTGGCGTCCTTCTCAGCCAGGCGCTCTTTGATGTCAGCGACGAGCGCGTGAGGCTCGCTCGGCGGGACCAGAGAGGCGGTAAGGTCCCGTTGCCCCACGGGACTTACGAAGAGCTCGGCTCTCTGGACCCGTTCTCCAGTCTCAAACTGTAAGAGCCTCATTCCCCCACCGCCTTCATCAAAGCATCCCGCACATCGATGTAGAACACCACATCAATCTTCGCCGCCATGTCATCCGACAAGTCGAACAACTGGCGCCTCGCCGACACCGGCATCAAGATCGTCGTCGCCCCCTTCTCCACGGCCAGCTCCACCACCCCGCGCGCGTTGTGCAGCTGGTCGATCGACCCGCCGAGGTTCACCCCGCCGACCGCGACGAGCCCGCCCCGCACGCTCTTCCGCAGCAGCGCCCCGCAGAGCGCCAGCAGCACGCCCACCCCGACCTGCGCCCCCGATCGCGTCGGATCGAACGCCCGAAGCTGGATCGAGAACTCATGCGCACGGGGGTCCTTGTCGCCAACGAGCTCCTTGGCGCGCACATAGAGGTTCTGCTCCGCGTACCGCACGCTCTCCGAGAATGGCGCCGGGGGCGGCTTGTTGAGGATCTTGACGCCCGACCCCGGGCCCTCGTTCGCCTCGATGCGGAAGAGCCCTGGCGGCTCGTCCTGGCCGCCTGGGCTGATGCACCACACCTGGCCAGCCTCCAGCGGATCGCTGCCGATGCTGTTCTCGCTGTGGAGCTCCGGCGTGCCGACGAACTTCTCGACGCCTTCTCGGCCAAGGGTGTAGCTGAAGTGCGTGTTGCGGAACTCGGCGGGAACGATCTTCTTCTGCTGCTCCTTCACGCGGCGGCGGCACTCTAGCGCAAGGCGGATCGCCCACTCCAGGTCGTCGTCGGGGATCTCGGCCTCGGCGTCGGGCTGGATGAGCTTGAGCAACGCGCTGATGGTCTTGTTGACGCCGTCCTTGTCGCGGCCTGAGAGCGCACCGCCGTAGTCGACGCGGCCGAGCAGGGTCGAGACGCGGCTCTGGTTGCGAAGGGCGTGCATGCACTCGGAGAGGAAGTCGCTGACGATGCCGAAGTGGCCGGTCTTGTGGGAGTCGTTGAGCTTGGGGACGTCCCAGCCGGGCAGGTAGCAGTGGATGCGGTCCATGAACGCGGCGTCGTTGCGCATCTCGGGTGGGAGCGGCCCGAGCAGGTGACCGACGCGCTGCTGGTGCTGCACGTCCACGTCGAAGTTGCCGACCATGACGATGCTGCCCTCGGCGCGGATGTTGTCCTTGCCGCGGGAGAACTGGCCGGACTCCATGTAGCCCTTCATGATGTTGACGCCGTCCTTCTGGTCGAAGGAGATGCCGGACACCTCGTCGAAGCAGACCACGTCGTACTGGCAGACGAGGCCGCGCTGGCCGTTCGTGTTGTTGACGAACATCTTGGCGACCGTGGCCTTGCCGCCAGAGACCAGGTGGGCGTAGGGCGAGATCTGTTGGAACAGGTGACTCTTGCCCGTGCCGCGGGGGCCAAGCTCGATCATGTTGAAGTTGCGCTCCACGAAGGGAGCCATGCGCAGGAGGCAGGCGTCGATCTCGCGCTCGCTCATGACGGTAGGCTCAAGGCCGACGCTGCGCAGGAGCAGACGTTTCCAGTCGTGGGTGGAGAACTTGCGGCGGCCCTCGATGAGCGCGCCCAGCACGTCGCGCTTGGAGAGCTGGATCTCGCGGAGCGAAGCGATGGCGAACGGGCGGCCGTTCTTCTCCTGGGCGACGACCGCGTCGTAGGTCACCTCGACCTCGGCGTAGAAGCCGCCGGTGAACATGCGGCTGAACTTCTCGTCGCTGGCCATCTTGTCGTCGATGCGGACGTCGCGGATCTGGAGGCTGGGCAGCTCGACGAGGTAGGCGTCGGTCCGGGCATCGAGGCGGGCCTGGACGAGGTCGATGATCTTGATGGACCCGGTCTCCTTCGCCCGCGACTTGAACAGCTCCTGCTCGCCAGCCCGCACCGTGCGGCTCTGGAGCTGCTTCGTCACGATCTTGATGCCCTCGTCGATCTCGGCTTCGTCGATGGACGAGCAATAGCGACCGAGGAGGAACTCCACGACATAGGTGGGGACCGGGTACTGCCTCGCGAACATGCGGACGAGGTCCTTGCGGACGACGTAGCCTTCGAACGCGGCGGCGCTCGCCCGGTCCAGATCATCAAGCTCCACGGTCACGAACCACCTCCAACCATCGTCGGTTTCTTGTCCAGCACATGCCCGGCGGCATCGAGCACCACGACGCAGGCGGAGAGACCCATCGATTCGTCGTCAACCGGGACGGAGGCCGTCCCGGTTGCCCCGAAGGCCTTGGCTTGCTTCCCCAGCGCCAGTGACGAGGACGGGTCGCCCGGCTTCGTTCGCACATCCGCGAAGAGGCCAGTGGACGGCCCTTTCAAAGTGACCTTGCAAAGCAGTCCAACCCACCTCACCGGGAGAATCTCAACACTCGCGGAGACCTTGGGTGCCTCCGCCACGATGACTGGGACGACGCACTCTTGCACGGTGAGCCCGCCGTGGGAGTAGTCCTCGCCGCTCAGGAAGATGCCGATCCCGGGAGCGACGGCGATCTGGACGTCCTTGTTCCAGTGCCACGGCACCGTCTGAACGCTGGGCTTGACGCCCGCTTTGAGGGTTGCACAGCGTCGCCAGCGTGTCTCGGTCAATGTCGCGTGAAGGTCACGCTTGGGAAGGTTGCCCGGGAGCAGCAGCCAGCCGTGGTCGGTGACGATGCGCACGCGCTGCCAGCCGCCGGCGAAGAGGTCGTGAACGCGCTGGGCGAGCTCGCGGACCTGCCCGTCGACGTGCCGAGCCGTCTTCCACCCGTGCTCGTGCCCGTAGTGGTCAATGTCCCCGTACTCGGTCCAGGCGCTTCCAGCCGGGTCCCCGACCTCGTCCGGATCGAGGAACTGCACCCCGATTTGGGTCAGCAGCTTCTTGAACAGGTCCTGGGTGAGGAGCTTGCCCGTCGCGGCGATGGCGGGCCGGAACTCCTCGTTCAGCGTCGCGTTCGTCAGCAGGTGAGCGATCGGGGAAGCCGCGGGCTTGGCGGTGGGTGTGACCGGCGGGAAGGCCACCCAGCCCGTGGTGGAGCTGTTCTTGACCCCCTCTCGCGACAGCACCTCAGCGAGGGAGCGCCCAACGTCCATCCGCATCCCGTCGGCGAACAGGATGCACTCGCCCGCGACCGGCGCGCCGAGTGGGCTGGGTCGCGGGTAGCCATGGGAGATCACGGACGCACTCAGCGCCGCCGCTTGCTCCTCCAGCCAGGGCCGGTAGATGGCGACGACCGCGGCGTTGACAGCCTCGGCGTCCTTCTCCTTCGTCGTCGCCGCAAGCGCTCGGACGACAGCCTGGTCCACGCGCCAGCCGCCATCCGCATAGCGAGCCGCGAGTTGGTCGGGCGTACCTGCCCCCGCTCCGGTCCCAACCGAACTTGCGAGCGTGGCGAGGTGCTCTACCGCGTTGGCAAGCGGGGTCTTCCCGAGACGCGCCCAGACGTACGCGCGACGCTGCGCGTGCTCGGCGTCCAGAGCCGTGACCTTCGAGATCGCCGCGGGCTGGGTCGCCGACCCGAGCTTGAGCAAAGCCTCGCGGAGCTCGTCCTCCTTGGAGGCAGCCATGGTGGGCGATGTCGCCGGATGCATCATGGACGGCGTCACCTTGCCCAGGAGCGCGGTCACGTTCGGGTAGCTCTCCGCGCTTTCCTCGAAGCGCGACCAGACCGCCTTCCACGGACCGTCCGGCTTGATGAGGCGATCGGCGGCGGAGAGCGGGCCGTCCTGGTCGGGATGGACGCCGTACCGCTTGACGGTCCGGGCGCAGAACCCGGCCCACTCTGCGCCTTGAAACTCCGCCTTCACGGCGTCGGGCTGGTTCATCCAGCGAAGGACGTCCCGATCCGGATCCGTGGACAGCAGGTCGAGGAAGACGCTGGCGTCGAGCTTTCGACCGCGCAGCTCGTCGACCCGCACGTCAGCCAGCCGCCCGAGCACCTGCCGAACCGCGGCAAGCGTGCCGTGGTCCTCGGCGAGGTCGAGGCCCAGGCCAACTCCGCCGGAGCTCAGGAAAGCAGACACCGTCCACTCCCGTGCGTTCGGGTGCTGGAACCACTCGCCCCGAAACTGCAGCTCCGCCAGTGGCTGCAACAACCGCGGGCACTGCTCGATCGCCTTCAGCCCGTTCTTCCCGATCCCCGGCAGATAGAGGACCGGCGCGTACTTTCCGAACGGTCCGTGAGGAACGGAGCCGCCGAGGACGCAGCGAAGCCAGATCGCGGGCCCCGTGCGCTGCTCGGGCGCGTAGTCGCCGAGACTGTAGAGCTCGGGCATCGCGGCGCGGAGGCGAGCCAGCAGCGGCTCGAACTGGCGCTCGGGATCGGGCCAGAGGATGACGTCAGGAGCGACAACCGCGGTGCGGTTGTGGTCCTTCATCTTGCGGACGCGGGTGACGAGGGCTTCGAGGATGGTCATGGCGTGGCCCCTGCGTGCGCTGCTCGCTGTAGCCGACGGCGGTCGGCGGGGCGGAGCAGATTGGGTGACCGCTCCAACGCGGTCGCGACGAGCGGAGCCCACTTCCGAAGTCCCGTCAGCGACAGGTCGCCGCAAGTGTACGCTTCAAGGTAGCCTTGGCGAGCTTCCACCACGCTCGGGTGGGTGCCGAGCCAACGGAGCGCATTTGCAACCCGCGGCGCTTCATCGGGAGGGACCTTAGCCCAAGATGTGCGCGAACGCCGCGAATTCTCACATCCAAGCCTAGACAAAACATAGGTTCCGCCTTAGTAGTTGGTTGTTGAAACCCCCACTACGAACGAGGAACCTATGGGTAGGAGTTCTACCACACGCCGCG
>CAIMSU010000138.1 GCA_903844155.1 uncultured Pseudomonadota bacterium | reverse complement strand
CTTCGACCGGCAGCCTGCTACCCGGCGCTTCGGCGCCTACCGGGATGGGACTTGCACCCACAAGGTAGATGCAGCCCGCCGCCGCGCTCGTCCCCGCCTGCGCGGATTCGGGCTCGGAGGCTTCAGGACGCACCATGCGCTCGGACTATCCGAAAACAAGCCCGTCGACAGCCATGCGGTCCCGTTGACAGCGACACAAAACGGCGTAGTCTCCGCCCGCTTCGGAGAGGCCATGCCCATCGAGATCAAGCCGGTTCGACTCCCGGCCGACGCCAGCACCTTCATCAACGTGTGGTTCGAGCTGTACGGCTCGAACCCGAACTGGGTGGCGCCGCTCAAGTTCGAGCGCAAGGACTTTCTCAACCCCGCGAAGAACCCCTACTTCAAGCTCGCGAACATCCAGTGTTTCATGGCGTGGAAGGACGGGAAGGCCGTCGGCACGATCTCCGCACAGGTCGACAAGGGGTACCAGTCGGTCGAGGCGAACGTCGGCTTCTTCGGGTTCTTTGAGTTCGTCGACGACGAGGCCGTCGCGCGCGCGCTGCTCGACGCCGCCCGCGACTGGCTGCGCGGCCAGGGCATGGCCCGGATGATGGGCCCGTTCAACTTCAACACCAACCACGAGTGCGGCTTGCTCGTGGCCGACGACCGCACGGGCCTCGACGGTTTCAATCAGGACCCGCTCGTCCTCATGACGTACAACCTGCCCTATTACCCGGCGATGTACGAACGCCTCGGGCTGACGAAGACAAAGGACCTCTACGCCTACTGGCTCGCCAACGATGGCCCGCCGCCCGAGCGCATCGCCAAGCTCGCGGACCGGTTCATGGAGAAGCACCCGGAGATCAAGATCCGGTCGTTCGACCCCAAGAACTTCACCGCCGAAGTGGCGATGGCCAAGGAGATCTACAACGACGCCTGGGCGGACAACTGGGGGTTCGTCAAGCTGACGGACGAGGAGTTCCAGAAGGTCGCCGAGGGCCTCCGGCCGATGATCGATCCGCGCTACTGCTACGTCGTCGAGCGCAACGGCACGCCCATCGCGTTCTCGCTCACGCTCCCGGACTACAACCAGGTGGTCAAGCCCATGAAGGGCAGCATCTTCCCCTTCGGCTGGTGGTACTGGCTGACGATGCCGAAGAAGATCAACCAGATCCGGGTCTTCGTCCTCGGCGTACGACGTGAATGGCAGCACCTCGCCATCGGCGCCCCGCTCTACAAGAAGACGTGGGAGAACGGCCGGGCGGCCGGGGTCAAAGGGGCGGAAGCCTCCTGGATCCTCGAGGACAACCATCGCATGCGCGGCGCGCTCGAGAAGATGGGCGCGCGGATCTACAAGACGTACCGGATCTACGGCGCCGACCTGTAAAAGCGCTTGACGGTGGATGGCATCGGGTGACTTCCGTCACCCTGACGGACGTCTTGTCATGCCTTTTCGGCAGATCAATTAATAGCGATGCTTTGACGCGGATACGCGCTCAGACCCGCCAGCCGCGACCGCCAGCATTCGCCAGCTCCCGCCAGCCCTCGGTGTCTGGTGTGTGTCCGCAGGCAGCT
>CAIMSU010000137.1 GCA_903844155.1 uncultured Pseudomonadota bacterium | reverse complement strand
TGTACCAGGAGCTCTCTCCGTAATTGTGGTAGATCACTCAAAGGTGGTGGGGGTCGCGGCGACGTAGAGCCAGTAGAGCTGCACCCAGGGCATCACGGCGAAGGGGATGGACGCGAAGCCCGCCACCTGCCAGTGCTTCGCGCGCATCAACGGGATCGGCAGGAGCGCGAACACCAGGGTGATCAGCCAGGGGTAGGGAAGGTGGGGCTCAACGGGCGTGTCCGCCCGGGCCATCCAGACGTACTGTACGAAGCCGGCGCCAAACCAGATGTCGACGAAGACGCCCAGCACGCCGGCGCTGTACATGGTGAGGATGGTGTTCCACGCCATCACCATCCCGAGCACCCCCGTCACCGACCGCGGCGCTTTCGGATCGTCCTTCGGGACGCGGGGGGGGCTGGGTGTGGGCGGCGGCACTCGGCGACGTAGCGCGGCAGCCGGATGGCATGCGGCCGAGCGCGAGCCGCGCTACCGAACCGGTCCGTCAGTCGCCGCCGGGGCTTGCTCGGGGTAGCTGCAACCCTTACGTGCGCGTAAGCTTTGCGGCCCCCTGGCAGCTTTCAAGGATCCCCTCCATGGCGAACATCGGCATCGACCTCGGCACCACGAACTCGCTCGTGGCGGTCGTGATGAGCGGAAAGGCCCGCTGCTTGCTGGACGAGGGCGGCAGCGCGCTCCTCCCCTCGGTCGTGCGCTACGAGGGGCCGAACCCGCCGGTCGTTGGCCGGGTTGCGCTTGACGAAGCCCCGCAGTTCCCCGGTCGCACCTTCTCGTCGACCAAGCGCTTCATGGGTCGCGCGCCCGCCGATTGCCGCGAGGACGCGCGGATCTTCCGCTACCGGATGGACGACGCGGAGCCGCGGTTTGTGCGCTTTCTCTGTGAGGGGCGCGGGCCGGTCACCCCCGTGGAGGTCGCGAGCGAGGTCCTCAAGACCTTGAAGATCCGAGCGGTCGAGTGCCTTTTCGGCGAGCCCGGTGGGGCCGTCATCACCGTCCCCGCCTACTTCGACGACGCGCAGCGCCAGGCGACGAAAGACGCCGCGCGCCTCGCCGGGCTTGAGGTCCTGCGCCTCCTGAACGAGCCCACGGCCGCTGCGATCGCCTACGGCCTCGACCGTCGCAAGGACGGCCGTTTTGCCGTCTACGACCTTGGCGGCGGCACTTTTGACGTTTCCATCCTCGATCTGAACGACGGCATCTTCCAGGTCCTCGCGACTGCCGGAGACACGCACCTCGGCGGTGACGACTTCGACCGCGCGCTCGCCGCCCTCGTCGTCCCGGACCTCGCCGCCCGCACGGACGCCGAGGCGCGCACGGTGTTGGCCGCTGCTGAGGCTGCCAAGCGCGAGCTCTCGGCTTCCGACGTCGCCACGATCGCAGGCGCGCCCGTCACCCGCGCGGCGTTCGAGGCCGCCATCGCGCCCATCGTTGCCCGCACCACCGCCGCCTGCCGTCAGGCCCTCGCGGACGCCGGCCTCACCCCTGCAGACATCGATGCCGTCGTGCTCGTCGGCGGGAGCACGCGCGTGCCCTACGTGCGCCGTCACGTGGCCGAGCTGTTCGGCCGCGAGCCGTTCAGCGACCTCAACCCGGACGAGGTCGTCGCCATCGGCGCGGCGATGCAGGCCGACATCCTCACCGGCACGTCACAGCTCTCCGACGATCTGCTGCTGCTCGACGTGATCCCGCTCTCGCTGGGCCTCGAAGTCATGGGCGGCATCGTCGAGAAATTCATCCCGCGCTGCTCACCCATCCCCATCTCCGCGAGCCAGACCTTCACGACGCACGCCGACGGACAAACGGGCATTGATCTTCACATCCTGCAGGGCGACCGGGAGCTCGCGCGCGACAACCGCTCCCTCGGGCGGTTCACGCTCAAGGGCCTGCCGCGCCTCCCCGCCGGGATCCCGCGCATCAAGGTGGATTTTCTCGTGGACGCGGACGGGATCCTGCGCGTCTCGGCGCGCGAGGAGTTCACGGGCGTCGAGACGACGATCGAGGTGAAACCGAGCTACGGGCTGACGGAAGACGAGATCGAGGCGATGCTGGAGGCGAGCATCGACAACGCCGAGACGGACGTCGAGGACCGCATGCTGATCGAAGCCCGGGTCGAGGCCGAAGGCATCCTCGCCGCCCTCGACAAGGCCCTCGCCGCAGACCGCGCGATGCTCATGGATGAGGACCACGCCGCCATCGTCGCGGTCGCCGAGGCCCTGCGCGCGCTCCACGCCTCGACCGACCCAGCCGACCGCAAGCGCATCGTCGACCTCTCCCACGAATTGGACGCCGTCTCCGCCGGCTTTGCGCAGGCGCGCATCGAGCGCGACCTCACCCTCGCCCTCTCCGGTCGCTCCGCGGACACCGTCGGCGCCGAGCTCGGGTTGACGAACGACGGCACCCGCGTCACCCAGGATCCGGAAAAAGCCCATGCGCGGCCGTAATCCCTACCTCGCCGCGGGCGAGGCGCGCCGGCCGACGCGGCCCTACACCATCACGGTCCGGCACCCGCCCGGGCCCGATTCGCCGGGTGACACCGTCATCTTCGTCGACCCGGAGCACCTCTCCAACGGCGACCACGGGCTCGTCGGCAGCGTGCTCGGCCAGGCGCTCGCGGCGGGCGTCGAGATCGAACACTCGTGCGGCGGGGTCCTCGCGTGCTCGACCTGCCATGTCTACGTCACGGCGGGCGGAAAAAGCTGCGGCGAAGCAAGCGAAGAGGAAGAGGACATGATCGACGGCGCTCCTGCCGTGCGGTCCACCTCACGGCTCGCTTGCCAGTGCGTGCCGGACGGGTCCAGCGACATCGTGGTGGACGTGCCGGCCTGGAACCGGAACGCGGTGAAAGAGGGGCACTGAGGCTGATCGCGGACGGTTGAGGGCCGAGGGCGCGATAGATCGCCGCCCGTGCCTACCCGCCCCGCCCGTCGCCCCGTCATCCTCTGCATCCTCGACGGCGTCGGCTGGGGCCGGCGCGACGCGACCGACGCGGTGTTCATGGCGCGCACGCCCGTCCTCGACCGGTTGATGGCGGAGAATCCGCACACGCTGCTCACGGCGCACGGTGTCGCCGTCGGCCTGCCGTCGGACGCCGACATGGGCAACTCCGAGGTCGGGCACAACGCGATGGGCGCGGGGCGGGTGATCGAGCAGGGCGCCAGGCTCGTCGACGCGGCGATCGAGAGCGGCGCGATCTGGGCGACGAAGGCGTGGAAGGACGTCGTCGCCTGTCCGACGGCGCATTTCCTGGGCCTGGTCAGCGACGGCAACGTCCACAGCCACGTCGACCATTTGCGCGCGCTGATCCGCAGGGCCGTGAACGACGGCGTCAGGCGGATCCGCGTGCACGCGCTGACAGACGGGCGCGACGTGAGCGAGCGATCGGCGCTCACGTGGATCGAGCCCTTGGAGGCCGAGCTTCTGGCGATGAGCAGGCGAGGGGTGGACGCGCGCATCGCCTCGGGCGGCGGTCGGATGACGATCACGATGGACCGCTACGAAGCCGATTGGGCGATGGTCAAGCGCGGCTGGGACTGCCACGTCTGGGGCGTCGGCCGCCGGTTTTCGTCAGCGACGGAGGCGATCCGCACGCTGTACGCCGAGGACCCGAAGACCAACGACCAGCTCCTGCCCGCCTTCGTCTGCGACCCGTCCAGCCCTGTCGGAACGCCGCTGATCCAGTCGGGCGACGCCGTCGTGTTCTACAACTTTCGCGGCGACCGGGCGATCGAGATTTCGCGCGCGTTTTCCGCCGGCAGCGTGCCGTTTGACCGCTCGGGCCCGAGCGGCGAGCCTGCCCCCGTCGTCACCTACGCCGGCATGATGCAGTACGACGGCGATCTCAGGATCCCCGCCCGCTACCTCGTGGATCCGCCGCTCATCGACGAGACCGTCGGCGAGCAGGTGTGCCAGGCGGGCCTGCGCACCCTCGCCGTCTCCGAGACCCAGAAGTTCGGCCACGTCACGTACTTCTACAACGGCAACCGCTCCGGCAAATTCTCCGAGACGTTGGAGACCTACGTTGAAGTCCCCAGCGACAACGTGCCCTTTGACCAGAAGCCGGCGATGAAGGCCGCCGAGATCGTGGACGTGGTCATCCGGAAAATGGCTGACTATCCCGACGGGACTTTCAGCCATTTCGACGCGATCCGGCTGAACCTCGCGAACGGGGACATGGTGGGGCACACCGGGGATTTTGCGGCCACGGTCGGGGCGATGGAGGCGGTCGATCACGCGCTGGGCCGGCTGGCGGATGCCTGCGCGAAGACCAGCGCCATCCTGCTCGTCACCGCCGACCACGGGAACGCCGATCTGATGTTTGAGCTCGATAAGGCTGGAAAACCCCAGGTCGTCGACGGTCGCGCCCGACCCAAGACCTCGCACACGCTCAACCCGGTCCCGCTCATCCTCGTCGACCCGCTGCGCGAGTGGACACTCGCCGGCCCGCCCGCCCCGCCGCCGACGCCCACCGGCGCGATCACCCAGCTCGGCGCGACCGTCCTCGACCTGCTCTCCGTGCCGATCCCCGCCTGCTACCTCCCGTCCCTGGTTGTACCCCGATGATCGTCGACCTCCGCAGTGACACCGTCACCAAGCCCACGCCCGGCATGCGCGCCGCGATGGCCAACGCCGAGGTCGGCGACGACGTTTTTGGGGAGGACCCGACTGTCAACGCGCTGGAGGCTCGGGTCGCGAAAATGTTCGGCAAGGACGAGGGTCTTTTTGTGCCGACGGGCACGATGGCGAACCAGATCGCCATCCGCGTCCAGACCGAGCCCGGCGACGAGATCCTCCTCGAAGCCGACGCCCACCCTTTTCACTACGAAGCGGGGGCCGCCGCGGTGATCTCGGGTGTCACGATCCGCCTGCTCCAGGGCGAGCGCGGCGTACTCCAACCTGAGGTCGTCCGCGACGCCGTCCGCCCGCCGAACGTCCACCACGCCCCCGCGCGGCTGTTCTGCGTGGAGAACACGGCGAATCGCGGCGGGGGAACGGTCATTCCGGCGGAGTCCGTCGCGAGGCTCTGTACGGTGGCGCGCGAGGCTGGGTTGAGCTGCCATTTGGATGGGGCGAGGATCTGGAACGCGGCCAGCGGCTGGTACTCCGGGAGTGACTTCGCCTCCGAGCCGACTCCCGCCAACCCCTACAATCTGTCACTTCGGCCGGAAGCGGAGCTGCCCGCGAGACTGCTCACCCACGCCCTCCCCTTCGACACCGTCAGCGTCTGCTTCTCCAAGGGCCTGGGCGCGCCCGTCGGCAGCATGCTCCTCGGCCCGACCCGGCTCATGGGTCGCGCCCGCCGCTTCCGGAAGATGCTCGGCGGCGGCATGCGCCAGGTCGGCATCCTCGCGGCCGCCTGCGACTACGCGTTGGACCACCACCTCCCGTTGCTCCGCAGCGATTTCACGCGCGCCCTCAGGCTCTGGGGCAAGTTGCGCGACCAGGGCTGGGCAGTCGAGAACATGCCGCAGTCCAACATGGTCTACTTCCGCAGCCCCAACGCCCCCGATCTCGCCAGGCGCCTCGAAGCCCGCGGCGTCCGCTGCCTCGCCCTCGGCTGGGATCGCATCCGCCTCGTCACCCACCTCGACGTCACCGACGAAGGCGTCGACTTCGCCTTGTCTGTGTTCGCCGCCGAACATCTCACGGGGGCCTGAAAATGCTCGTCGCCGTCACCTGCGGCCGCCGCATGGGTCCGCCCGGCTACGGGGCCAATATCCGCCCCGGTCGCCCCGAAGTCTACGTCAACGAGGTGATCGTCGACCACCTCCGCGCGGTCGGCCTGACCCCCGTCCTGCTCCCGCCCGGCGGCGCCCAGATCGAGCAGATCCTCGCCGTGGTCGGCGGTGTCGTCATCACTGGCGGCGCGTTCGACATCCACCCCTCGCACTACGGCCAGCCCGCTGCCATCGGCCTCGGCCGCTACGACGAGGCGCGCACCGGGCTGGAGCTCGCCCTGGTCAAGGAGTGCGTCCGCAGGCGCGTCCCCACGCTCGGACTGTGCGGCGGCATGCAGGCCATCGGCGTCGCCCTCGGCGGTCGGCTCATCCAGGATCTCACGGCAGACGCGGAGAGTCGCGGCATCGTCGGGCTGAACCACGAGCAGGCCACGGACCCCGCGCTCCCCGCCCACGGCCTCGTCTGCGAGCCCGGCTGGGAGTGGCTGGGCGGCGCGCAGGACCCGGCCGAAACCTCTGGCACTCGCCGCTCCGGCATGGGCGTGAACTCCACGCACCACCAGGCCCTCGACCCCGCAAACCCCGGCACCGCCACGATCGTCGCCCGCGCGCCCGACGGGGTGGTCGAGGCCATCGCGGTCCTCGGTGGCATCGTGCTCGGCGTCGAGTGGCACCCCGAACTGCTCGCCCAACCTGGCGCTTGCCCCGTCTTCGCCAGCTTTTCCCAGGCTGTTGGCCACGCCGCCTGGTCCGCCGGCGTCCGCTCCAAGGGACGTTTCACACTCCCTCCCGGGTCCTTGCCATGATGCCAGATACCGGCCAGGATCCGCATCCCCACGGGATCTTCCGCGTCCTTTGGGCGGCTCGCTCCCAGCGGTCAGCATACGAAAACGGACGACGTCACTTTTCGCACATCGGAATGTGCGAAAAGCTGACATCGTCCGTTTTCATACGCTGCCCGACGCCGATCCAGATCCCGCATGGAACGCCGCTTCGCCCCTTCGCGGGTGCACTGCTCGTCGCCCTGTGCGTGCTGCTCCCGCCCGCCGTCCTCGCCGCCTCGCCCGGCCCTGTCTCCTCTGGCCCCGACTACGACGCCGGCCTGGCGGCGCTCAAAGCCAAGGACGCCCCGACCGCAATCACCGCGTTCACCACCTGCCTCCAAAAGCTCCCCGCAGACGACGCCTGTCGCTGGCAGCTTGGCTGGGCGTATTGGACGAAGAACGACTGGAAGGACGTCGTCGCGACCTGGGAGCCCCTCGCCGCCCGCAACCCCACCTACGAGACCGTCCAGAAGGACCTCGCGAGCGCCCGCACGCAGCTCGCCAACGCATCCGCAGCCACCACCGCGCGCGCCAGCGCCCCCGCGACGCTCCCCGGAGACAAGCCCACCATCCGCATCCGCGCCGTCGGCGACATGATGATCGGCTCCGCCTTCCCCGCCGGCGCCCTCTCGCCCGACGACGCCGTCGGCACCTTCGACACCGTCCGCAGCACGCTCCAGGACGCCGACATCACGTTTGGCAACCTCGAAGGCCCGCTTTGCGACGACGAGACGCCGTCCACGAAGTGCAAGCCCGACGCCGCGCCCGGCTCCTGCTACGCCTTCCGCTCGCCCACCCGCTACGGCCCGCTCTACAAAGCCGCGGGCTTTGACCTGCTGAACACCGCGAACAACCACAACGGCGATTTTGGCGAGGTCTGCCGCCAACAGACCGAAGCGACGCTCGCCGCGCAAGGGATCCTCACCAGCGGCCGACCCGGCTCCTCCGCCGAGTGGACGGTGAATGGTAAGAAGATCGCCGAGATCGGCTTCCACACCAACATGGCCTGCAACTACCTGAACGACACCGCGGGCGCCGTCGCACTCGTAAAAACGCTCGTCGCGAAGGACGACATCGTCATCGTCAGCTTTCACGGCGGTGCCGAGGGCTCCGGCGCGCAGCACGTCCCCGTCGGCCACGAGATGTTCTACGGCGAAGATCGCGGCGATCTCCGCACATTCACGCACGCCGTCATCGACGCCGGCGCCGACCTCGTCCTCGGGCACGGCCCGCACGTGATCCGCGGGATGGAGGTCTACAAGGGCCGCCTGATCGAGTACTCGATGGGCAACTTCGCGACGTATGGGCGGTTCAATTTGAGTGGGCCGCAGGGGGTCGGCGAGATCCTCGAAGTCGGCCTCGGGGATGACGGGCGGTTCGTAGGCGGGCGCATCATCGGCACGGTGCAGGAGGGGCGCGGTCGCCCGGCGCTCGACCCGCAGAACCAGGCCGCGGATCTGGTGCGGATGCTGACGGCGGCGGATTTTCCGGAGCTTGGGCCGAAGGTCGCGCAGGACGGGACGTTCAGGTAGCGCGGGGCGCGGCCCGCTCAACCTCCATGCCCCCGTGCGTGGGCCGGCGGCTTCGGCGCGTGCTTCGCGGGCGTCGCAGCGCGGGGCGGCGGTCCCGTCGGCGCAATCGCAGGCGTGGGAGGGGCCTGCTTGACGATCGACGGTGCCTGGTCGGCCCAGACAGCGAGCTGGCCCGCAACGCGCACCACATCGTCCGCGTTGGTGTGCAGCACGGCGAGCTCTTCCATGCGGCCGGCGCCGGCGACGGCGTTCGCGGTGGTGGCGAGCGCGTCCGAGGCCTCGCGCAGCCGCACGGCGCCGTTCTCGGTGCGCGAGGCCCATAGGTCCCCGGCGTTCGTGTCCGCGGCGTAGAGCAGCGAGAGGGTGAAGAGCCACATGGATCCCGCCTACTTCGGCGCGGGCGTGGGTGGTGTGGTCGCAGGCGGGCTCGCGGGCGGAGGGGCGTCGGGCGAAGGGGTCCCCGATCCCGCGCCTGCCTCCACGGCGTTCATCTCCTGCTCCAGGGCCTTTTCGGTCGGATCCGCTGAAAAGTCGAAGTACAGCGTTTGCGGCGTGGTCTGGCCCGGGCACACGAACTGCATCTCGTCGAGCATGCCCGCGGGCCCGCTCACCAGCGACTGCTTCAGCGCCGATTCCTTGCCGCCGCAGGTCAGGTAGCGGATCCAGGCGTACTCCCCGCCAACGTCCGGCGTCATGATCGGCGCGGCCGCGCTCCGCCCCATTCCCTGCTCGGCCACGATGATCTCAGGCGAGACGCTCCCACGCAGCGCCACCAGCAGCTTCAACGCCAGGGGGTCGGGCCCCGGCTCCGAGAGCTCTTGCATCGCCAGCTTTGCCGCGTCGTCAAAATGCTGGGCCTTGGCGGCCGCGACACCTTCGTGCGCGAGAAAGCTGTGGCCAGCGCCGCATTTCGCGTAGCCCTCGGTCCAGACCTTCACGGCGGGGTCGGCCTTGCCGGCGTTGTAGAGGTCGGCGCCGTGGTCCAGAGTAGCTGAGCAGGGGTCGGGCGTGGGGGCGGGCGACGCGGGCGCGACGGCTGTCGGCGATGCGGGCGCCAGGCCCGGCGATGCCGTGGCGACGGGCGCAGGCGCGCGATGAAGGCAGCCAATCAGCAGCGCCGGGAAGAGGACGGGCAACATGGGCTCCAGGTTATCATGAAGCTCACGGCGGCTACCGGCACCGGACCGCGCTTCCGGCGAGGCGCTACCTCCTCTTTTTCAGGGGGGCGGAAGGCCCCCCTCCGGCCTCCCGATGGTCGGCCCACCCCTCGCCGACCAATGGCGTGAATTCCCAGCCACCGAGCGGCGCTCCCTGGTCGGCAAACGTGTCGACGTCCTGGGACGGGAGCGCCGCTCGGTGGTGAACCACAGCGCCACCGTCAGCAGGCTACGCCGCCCCCATGCCGCCCCCCTCGTCAACGCTCCCCGACGTCGCCCTCCCACCCGTCTGGACCCTGCGCCTAGCCGGCCCCTTCGACTCCGCCCTCGTCGCCGCGCACATCGCCGCCATCTACGACGAGTTCGGCCTCGCCTTTGACCTGCCGTTCGAGGACGATCTCATCGACGTTGCCGGGACGTACGCCGAGGGTGCCTTCTGGATCGTGGAGTCCCAGGAGGAGCGCGATCTTCCCCCCCGGATCGAGGCGACCGCGGCCGTCCTTCCGCACGGCCCGACGCGGGTGTTCAAGCGCCTCTACGTCGCCCGGGCGGCCCGTCGATCAGGCGTGGCGCGAGCGCTCCTGCACGCCGCGCATGGCTGGGGCGATTTTGTCCGCACCGAGCTCTGGAGCGACGTGCGCTTCCAGAACGCCCACCGGCTCTACCTCTCCGCCGGATTCACTCCTGGGCCCACGCGCGTGCTCGACGACCCGGACCGCAGCGTCGAGCGGGCCTTTTTCTGCCCTTCAGATCGGGCGTTGACGTAGGGCGGGCCGTGCGCCAAGCGGGACCACCGCGATCCACGTTATGCTTTATCAATGCGTCCCGATGGAACCATCGCCCAAAGCCCCGTCACCCCGCGCGCGGTGCGGGTGTACGAGGTGTCGCCGCGCGACGGGCTGCAGAACGAGTCAGCGGTGCTGCCGACGGCGCAAAAAGCCGAGTTGATCGCCCGGCTTGCGGCTACGGGCCTGCGGGACATCGAGGTGACGAGTTTTGTCCGGCCGCGCTGGATCCCGCAGCTCTCGGACGCGGCGGAGCTGGTGGCGATGCTGCCGGTCGTGCAGTTGCCGGGTGGCGGAACGGTCAACTACTGGGGGCTGGTGCCCAACCCCGTCGGGCTGGAGCGGGCGTTGGAAGCCCGGATGCGGGGCGTTGGAACGGTGCTCTCCGCGAGTGAGACCCACAACAAGAAGAACCTGAACCGCACCGTCCGCGAGAGCCTCGCCGGGTTGGAGGAGCTCATCCCGGTCGCCAAGGACGAGGGCCTGCGCGTGCGGTCGTACATCTCCACGGTGTTCGGGTGCCCGTACGAGGGGGCTGTCGCGCCGGAGGCCACGCTGGCGCTCGCGGAACGCTTGCTGGCCGCGGGGTGCGATGAGCTGGTGCTTGGCGACACCGTCGGGATGGCGAACCCGGTGCAGGTCGAGGCGATGATCGCGCTTCTGCTCGGTCACGGCGTGCGCATCGACCAGATCGCGGTCCACTTCCACGACACACGCGGCACGGCCCTCGCCAACGCGCTGGCGGCCCTGCGCTGCGGCGTGACGACGTTTGACGCGTCCGTCGGCGGCCTCGGCGGCTGTCCCTACGCGCCGGGTGCGGCCGGAAACCTCGCGAGCGAGGACCTGGTGCAGATGTTCGAGGCGATGGGCGTGGCGACGGGCGTGGATCTGGACCGACTCGCCTCCGCCGGCATGTACGCCGCTGAGGTGCTCGGGCGCGAGCTTCCCGGCCGCTACCACCAGTTCTACCGCGGATCCGCGAGCGCGCAGCGGGCCGCGGGTGCCGCCCGCAACACGGCTTAGGCCGGCCCATGTCGGCCACTTTTCTGCGCGTGGTGTCGGGGAGCCGGCTCGGGCTGAACATCCCGCTCAAGCCCAAGGAGACGCTGGTCATCGGCCGGCGGGACTCCAACCTGCTGCTGGACGACGCGCTTGTTTCCGGGAAGCACTGCCAGATCATCTACCGGAACGGCGATTTTGTGCTGCAGGACCTCGGGAGCACGAACGGCACGACGGTGGACGGGCGCCTCGTCCGGGAGCACGTGCTCAAGCCGGGCAACGAGATCGCGCTCGGGTCGACGCGGCTGATCCTGTTCGCGGGCGATGGCCTTGAGGGCTCGACCGTGAGCGACGAGGCGGAGGCCGCCGCGATCCTCGCTGAGCCGAGCCGGTCGAGCGAGGCGAACCTCGCGTGGCTGCTGGACGAGGAGCTCGTCGAGCTTGGCGGGAGCGCTGACCGCACCCGCGGCCCGGCAGACGTCATCGGACAGGAATTGCGCCTTCCGCCCGGGTTGAACGCGGTGCTGGAGGTCATCGCCGGGCAGGACACCGGCAAGGTGTTCCGGCTCACGCGCGGGAACGTCCACATCGGCCGCAAGGTCGGCGAGGTGCCGCTCTCGGACGGCGAGGTTTCGCGGCGCCACTCGGTGATCGAGGTTTTCGGGCGAGAGATGATCTTCCTCCGCGACCTCGGGAGCACGAACGGCACCTACCACAACGGCAAGCGCAGCCCGATAGGTCGCCTCCGCAGCGGCGACACCATCGGCGTTGGCAAGACGGTCCTCAAGCTGCAGGTGACGCGATGATCTCCCCGGTCCTCCTCTACGCTCTCACGGTCGGCGTGCCCTCGTCCTTCGCCGACGTGAAGGCCGACGCCGCTACGGCCGCCGACACCACACTGGACGCCGCCGTCCGCGAGGCCGCCTACCGCCGGCTGATGCTGCCCGAGGCGACGACCGAGGTCGAATCCCGCCTCAAGGCGGCCGACCTCGACCCTCAGCAGCGCTGGGTGCTCATCCGCTCGCTCGGCCCCAACCCCAGCGACGAAGCCCGCGCCGAGCTCGTCGCCCTCGCAGACTCCAAGGACGCGATGATCCGCTCGGGCGTGATGGAGGCGCTCGGCGACCGGGGTGACAAGGCGCTGACCGGCAAGGTCGTGAAGGGGCTCTACGACCCCGCGCTCCTCGTCCACGACGCCGCGCTGGACGCGCTGATCCAGCTCAAGGACCCCTCGGCGCTCTCGGACCTCGACCACGCGCTGGCAGACGCGGACGGTGTCTACAAAGGCACCTCGTTCCGGCAGAAGATCGTGGATGCCGAGGCGGCGTGTGGCAAGGATGGCGCCCGCTACCTGGTGACCGCGCTTGGCGACAAGGACACGGACGTCGTCCAGCACGCCCGCGCCGGCCTTGAGAAGATCGCGGGGTTCTCGTACCGCGAGGGTCGAACGCCCGACCAGGAGATCGAAGCGTGGCGCCGGTGGACGGAGCGATGATGCGCCCTTCACTGGTCATCCCCCTCTACGCGCTGGTCGGCGTCCTCCCGGCCTGTGCAGGCCTGACCGCGGGCGCGCCCCCCACGCCGGAGACCGTCCCGGTGGTGGTTCCATCCGCCGCGGTCACGCCGAATCCGCTCGCCGTCGCACAGACGCCTGCGCCCAGGCGCACCTACGCCCTGGATGATGCCGCTGGCCACAACGGCGCGCCGACCGACTTCAATTTCAGCCTGCCGGATGCCGGCGCCGGCACCGCCGTCGCCGGAACGCTCTCCGATGGGTCGAAGGGCGTCACGCTCACGGCGACCTCCGCGAGCGACGACGCTGCCTGCACCCTGCCGGCGCCGATGGGGCCATCGATCACCGTGAGCGCGCGCATGAAGGTCGCCGCCGTGATGCACGGCTCCGGTGCGAGGGACGGGCTGCAGCTCACCCTCCGCGCCTACGACGACGATGGCAGCCCGGTCCCCGGCTCGGACGGCGCCGCAGTGGTGCTCCAAACGGTGCGTGAGCCGGGCGCGTTCGGGAATGTCGACGGCAAGGGCGCGTTGCCGTCCGGAGCGACCCGGGGCGCCATCTGCGTGGCGTTCGCCGGTTCCACGGGAAGGGCCGAGATCGATTCGCTCACCGTCGACGGCCTCCTCGTTGAGGCGCTTCCCGCCGGCGTTGGGGCGGGCCAGCCCGCTACGCCGACGGTGTTTCCGCCACCGACCGTGCGCGTGGATCTGGACTCGCCGGGCGGCGGCTCCGGCGCGCCCACGGGGGCTGATTTCTTCCTGCCCACCAACGCGACGGGCGTGTCGGCCACGGCTGGCCCCATCGCCGGCACGCGCGCGAGCGGCTTGACGCTGGAGGTGACCACCCCCGGCGATGCCATGGTGTGCTCCCAGGCCTTTTCCGTCGTCCCGGGCGCGCCGCTCTGGGCGCAGGGCTACGCGCGCGTCCGGGCCGTCAACGCCGACGCGACCGCCACCACCGGCCTTGTCGCCGAGTTCCGTCCTGGTGATGCAACGGGCAAGCTTGGGTCCGCCGCGACGGCACTGCCGCTGCGCGTCTGGAAGGCTGCCACCCTGGGGCCCGACGGCGCAGCACGGCTTGGCCCGTTTGGCGCCGAGGTCACCGCCCCGGCCGACAGCGCCACCGGGCGGGTGTGCCTGCGCTTCGCCGATGCGACGGGTGCGGTCGACGTCGACTGGTTCGGGCTCGCGGAGGCCGCTGCGCCAGGCGCTGCCGTCCCAAACGCGCCGACGCCGTCAGCGACCCCCGGTCTGCCGACGCCTCCGCCGTTCACCCAACCTGCCGGCGCCCCGGCGGGCGAACCGCCGCACCCGGGCACGCCGACGCCCGTTGCGACGCCCGCCGATCCGAGCCAACCGCCCAAGCCCGGGGTCCCGAAGGTGCCGGCCAAAGCCCCATGACCGTCCTCGTCTTTTCGCTGCTCCTCGGCGGGTGCGCCAAGCCGAAGCCGGTGCCGATCGCGCCGGAGCTCCACGGTTGGAAAGAGGAGGGCGAGCTGGTGGAAAAGGGGCTCGGCGAGGTGAAGGCGCTGTGGAAGGCGGGCCAGCCGGACCCGGCGACGAAGCTGGACTCGCCGGTCAAGCGGGGCCAACGGGATGCCGCGCGCAAGCTCGCTGAGCAGGTCTACACCGAGCGGTGGGAGCCGCGGCTGGAGCGCGCCGCGATGCAGGTGGACGCAGATGGCGCCCGCCAGACCGAGTATGACTTTGGACTCTTGCTGGTGGAGTTGGAGGGGCATGGTTCGCACGATCGCGTCGAGGAGCGCATCCGCGCGGTGGATGAGCGCGTGGAGGCTGCCAGCGCGCAGGCAGCCAAGGCGTTCCCCGAGCCGGGCCAGCTCGCCCCAGCCACCGCGCCGACGGGTGCCTCGTCCAAGCCCATCGTCCCGCCCGTCGCGCCGGCCTGGGACGACCCGCCGCAGCAGTAGTTCCCCGCGCTTTTGCGCGGTGTGGCATCATCCCGGCGGTGAACGTCAAGCAGCCCGTTGTGCGGCACTCGTTGCTCGTCCTGCAGGGCGTCGTGTTTGCCGTTTGCCTCGACATCATCGACAAGGCCATCGCGCCTGGGCTCTCGCTGTCCGTGTTCTACGTGATCCCCGCGGGGATCGCCGCGTGGTACGGCAACGGCCTGCTCGGCGTGCTCGTCGCCGTGCTCATGACCACGGCCTGGACGGAGGCGGACGCGTACGATGGGCTCTTCGACCTGCAACGGCCGTGGTTCCTGGTGTGGAACGCCGCGATCCACTTCAGCTTCGTCCTCATCGTCATCTTCCTGCTGCGCTCGCTGCGGGCGTCGCTCGATGAGGCCAGGCGGCTGGCCGGCACCGATCCGCTCACCGGGCTGCCGAACCGGCGGTCGTTCCAGAGCGTCGCGCAGGCCGAGCTCGACCGCAACACGCTCGTCACCATGATCTACCTGGACGTCGAGGGGTTCAAGGCGGTGAACGACACTCACGGCCACACCGCCGGGGACGCGCTGCTGGTGCAGATCGCCCGCGAGATCCAGACGTCCACGCGCAACCGGGACTACGCGGCCAGGCTGGGCGGCGACGAGTTCGCGTTGTTGCTGCCGGGGATGGGCAGTGCCGAGGCGGTCGACGTGGCGGGTCGCGTCCAGGCCGGGTTGGACCGGGCGATGGCACGGGGCGGCTGGCCGGTCACGTTCAGCATGGGTGCGTTGACGGTCAGGGGCGCGGGCGGACGGTTCGACGTCCTGCTCCGCCACGCCGACTCGCAGATGTACATCGCCAAGCGGGCTGGAAAGGCCCGGTGCATCGCCGAGACCATCGAGGCGACCGACCCATGAGGACGCGGGCATGACCGCCGTCGGGCGGGCGACATGGTCGGCGGTGGCGGTGGTCATCGGCGCGGTGGGGCTGTGGCTCGACCCGGTGATCGCGTCGTCGGCGGCGATCCTGGCGGGGCGCGGTGCCCTCGTCGCCGGCGCGGTCCTCCTCGCACAGACCACGGTCGGCGGCGCGGTCCTGCATCGCCACGCCCCCGCCGTCCTCGACCGGCCCGGGGCCCTCGGGAACGCGCTCATGGTCGGCGTCGGCGTGCACGCACTGGCCCTGCTCCCGCTGCTCCTCGCCGGCATCTGCACGGGACCGGCCGCCTGCACCGTCCTCGTCACCGCGCTGCTGAGCGCGCTGCTGGCACCCGGGTTCCTCGCCCGTCTGCGCGCCGCCGTCCGGCCGGGTGGGGCGACGGATCCGGCCCTGCCGAGCTGGGTCTGGCTCCTCGTCGCCGCCCTACTCCTGCCCGCCCTCGCCGATGCCCTCGCCCCCGCGACTGACACCGACGAGCTCTCCTACCTCCTCGCCATCCCGCACCTGCTCGCCCGCGACGGCACCGTCCCCGTCGGCATCCTCCTCCCCGAAGCCGGCCGACCGCTGCCCCTGCAGCTCGTCGCGGTCGGGACGTGGTGGCTGGGCGGGGGCAGCGCGGTGAACGGTGGCGCGGGCGAGGCGGCGTGTCGCCTCTGGCATCTCGGCGTTGTCGGCGTACTCTTCAAGACCGTCGCCGACCTTGTACGCGCACGCTCGGGCGACCCGATCGTCGCCGTCCTCGCCCTGGCCGGCTCGTGGTCCGTCGTGCGGGAGGCCGGCCTCGCCTACAACGATCTGCCCGTGGCGCTCTGGCTTGTTTGCGCCGCCGACGCGCTGCTTGCCCGGCGCTGGCGCCTGCTCGGGCTGCACGCCGGCTTCGCGTTCGCGGCGAAGTACAACGCCGCGCCGGTCTGCGCCGCGCTCTTCGCCGTCGCTGGCTGGGAGGCGTTCCACCCCACTGCCGACTGCCCGGACCCTCCGCGAACCCAGCTTCGTCGCCTGCTTGTCGCGGTCGGCATCGCGGCGCTGCCCATTTCGCCCTGGTGGATTCGCAACGCGCTCGCAGGCGTCCACCCGCTGTTTCCGTTCGCGGGGTGGGCGCCGGTGCCGGGCATGGATTTCGTGTTCGTCTACCCGCAGAAGTACGGGCTCGGGCACGGGTGGATCGACGCGGTGCTGCTGCCGTTCAACCTGCTCTTTCGGGCGGAGCCGGAGACGATGGTCTACTACGGCCGGCTCTCGTTGCTGTGGGTTGGGCTGCTTGCGATTCCGCTGCGCGCGTCCAGCGTGGCGCGCCGACTCGCGGCGGTGGGGCTCGTCGGGGTCGTCGGCTGGGCGATGGGCGCGCAGATCCTGCGGTATCTGCTCCCCGTGCTCGGGATCGGGGCGATGCTGCTGGGGACGGCGCGGTTGCCGCGGTTCGCCTGGGTCGTGCTCTTTGTCGCCTCGCTCCCCGCGAACCTCGCGCCGGCGTGGACGCGCGCGGCGAGCGAGGCCGCAGTGGCGACCGGCCGGGAGGACGCCGACACCTACCTCGGGCGCGCGCTGCCGATGTGGCCGGCGTTGCGCTACGCCCGGACGTGGATCCCCGCGGGCGAGAAGGTGGCGCTCCTGGGCAATTGGGGCGGCTACTACGTGGACGAGCCGTACGTCCTCGGGTCCGTCGAAGACCACGTTCCCACACGCTACTGGCTCGCGTTGCACGGCGACGACGCCCTGCACGCGCTCGGCCGCGAGGGCGTTCGATGGCTCGTGGTCGGCGACCTGCCGACGGTGCGGAAGGCGTACTTCTTCCTGGAGGAGGGCACGTTCGAGCAGCAGTTCAAGGCGCCCGCGGCCCAGCTGGACCGCCTGCTGCTCCGGGACGCGCGGCGGGTGTACCTGGCGAACCATACGGCGGTTTGGGAGTTGGATGCGGGGTGAGCTTTGGGAGCCGCGAGTAGTGGCGATGGCGACGCGGCGAAAAAACTTACGAAAACCCTTGACAAACGCCCAAGGGGGGAGGGGGGTACGACCTTGGTGTCTCCGGCATCTCGCCGACGACGCTCCACCCCGAGAACCGCACAATGGCCCTCCAGCTCACCCAGGGAACCGGCAAAGTCCGCGTGATCCCGTTTTTGTTCAAGTACTTCGCCCAGACCAACGGCCTCGTCGCGACACCGCGCTACATCGACATCGATGTCGTCGACGGCACCGACCTTGGACCCCACGTGGAGGCGATCAGCTTCCACACCCACGGCGACAACGTCACCCCGCAGTTCCAGTGGCAGATCGTCGGGTATTGGAGCATCGATGGGCGGGTGT
>CAIMSU010000136.1 GCA_903844155.1 uncultured Pseudomonadota bacterium | reverse complement strand
CTGATCCACCACCCGTGACCTGAACCGGCGACACCGGCTCCGCGAGGAGCCCGTGAAGAAGAAACCCTGCTCGGTCTGCGGAACCTGGTTCCGCCCCCACCCGCGCCTGGGGGCGCGCCAGCGCACCTGCGGCGATGCCGCCTGCCAGCGCGAGCAGCATCGCCGGTCCTGCGCCGTGCGTCGCGCCGCGACGCAGGCATCCACGCTGGAGAAGCGCCTGCGCGCTCGGCTCGTCGACGCGGACGGCAAAGTGCGCCGCGACGTGCTGCGAGATTTGATGCCGACCGAAGTAGCGGTAAGCATTGAGGAATTGGCCCGAGTCCTTGTTCCGGGCACGCGAGATGCGTTCCTGACGCAAGAGCTGGAAATCACCAACGAATTCGTCCGACTCCACCATCGACCGCCGCGAGATGCGATGGACCCGGGGGCGCCTCCGGCCGGAAGCTCTGGCGCATGCCCACCCTCGAACTCGCCTGGCTCGACCCCCGCTACGCCAGCCTCCGCATCGCCGACCCGGTTCGCCGCGCCCGCCTCGAGCAGGCCCTCGCTCGAGAAGGTCAGCAGGTCCCCGTCCTGGTCATCGCAGGAGATGCCGACAGGTACGTACTGATCGAGGGCTACGGCCGGGTTGAGGCGCTCAAGCGGCTCGCGCGCGACACGGTCCTCGCGACGGTGCTGGACATGGGCGAGGCCGACGCGCTCGTCCTCCGACATCGGCTCGACCACGGTGCCCCGCGCAGCGCGCTGGAAGAGGGCTGGCTGGTGACGACGCTGCTGGACTGCGGCAAATCGCAGGTCGAGGTGGCGATCGCGCTGGCGAAGTCGACGGCGTGGGTGTCGCGGCGGCTGGCGCTGGTTCGGATCCTGCCGGAAGTCGCGCAGGATGCGGTGCGCGCGGCCCGGATCGGGGCCAGCTCCGCGGAGAAGTTTCTGGTGCCGTTGTCCCGAGGCAACGCAGCCCATTGCGCGAAGCTGGTCGAGGGGCTGCGCACCGTAAGGCCAACACAGCGCCAGCTCCTCTGCCTGTACACGGCGTGGAAAGCGGCGAATGATGACGTCCGCCAGAAGATCGCGGAGCAACCCCTGCTTTATCTGAAGGTCGACGACGCCCTCAAGCACAGGGACCCGAAGGACGACGCTGACCTCACCGCCGTGCGCGACGTCGAGGCCATCGCCGGGGTCTGTGGACGCGCACGCAAGGGCCTGCGCGATGGCGCGTACGTGCGCCTTCGGGAGGAACACCGCCCGCAGTTCGTCGCAGCCTGGGAAGAGGCCAGGCTGGCGTTCGACGCCGTAAAGACGCTCATCGCGAAGGAGGGTGTCCGTGACGCCACGTGAAAAACGCATCGCGATCCTGGAGATGCACAAGCACTGCGGCAGTGTGCGGGGCATCGCGAAGGCGCTGAACGCCTCGCCCAACACCGTCCGAGACGTGATCAGGTCCGGCGATTCCGAGCGGCCGTCGATGAAGCGCACCTCGCAGCTCGCCGAGCACATCGAGCGCGTCCGGGACCTGCACCTCGGCTGCAAGGGCAACCTCGTGCGCGTCCACGAGGAGCTTGAGAAGGCCGGCGTCACCGTGGCCTACACGACCCTCACGACGTTCTGCCGGGAGCAGAAAATCGGGGTCGTCGAGAAGGTCCCGGCGGGGAAATACCACTTCGACCCGGGTGTCGAGATGCAGCACGACACATCGCCGCACCGGGTGGAGATCGGCGGTGCCGAGCGCCTCATCCAGGTCGCGTCCGTCGTCCTGCCACACTCGCGGATGATCTACGCGCAGGCGTACCCGGCGTTCACCCTGTTTCATTGCAAGACCTTCCTCACCGACGCCATCCGATTCTTCGGCGGGGCGACGAAGACATGCATGGTCGACAATTCCAACGTCGTCGTCGCACATGGCACGGGCAAGAATGCGGTGATGGCGCCGGAGATGGTGGCGTTCGGCGAGCGCTTCGGGATGACGTTCGTCACGCGCGTGCCGGGCGATCCCAACCGGAGCGCGCACGTCGAGCGGCAGTTCTGGACGATCGAGAGCAACTTCGAAGTGAAGCGCGTGTTCATCGATCTCGCCGACTACAACGCCCAACTCCTGGCGTGGTGCGAGCAGAAGAACGCGAAGCACCGGGCCGATCTGCATGCCGCGCCGATCACCCTGTTCGCGGCGGAACGCCCCCACCTGAAGCCGCTGCCGCGCTGGATCCCTGAGGTCGTGAACGTGGAGGAGCGCCGCGTAGACGTCGCACGCTACGTGTGCCTGCACACCAACCGGTACTCGGCTCCGGCCGCGCTGATCGGGCTGAACGTCGAGGTGCACGAGACGATCCGGCACGTTCGCCTCTTCCATCGCCACAAGCTCGTCGCCGAGCACGCGGCGTTCGAGCCCGGTGGAAGCAAGACGTCCACGCTGCCGGAGCATCGACGAGAAGCGGGGGCCTCGCGCGCGCCGGCACCGACGAGCCCGGAAGAAGTCACCCTCGTCGCAGCCGGTCCCGAATTCATCGCGATGATCGCGCTGTTGCGGACGAAGTACCATGGACAGGCACAGCGCGCGGTACGCCGGTTGCACACCTTGTTCCTCGACTACCCGACGCCCGTTCTTCGGGCTGTCCTCGCCGATGCCGTCGAGCACCGGGCCTACGACCTCGGCCAGATCGACCGACTTGTGCTCCAGCGTGTCGGCGCTGACGTCTTCCGCTTCCCAATTCCAAAGGATGAACCATGAACGACGACCTTGACCAGCTCCTCATCAGCCTCAAGATGCACCGAACGCGAGAAGTCCTCGCGCGCGCCCTCGACCGCGCCGTCCGCGACAAGCCCGCGTACGACGCCTTCCTCGCCGAGCTGTTGCGCGAGGAGTACGCCTACAAGCGGGAGAAGAGCCTGGAGTACCGCATCGACCACGCCCGCATCCCCGAGCTGTGGACGATCGAGACGTTCCCGTTTGACCTCCAGCCGGCCGTTTCCGCCCCCGTCATCCGGCTACTGGCCGGGCTGGACTTCATCGCCACCGGCTTCAACCTCGTCTTCATCGGGCCGCCTGGCGTCGGGAAGACGGGCCTGGCGACGGGGATCTTGCACAAGGCGCTGGTCAACGGCCACCGCGGGCGCTTCATCCGCGCGCAGGACCTCTTCGACGAGATCAACGCCTCCTTACTGGATCGTTCGAGCCGTCGCGTCCTGAACGAGCTGTGCGGCTACACCGTCTTGGCGATTGACTTATGGTGAGACGTTCGTAATGTGGCGCGAGGTAAATTTACCAGCTTTCTCGGCGGATCTCTGTACACTTCACTCCACATTACCGCCGTGGTCCCGTCTACAGCTTCGCCAGCCAATCGAGGATTGATGCGTCTGCACGCCACGAAGCTGGGACCTGCCCGTCATCCCCGATCGGTTTTGCCTTCGCGATCGCCTCACGCTTCATCTTGAGATCGACGGTCGCATACCGGTTCGTGACGGTGACGCTGGCGTGTCCCAGCCAGTGGCTGATGGTGACCACGTCGACGCCGGCCTGCAACAGGTGGACGGCCGTGCTGTGGCGCATGCTGTGCGGGTGGAGGCGTTTCTTG
>CAIMSU010000135.1 GCA_903844155.1 uncultured Pseudomonadota bacterium | reverse complement strand
CGTGGGTTGAAGCGGGGCCGGAGCGGCCAGACCAACGGCATTTCCGCATCGATCGAACCCGAAAAACGAGGAAGGCCCGTGGGAGTTCACGACTCCAACGGGCCTTCAGAGTGTGGTCGGGATGGGCGAACGCTTATAGAACTTCTGCGCTCGATCCGGATGTGTGCTCGATGGAGAATATACTGGCGTTGAAGCATGTGAGTGGGCCGGCGGAGGTGGCGCCACGGCCCTGACCGGCAGCCGCTGGGGGCCACCTCGGCGGATGCCGGGCTCGCCCTCGGCGAGGGCGCAGGGCCGCGCCGCCCCAAGCTCGGCGG
The DNA here is from genome assembly GCA_903844155.1 of uncultured Pseudomonadota bacterium. Lineage (GTDB taxonomy): Bacteria > Myxococcota_A > UBA796 > UBA796 > SXON01 > CAIUMM01. Next base: position 22,558 of record CAIMSU010000135.1, on the reverse strand, counting down.
CCTGACGGGGGTGACACTACATTACTATCTTACAAGAAGATCTTATCCAGCCATGACAGGCCGGCCGGCGGCAAGGGGCTTATGCTCGCCTCCCCCCGGAGCCGACCGCATGCTGAAGACCGTCCGAGACGCCTGTACCCTGCAGCCCAACGCCTTGGAGATCCGGGTCAGTGACCAGATCGAGCAGCTCGATGAGCTGATCAACGCGGAGGGCAACGGCCAGGCGTTTTTCGAGCGGACGCACATCACGCAGGGCATGGACACGCTGGTGCGGGAGGGCCTCGCTCGCCTCGCCGGGAAGTCCAATCAAGCCATCTTCCATCTCAAGCAGGCGATGGGCGGGGGAAAGACGCACCTGCTCGTGGGGCTGGGCCTCCTCGCCAAGCATGTGTCCCTGCGGAGCACCGTTTGCGGAATGGTCCCCCACGCGGGTGCCTTCGACACCGCGAAGATTGCCGCCTTCAATGGTCGTAACAACCCAAATCACTTCTTTTGGGGGGAGATCGCCGCCCAACTCGGGCGTCAAGACGCCTTTCGCGACTTCTGGATGAGTGGTCCAAAGGCGCCTGACGAAAAGGACTGGTTGAAGCTGTTCGATGGAGGCGAGCCGATCCTCATCCTGCTCGATGAAATTCCACCCTACTTCCAGTACCTGGACACGCAGAAGGTCGGAAACGGCACCGTCGCGGATATTGCGACGCGGGCGTTTGCCAACATGCTCACGGCGGCAGGGAAGAAGGCGAACGTCTGCGTTGTCGTGTCGGACCTCTCGGCCTCCTACGAGACGGGGGCCAACCTGATCAATCGGGCCCTCACGGACGCGAGGCAGGAGCTGGGTCGGCAGGAGCGCACGATCACGCCAGTTGACCTGGCTGGCAACGAGATCTACGACATCCTTCGGAAGCGCCTCTTCGTGTCGATGCCCGACCGGTCGGTGATCGACAGCGTGGCCGAGCACTTCGGCCAGCAGCTCGCCGAGGCCAGCAAAGCGAAGGTGGCTGGACGCGGTGCCGAGGCCATCGCCGACGAGATCGCGGGCACCTACCCGTTTCACCCACGCCTCAAGAACCTGGTCGCGCTGTTCAAGGAAAACGAGCGGTTCAAGCAGACACGTGGTCTCATGGAACTCGTGTCCCGCCTGATGAAGTCGGTCTGGGCGCGCAAGACGAACGACGTCTTCCTCATCGGCCCGCAGCACTTCGACCTCGCGATCGCCGATGTGCGCGAGAAGCTGGCCGAGATCTCCGAAATGCGCGACGTGATCGCGAAGGACCTCTGGGACGCCAACCAGTCCGCGCACGCCCAGATCATTGACCTGAACCGCAGCTCGGACGCGACGAGCCAAGTGGGGGCACTGCTCCTCACCGCCAGCCTTTCCACGGCGGTCAACGCCGTGAAGGGGCTCACGCGGGAGGAGTTGGTGGAGTCGCTGGCGATGCCCAACCGGAAGCCGTCCGAGTTCTTGGAGGCGTTCGACCAGCTTGTGGGCGAAGCGTGGTACCTGCATCATACCCCCGAAGGCCGCTTCTACTTCGACCGGCAGGAGAACCTGACGAAGCTGCTGCAATCGCTCGCCGCGGATGCTCCAGACAACAAGGTCGACGAGCTGATTCGGCACCGCTTGACGGAGATGTTCAAGGCGACGCGCAAGACCGCCTACGAGGAGGTACTCCCGCTTGCCCGCCTCGACGAAGTCGCGGACAGGGTGCGCAAGGCCCGCGTACTGCTGGTGGTGAGCCCCGACGCGAAGCTGCCGCCGGAGGCCGTCCAGCGGTTCTTCGATGCCCTGTCGCAGAAGAACAACCTGTGCGTTCTCACGGGCGACAAGACCCAGATGGCGAGCGTCGAGAAGGCTGCGCGCCACCTCTTTGCGGCACAGAAGGCCGACAGTCGCATCCCAAAGGGGCACCCGCAACGCGAGGAGCTGGAAAAGAAGCAGCAGCAGTACGGGCTGGACTTCAACTCGACGCTCTTGAGCGTGTTCGACAAGGTGCTCTTTCCGATTCAGCGTCCGAATAAGCCCCCTCAACTCGCCCACAAAACGCTCGACATGACCCGAGACACGACGAAGCCGTTTAATGGTGAGGAACAGATCGAGAAGACCTTGGCCAGTGATCCGCGGAAGCTTTTCGTGGACGTTGACAAGGAGTTCGACGGGCTTCGCGACAAGGCCGAGAGCATTCTGTGGCCGGACAACCAGACCGAAGCCCGCTGGAGCGACGTGCTGGATCGGATGATGGAGCAGCCGGCGTTTCCATGGCTCCCACCCAAGGGCGGCGACCAGCTAAAGGCTTTGGCCATCAACCGCGGCAGGTGGGAGGATCTCGGGAATGGCTACGTCACAAAGGCGCCGAAGAAGAAGAAGACCGCCATTCAGGTCATTCCTGAGACTGAGCCGGATGACACGGGCAAGGTGAGGTTGAGGTTGAACGTGCAGAACGCTGGGCCGGCGCCGCGCATCCACTGGGCTGCGGGGGTGACGTCCACCGAGGCGAGCCCTCAGCTCGCCGACAACCAGATCGAGACCAGCGCGTTGCGCCTTTCATTTCTGGTCGTCGATCCATCAGGGCAGTATGAAACTGGCGAAGCGTACACCTGGTCGAACAAGCTCACGATTCGCAATGAGCTGGTCGATGAGGCCGGGCACCGCAAGGTGAAGTTGCTGGTCGCGCCGAAAGGAGCGCTGCGGTACACGCTCGACGGCAGCGAACCGCGGAACGGCACCGACTACACCGGACCCGTGGACATCGGCGAGGCCGCCGCGCGCATCTGGGTCTTCGCCGAAGCGGACGGTATCGAGGCGCGCGACGATTTCTCCTTCGCCGCCAAGGGAAAGACGGGCGTTGAAATCAACGAAACGAAGCCCGGAAAGCTCACGGGCGTCAAGCAGAAGCGCTTGGACTCGCGGCAGAAGACGTTTTCAGGAATTCAGGCCGCCAAGGACAAGTCCGTCGAGTTCGAGGGAGTGACGCTCACGATCGGTGAGGGCGCCAGGAGCGTGACGGTGACCGTTGGCGAGTTGCAGGTGGACGGTGCCTACGTCGAGGCGCTCTTGACGGCCGCATTGACGAAGTTCGCGGCTGACACCGCGGTGACCATGACCTTCAAGAAGGCGCATTTCAAGTCCGGCCATGACCTCAAGGCGTTCGCCGAGGCGCTCGGCATCGACCTGCAGCAAGGAGAGGTCAGCCAGTGAGTGGCCCGCCCGTCACCGTGGATTTCGGCGCGCCCGAGACCTTTGGTGCCCACGTTTTCCGGGTGGAGATCGCCGCAGCCAAAGGCGAGCCCGTGCGGATCGTTGAAGACTACGGGTACCAGGGTGGCGACAAGGGCATTCCTTACGATGAGGCGCGCGCCGTCGTACCACGGGCGATCTGGTCGGTGGTCGGTGACGCCGCCCGTCGAGACTTCAACGAGCGCCTCAAGACCCAAAAACAAAGTACCGGCCGCTGGAAGGTCGGCAAGACTCTGGTAGATCGACTCTTGGGCAAGGAACTGTGCGTCCTTGCCTGGGCGTCCGAGGGCGCGAAGCCCGAGCAGTTGCCGGTCATCTGCACGCGGTGGGCGGCCCTGCGACCCGAGGAGCGATGGTGGTTGTTTTCGATGACGGCCGCGGAGGCCGGCCTCCCGGAGGACGGCGAGCGAGGGTGGCGAAAGGCGCTGCACCTCGCATTGGCGGACGGAGCGCGGACGACCACGGAGGAGAAGCGGCGCCGGCCTCGGGTCGAAGACCCGATGGAAATGCCCTTGTTCCGGGGCCTCGCGTGAGCGGCAGCAAGGTGGTGCCGTTCTCGCTGAAGGACGCGCCCGCGCTCATTGAGCGCGCGCTCCCCGTCCAGCGGCTCTCCATCGAGTCGCGAAAGGAGCAGGAGGCGCGCCAGAGTAAGACCCTGACGCCGCTCGGAAGCTACTGGAAAGGGCGCAAGCCGCTGATCTTGAACAAAGCGTGCATTCTCGGCTGCTTGTTGCCCGCGACAGACAACCTTGTCGCCGACATCGCGATCTTCGAGCTTCTGATGGGTATGGACGACGATTCCCTGCGCAAGCGGCTGGGCATTGAACCGGACGACGACCTGCCCGGTTCCTACCGTGACCTCGTGGAGGAAGCGAGGAGGCCCGAGGAGATCGGGGCTTCTGTCCATTCTCACATCTGGGCACAGGTGAACGCGCATCTCGGCACAACCGCGACGTGCATGGCCGAGCTCACGGAGCAGCTCGGGGTCATGCGCTTCGGGCATCGCCCTCGGGTAGCCGATCCGTTCTCTGGTTCGGGGCAAATTCCGTTCGAGGCGGCCCGAATCGGCTGCGACGTCGCCGCCGGCGATCTCAACCCCATCGCATGCATGCTGACGTGGGGAGCTGCGAATCTCATCGGTGCTCAGCCCAAGGACGAGGCGAGCCGCCTCAAGCGGCAGGCAACCCTCGTTGAGAAGGTGAGACGCGAGATCGACGACCTGGGGTTCGAGGTGGACGGGAAGGGTTGGCGCGTCAAGGCGATGCTGTACTGCGTGGAGGCCACCTGCCCGCAGACGGGCTGGGCGGTTCCGTTGATCCCTTCGCTGCTGGTGAGCAAGGGGCACCGCGCAATTGCGGAGCTGGCCCCCGACCCAACTGCGAACCGGTATAGCATCAGCATCCGGCGAGACGTTTCGGACGAAGACTTGGCGGGGGCCGATCAGGGGACCGTGCGCTCGGGTGGACGAGGCCAGGATTCGTACCTGATCCACATGGTCGCGGGGCGCGAATATCGCACCAACCTCACGACCCTTCGTGGCGACCAGCGTCTTCCGGATGGAACCTCTGGAAACCTTCTGCGACTTTGGGAACGTTCTGACATCGTCCCAAGGCAGTCCGACATTCTGCGGGAACGCCTCTACGCTGTCCTGTGGTCTCGGAACGGCAGCGAGTTCGAGTTCCGGGAGGTGACGGCCGAGGACGAAAAACGGGAAGAACAGGTAACCGCATTCGTAGCGCGCCACCTCGCTGAATGGCAGAGGAACGGTTGGGTCCCGGACATGCGCATTGAGCCTGGCTATAATACGGATCAACCCATTCGGGAGCGTGGTTGGACCCACTGGCATCACCTCTTCAACCCGCGCCAACTCCTCCTTGGCGCCCTCGTGAACAAGCATTCTGGCGCCCTTGAGAAGTTCGGCTTCTTCCAGGTTCTGAACAACAACTCCCGCATCAGCCGTTGGAATGCGAGGAGTGGCATCGGGCAGACCGCCAGCGCATTTGACAATCAGGCGCTTAACACGCTGCTTAACTACGGTTGTCGCGGTTTCGATTTCGCACGCAGCTTTCTGGAGCAAAAGTATAAGCACCAACCGCTGCCTGTCGGCCAGAGCTTCGTGATCGAGAACAAGCCGGCCGCTGACTTCGAGGGCTCCGTGGATCTCGTCGTCTCCGATCCTCCGTACGGGGACGCGGTGAAGTACGAGGAAATTCTCGAATTCTTCATCGCTTGGATGCGGACAAACCCGCCGCCGGAGTTCGCCGGCTGGACCTGGGACAGTCGGCGGGCACTCGCGATCAAGGGTGAAGATGAGGGCTTCCGGCGCGGGATGGTCGCGGCCTACACGCGAATGGCCGGCAGCATGCCGAACAACGGCCTCCAGGTCATCATGTTCACTCACCAGTCTGGCTCGATCTGGGCGGACATGGCTAACATTGTGTGGGCGTCCGGGCTTCAGGTCACGGCGGCGTGGTACGTGGTGACCGAGACCGACAGCAAACTTCGGGATGGTGCGTACGTGAAGGGCACGGTGCTTCTCGTGGTTCGGAAGCGCACGGAGGTTCGGCGCGCGTCGCGCGATGACCTCGGATGGGACATCCAGGAGGAGGTCGAACACCAGGTAGCGATGCTCACGGGCCTCAACCAAGCCGTGAAGGCGCGGTACCGCGACGAGAACCTTTTTGCCGACGCCGATGTGCAGATGGCTGGATACGCCGCTGCTCTTCAGGTTCTAACGCAGTATTCGGTCATCGACGGCAAGGACATGGCTTCGGAGGCCATCCGGCCGCGCGTCCGTGGGCAGACGACCTTTGTGGACGAATTGATCGGCTTTGCCGTCGGGGTGGCGAACCAGTCTCTCGTTCCGAAGGGGATCGACCGGGGTCACTGGGACAAGCTCAAGCCCGCTGAGCGCTTCTACTTGAAGTTGTTGGAGCTTGAAAGCCAGGGGGCCAGGACGCTGGACAACTACCAGAACTTCGCGAAGGCGTTCAAGGTGATCGACTTCCGGGTGTTGATGGCGGACAGCAGGGCGAACTCGGCCCGGCTCAAGAGCGCGGTGGAACTCGGCCGCGCCGAGATGAGTGACGCCTCCGAACTGGCCCACACGGGGCTCCGCGCCGTGCTCTACGCCATCATGGAACTCGTCAAGGAGGTTGATGGTGCCGACGTCCTTGCCCATCTAAGCTTCAACGTTGAGGGTTTCTTCGATCCTGCGGTGCGTGTCGTTCTTGTGGCGCTTTCGGACTTCCTGGCCGCTAAGCTCGTGGAAATGCGCCCAGATGAGGCCAGCGCCGCGCGAGTACTCAGCGAGCTCGTGAAGAGCCAGACGATCTGATGGCCGATATTCGCCGGTTTTCCTCTCGCAAGGATCGCCTCGACCGGGTCTTCCTCGCCGATCGGCTGCGCGGCGCGACGTCCTACAAGCGGATTGCTGGCTACTTCCGCAGCTCGATCTTCGAGCTCGTTGGAGAAGAGATCGCCGGCATCCCGGACGTGCGCATCGTCTGCAACAGCGAACTCGACGCCGCCGACATCACCGTTTCCAAAGCCGCTCGGGAGAGCGCGCTGAAGGGGCTCTGGAACGCAATCCCCATCGAGGTCGAGGCGCTGCTACGGCACGACCGGTATCGTAAGCTCTATGAGCTTCTGTCGAGTGGTCGCGTGCAGGTGCGGGTCGTGCCGCGAGAGTGCGTGTTCCTGCACGGCAAGGCCGGAGTGATCGAAACGCCCCAGGGGAAGACGGCCTTTTTGGGGTCCATCAACGAGACGCGGAGCGCTTTCGCGGCCAACTACGAGATCCTCTGGGAGGACCCGTCGCCTGAGGGCGTGAAATGGGTGGAGGACGAGTTCGACGCGCTCTGGGAGCACGCCCACCCTCTCCCCGACGCCATCGTCACCGAGATCAAACGGATCGCCGATCGTGTGGAGATCACTTTCGCGGAGGCCACGGCAGCGCAGGTTCCCGCTGCCGTACTCGCCGAGACGCCGCTGTACCGGGGCGGGCAGCAGCTACAGCCCTGGCAGCGAGCGTTCGTGGCGTTGTTTCTTGAACATCGTGAGACCTACGGCAAAGTGCGCTTGCTCCTCGCGGATGAGGTTGGACTCGGCAAGACGCTGTCTCTCGCCGCGAGTGCGCTGGTGGCAACGATCCTGGGTGACGGACCAGTGCTGATCCTTTGCCCCTCGACGCTGACGCTCCAGTGGCAGGCTGAGATGAAAGACTTGCTCGGTATTCCGAGTGCAGTGTGGCACTCCACCAAGAAGTACTGGATAGACGCTGACAAACGGATCATTCGCACCCGGGGAGCGAAGGACATCAGCCGATGCCCATTTCGCATTGCAATCGTCTCGACCGGCCTCGTCGTGCAGGAGTCCGAGGAGCGCGAGACGCTGCTCGGCGAGAGATATGGCACCGTGATCCTGGACGAAGCGCATAAGGCGCGACGTCGCGGAGGCGTGGGCGACCAGAAAGACGCACCGAATAATCTGCTCGACTTCATGCTGAAGATCGGGCGACGGACCCGCCACCTTTTGCTTGGTACGGCCACCCCGATCCAGACTGACGTGCGCGAGTTGTGGGATCTCATGCAAGTTCTGCACTCTGGAGCAGAGTTCGTGCTCGGACGAATGAGCACCTGGGAGAACTTTGACCGTGCTCTCCCGCTCGTCAAGGGCGCCGCTAACCCCGCAGACTCTAAGGAGGCATGGGAGCTAATCCGGAACCCGTTGCCGCCGGGCGGGGAGCACGAGCTATTCCAGGCCCTTCGCCAAACGCTTGACGTCGCCGACGATGTGTTCTTCGTCGATCGCGGCTACGGCTCGCTTGGGTACTCGGCCCAGATCATTCTCGAACACATGTTGGACGGCGGTTTTTTTCGGCAATTCAACCCGATTTTGCGTCATACCGTCCTGCGGAAGCGTCAAGCGTTGGAGGAATTGGGCCTTATCGAGAAGGTGCGGGCCGACATCCACCCCGACCCGCTGGCCTCGCCATCAGCCTACCAGGGGCAGAGCTTCGTAGGTCTCGGCCTGATGACCAATCTCCCCTTCGATCTGGCATATGCGGCCGCCGAGCGCTTTACCGAGTTGCTCGCCAAGCGCTCCAAGTCCGCTGGGTTTATGAAGTCGCTCCTGTTGCAGCGGATCTGCTCAAGCTTTGCGTCAGGACGAAGCACGGCCGGCAAGATGTTGGAGCGGACGCTTTTGGAGGACGAGGAGGATGCGCAGCTGCTCGTAGATGCGCTCGAAGGCCTGACACCAGAGGAGGCAACGTGTTTGCGGACCATCGTTGACGAGCTTTCGCGTCCGGAGGCGCGGGACCCGAAACTCGACGCGGCGCGGTACTTTCTGACCAGTCATCGAGTGGACAATCGGACGTGGCTGGAGCACGGCTGCATTCTCTTTAGCCAGTACTACGACACGGCGTTCTGGGTAGGCGAGGAGTTGGCGCGGTCGTTGCCTGGCGAGGTGATCGCGGTCTACGCTGGCGTGGGCAAGAGCGGGCTTTTCAAGGAGGGGAAGTTCACCAGCGCTGACCGAGACGACATCAAGAAGGCGGTCAAGGAGCGCGAGATCCGGCTCGTGGTGGCCACCGATGCGGCTTGCGAGGGCTTGAACCTCCAGACTCTGGGAACGCTCATCAACATCGACCTACCCTGGAATCCAGCGCGACTCGAACAGCGACTTGGCCGCATCAAGCGTTTCGGGCAGGCACGACGCAGCGTTGACATGCTGAATCTCGTTTACCACGACACTCGCGACGAGAAGGTTTATGGCGTTCTATCTGGGCGAATGAAGGACAAGTTCGACATCTTCGGCGGGCTTCCGGACACGATCGAGGATGCGTGGATTGAGAGCGAGGAGAGGTTGGAGAGCGAGATGGACCGGTACGTCAATCTGCGGCAGAAGGCGCGTGATGTCTTTGAACTCCGCTACCAGGCTAGCGTCGATCCAGATGCCCACCGGTGGGAGGAGTGCGCACGGGTGTTCGGGCGCGCCGACATCGTCAAGAAGCTCTCGGAACCGTGGTAGGTTCGGGTTCGGGAGGGGGCGACGACGTTCGAATTGGGTGGCCTCGGGCTACACCACGATGGAGGCGGCAACGAGGCTCTCCACCTCCGCGTAGATGTCCACGTCAACTGGAGGCGTTTCGATGCTCACCAAGAGCGAGTAGCGCGCCATCCGGTCGAAGCGCCGCTGGTCCTTCCGGTCCTTCCACCAGCCAGTGACGGGAAACACGGCCAGGACTCCACGGTCCGCGAGGTCGGCCGCAGTGCCGACCCAGGTGTCGCTGTGGATCGAACCGGTGCGCCAGCTCTGGCGGCCCAGAATCCAGTTACTATCTGTGTAGCGGTCGTCGATCCGGCCCTGTTCCTCTTCGATCGCGGCTTGGTTCACGCGCTCTCGGAACGCCTGAAGCGTCTGGCCCGCGCCACGCACGTCGAAGCGCAGACCGTGGGACTGGTAGCGGTGCTGGTAGCGACCACGCCGACCGGGGCTTGGCTCCACGAAGTACGAGAGAGTGACCCGCAGCTTCACCTCGGCTCCTGCCAGCCCCCGCAGAGCAGCCTCTGGCCAAGGAAGGGCGTGAAGGTGCATCTCGCGAAGTCGGTTCGACGAACCGTGCTTCTCGAACGGCTGTATCTGGTCCTCCTTGACCAGCGTCAGGGCGTTTGAGCTACTCCACAGGGCTCGCTCCAGGTCCGGGACCCCGAACCCACAGGTCTGCCGCAGCGCGCGCAAGGCATCCTTGGGCGCCTTCGAGACGGCTTTCCCCTTGAGATACCGCTTGAGCATCTCCGGTGTCCAACGCGCTGAATGCACCATCAACGCCCGGATCGTCTCGGGCCAGTAGTCCGGGTAGGAAGCCCGGAGCTGGGCCGCCATGCGTGACGCCTGGGCGACGCTTGCCGATGTCCCGTTGAAAACGGTGAGTAGCCGCCGGTCCGTCAGAGTCCGCCGGTTGGTCGTGAGCAGCCAGAGGCTCTCAACGTCATCCCGCAGGGAGCCGGCGACGTCGCGCGCGAAATTCCCGCCTTCGAACACCACCTCGGGCTTGAGAGGCCAGCCCTTGCGGAACGCCACAGAACTCGGGGACATCGGAGCCAGATCGCCCCTCGCGGCAAGCGGGGTGAATCCGTCAAAGTCAGGTCCCTCGATGTCGATCTTCTCGGTATAAGCGCCCACCGTGAGGGCGTTCCATGCCTGGCCGGGCGACTGTACCAACTCGGCCTCGTTGCGGGACGGATACTCGGCGCACTTCTCCAGCGGAGAGATGTTCCCCGCTGACACGAGCACCAACCTCGGGCCTCCCGCCTCCACAATCTGCCCTGCAAGATCGGTGACGCCCGCCGCAAGCCCATCGACGGCTGCGGACCAAGCCGAAGGCTCTCCCATGTCGCTACCCGACGTGGTGCGCGGGAGACAGAAGACCCGGACGGCGTCGGGCAGGGCGCTCTCCGCTCGTGCCACCGCCTCCTCGGTGGCGGCCCCGTGGAGATACTCGGGATCCTTCGCGCTGCGCGCGGCGGGATTCCAAGTTCCTGGCTCGATCTTGACGGATTCAAGGCCATGGGTGAGGGCAACGACGCCGGTGGATGTCAAGGCTTCGGTCAGGTCGCCGAGCAGGGCAAGGCCCGCCATGCCCGTCCCGTGCCCGAGGCGGTGATCGTCATCGACTCCCCAGGCCTTGTCGATGGTCAAACGCCGGGCGTCGGGCAGGGCGACCTTGAGGAGTGGGTGATCGTTGTTCACGCCGGAGTCGAGGATGCAGATTAGCGGAGCATTCTGGCCGGGGGGAACGAGAAGCCCGGCCAGGCTCGCGACGAATCCGTGTTCGTCTTCCAACGGGAGGTCGCGGAAGAACGACGCCGTCTCACGTGCCTGGCGCAGTTCCGCGACCGTTCCAAGCAGCGTGGCGCACGCGGCGAGATCTCTGGCTTTCCCCAGGGCGACCAGCACCACCCGGTCCAGAAACCGAAGCTCGCGCCTGCCGACCGTGATCCCCCGGCGTGCCGCGTCGGCTCGAAAGCGATCCACGAGCCCGACGTCTCCCTTGTGCGAGCGGAGCCAAACCTCCCATCGATACGGGATGTCCTCGGGCGGAAATGGCGTTTGAAGGTCAGTCCACAGCGACTGGAGGATCGCGACGCGGATGTCCGAGACAGCGTTCAGCAGCTTCGCGCCGCTCTTGGTGCCGGTGCTTCGCGCGTATTCGTGGAGGAGGCGGTCGAAATGGGCGATCCCCTCATCGGGGACGCTGATCACGGCGTGCTCTGTTCCGTCAAGCTCGTAGACGGTGAGTAGCTCAATTTTCGCGCGCTTGCTCTCCACGGTTCGCAGCACCTCCTGGAAACCGGGGAGCAATTGGACGTCGATCGTCACGCCGACGTCCGTGGGGAGTCCTTCCGCCTGCCGCTTCCCTGTGACAGCATCCAGTTCTTTCTTGGCAGACTGAAGCTGGCCAAGAAGGTGGGCACTGTGCGAGGTCCGATCTCGAGCGGGGGGCGGCGGGAACTTCATGTTCTGCTTCGGCCGCGCGTAGTTCTCTACCGCACGGAAGCCCACGACTCGAATATGCTTGCGTTTGTCCGCCATGATCCATGTCCTCGTTAGCGCCGGATCGTTCGGCGTTCGTCCATTGCCCGGGCCAGGTCCGCCGTTTCAAGCAGCGCAGCGTCAGCCAGGATCATGTCTTTGGCAGCATCATCGCAGGCAGCTGCCAGCTCCGCGCAGCTCAGTCCCTCCGCGGCGAGGAGGACGCCGTCCCAGTCGAGGTCCGGCGTGGGAAATGCAGCCAATCGGCTTGTGATCAACCGTTTCACCAAGTCCTTCCCCGGAATTCCGTACTCAAGCACGTCATCGAACCGGCGGAAGAGTGCGCCGTCGAGCAGGCTCACGTGATTTGTGGCGGCGACGATTAGCCCGGTCGAATCATCCTGTTCGAGGAGTTGAAGGAACGAGCTGAGTATCCGGCGCGCCTCGCCCACATCGTTTGCGAGAGCGCGTTGGCCGCCGATGCTGTCGAACTCGTCGAAGAAGTAGACGCCCCGGGCCTTGACCATCGCCTCGAAGACCAGGCGGAGCTTCGCCGCCGTCTCCCCAAGGTACTTGGTGATCAGCCCTTCCAGCCGCACGGTGAACAGCGGGAGGTGGAGCTCACCAGCGAGTACGGCCGCCGTCATCGTCTTGCCCGACCCCGGAGGTCCCGTGAGGAGAACTTTTCGACGTGGGGAGAGGGCGTGAGCGTTCAGCTTCGCCTGTTGCCGGTTCTCCCGAAGGATTCGCTGAAGTCGCGCCCGGATCTCATCAGGGAGGACCATGTCGGCGAGGTGAAGCCGGGGCTGCCCGACGGCGAGGACCTCGCCCATCTCCTTGCTGATCGCAACCATTGGGGTGCGACGCCCGCCTGTCCTCGCGCGCTCCTTGGCGGCGTCCACCGCGTCGGTCAGCTCCTGAGCGAGACGTCCGTGCCCCTGCCGAGCCTCCTGAGCTGCGACCTGCATCGCGATCGCGTAGAAGCGTGCGTCGTCGCCCTCCGCATGCGTCTTGATGAGGGCTTTGATCTGGTCAGCGGTTGCCATCTGGCGGGCAGCTTACCCCGGAGGTGATCACAAAACCCTCGACTCGTCAAGATCTCGACCGAAAAGTGGCGCGCTGTTCTCATGGCGACAAGCGGCCGGGGGGGCTCAATACCAGTAGCTTCCGGCCCCCTTCCGGCCACGACCTTGTGGACCCCGAAAACCGGGCGGCAGAGCCCCGTCCCGTCCCGAGGCTTCTGGACCCGCTCGGCGCTACGCGGCGGCCCGGTCAATGGGCCAGCGCCCCGCCTCGTCCAGCCGGCGGCGCAGGGTGGCGCGGGGCACCTTTAGGATGCGGGCCACGTCCTTGAGCCCACGCCCCTCGTTGAGCAGCGCGAGTGCTGGCCGGAGATCGAGATCCTTGCGTGGGCGACCGCAGTGCTTGCCCGACGCCTGCGCCCGGCGGACGCCGGCGAGCACGCGCTCGCGGATGATGTCGCGCTCCAGCTCGCTGATCGCGGACAGGATCGTGAACATCGCCCTCCCGAGCGGCGTGGACGTGTCCACCTGTTCGCGCAGGCTGACGAAGTCCACTCCGACCGCCTTGAACTCCTCCATCGAGACGAGAAGGTGTCGGGTGTTCCGGGCAAACCTGTCGAAACGCCATACGGCGACGACATCCAGCTTGCCCGCCCTCGCGTCGGCCATGAGCCGGTCAAGCCCCGGCCGTCGATCGATGGAGCCCGACACTCCAACGTCGCTGTAGTGGCTCACGACCCAGCCCCGCTGCGCGGCGACCTGTCGCAGTTCGTCCATCTGGAGGCCGACGTCCTGGCCGTGATTCGTGGTGCTCACTCGGGCGTAGAGCGCGGCGCGGCGGGCGGGGGTGGCGGTCGTGGTCATGGGGGGGCCTCTCGGGTTCCTCTACCGCCGAGGTCCGAAACGGGGGGCCAGAAGCGCCAACCGCGTTCGTCCGGGGCGTCCCCGAACGGCGAGCGGGAATCCACTTGAAACAACGCCGCCGAACGCTATCCCTCGATTCTGGAGCGTTTCGTGGTCCCTCGTGCGTGCGAACACCCGTTTGGAGAGCCGTAGAGGCACTCTGGCGCGAGCCTCACATGCCGTCGCCGTAGAGGACGTAGGCAGAGCCGAGAGGATCGAGCGCTGCGCCGTACTGGGTGAGGTCCGCGCCGATGAGTGCGTCGTCGAAGCCGTCGCCGTCGAGGTCGCCAGCTCCGGACACGGAGATCCCCGCCTCGGCGCCCCCGGTGGAGCCGTACCGCCGGGCGGCGACCACGCCCAGGTCAGAGACGCCGACCGCGGGTCCGTAGACGACATAGACGGAGCCGGCGCACAGTCCGCCCGTCGGGTCGCAGGGCGCGCCGATCAGGATGTCGTTGGCCCCGTCGTTGTCGAGATCGCCCGCGTTGGCAACGGCAGCGCCCGCTTGGTCGGCGCTGGACGCGGCGAGGTAGGTCGCGTCCGCTGCGGCGAGGCCAATCGTCCCAGAGATCGGGCCGTTGATGACGTAGGCGGCACCGCAGGACGACCCGCCGCGCGGCTCGAAAGGTGCGCCCACGAGCGCATCCGCGTAGCCATCGCCATTGTTGTCTGTGAGCCCGACCGCGTAGCCCGCCCTCGCGCGGTCCGACTCCCCCGTCAGTTTCGCGGTCGCGCTGGACAACGAGATGTCGCCCCTCGTTCCGCCGTCCACGATGTAGGCAGCCCCGGATGCCGGTCCCGCCGAGCTTTCGGCGTAGGTGCCGACGATGAGATCGGGCAAGCCGTCGCCGTCAACGTCGCCGCCACCGGCGACGGAGAGGCCCGCGTAGTCGTTCGCCGCCTCTCCGAGTAGCTTGGCATCGGCATCAGCGGCAGAAACGGCCCCCGCGAACGGCCCGCGAAACAAGTACACCGCCCCAGCACCCGACCCGGCCTCGGACTCCTGAACCGCGCCGACGGCGATGTCCCCGTATCCGTCCGCATCCAGGTCCCCAACGCCCGCCACGGACCAGCCGAAGTTGTCATTGGCTGCCTCAGCGACCAGCGACCCGGCCGCTTCCGTATCGACGGTGTAGGTGCCGGCATGAGCACCCCCGGCGATGATGTAGACGCTCCCGGCATTGTACCCCGCTGTGGCTTCTCGATACGCCCCGATGGCCAGTTCACTCACGCCGTCACCGTCCAGATCGCCGCAGAGCGACACCGAAAAGCCCGCCCAATCATTCGTCGCAGCACCCGTGAACGTCGCCGTTGCACCCGCGAGGCTACCCGCCGCCGGCGGCCCTGCCACCAGGTAGGCGGCACCGACGTCCGCGCCGACTCCAGAGTTGGCATACGGCGCTCCGACGAGGATGTCAGGAACCCCGTCTCCGGTGGCGTCCAGGCCGCCCGAGACGCTCCACCCCGCGTAGGCGTTGTCTTCGACGCCCGTCATCTCCGTCCCCGCTCCCGCGATGGCCGAACTGCCGGTCATGCGGCAGTCCGCAGCGGCCCCGTCGCAGTCGTCGTCCACGCCGTTGCCGCAGATCTCCAACGCCCCGGGGTTCACTGCGGCGTTGTCGTCGTCACAATCGGTGCCATCAGAAACGAACCCGTCTGGCGCGTCACAGGATTCCTCCAACTCGTCTCCGTAGCCGTCACCGTCCGCGTCGCGGTACCACGCCCGATCCGTGTCGGACTCGCCGTCGCAGTTGTCGTCCTTGCCGTCGCAGACTTCAGGAGCGCCGGGATGCACATCGCCGTCGGTGTCATCACAGTCGGTGCCGTCGGCGACGGCTCCCGCCGGAGCCTCGCAAGACGGGGTGACGGTGAGCGGGTCGCCATAGCCGTCGCCGTCGGCGTCCGCGAACCAGTCGGTCGCGTCGCTGGCACCCTCATCGATGACGCCGTCGCAGTCGTCGTCCGCGCCATTACAGACCTCGTCGCTGGCGACGCAGGGGACTCCCGAATCGGTGTCGCCCGCGGTGTCGCCCGCGCTGTCTGCCGCCGAATCTGCGAGGGGCGTGCCCCCGGACTCTTCGCTCGTTTTCCCAGCCTCAGCGTGGCACCCAGCCGTCATCGCAGCGCCGAGCAGGAAGGTGGTTGTGAACGATAGACGGAGCATCAAGGCCAGTGTAGCCGACGTCGCACGGCCTCGCGTCGGCGCGGTCCCTCACCCGCCCGGAAATGCCCCCCGCACGATCCCGAGCAGCGTCCCCCGGTTCCGGCCGACGAAGCCCTCGACGTAGGCGATCTCGACGCCCGCCGGCGGCCGAGCCCGGAGCGCCCCGACGGCCACCTCGAGGAGCCGCTCGGCCCGCGAGCTCGCGGCCGGGATGGATGCCCCCGCGCCCTGGCGCTCGGCGATCAGCTCCCCGGAGAGGCGATCCCGCTCGCGCGTGACGGCGGCGAGAACGCGCTTCGCCTCCTTCGCGCCCTCGCGCAGCTCGGTGACCTGGCGGTCCAGCCGGGCCAGCCGCTTCGCGTCGTCGCTGTCCTTCTCGGGCAGGCGGAGCACCTTCGTCACGAGGACCGCGAGCGCGGGGAGCAGATGCGCCGTCGCGGCTCCGAGGTCTTCTCTGGCGACAATGAACCGTTCGTCGTGGCCATTCGCATGGGTCCGGCCCGCGTCGGCGTGGGTCAGCTCGTGGCAGGCGATCCCGTGGAGGTAGGCGGCGACGGCGATGGGTCGCTCACGGTGTGCCTTCGCCACCTGAGCGAGCTTGTCGGGCTGGATGTAGATCACGGTCGTACCGCGGTCGGTGCGCGTGGTGAGCCCGAGCAGGTTGTCGTCGAGGACGAAGCCAGGCTTGAACCGCTTGCGGATACGCGCCTCGGCGGCGACCAGGCGCAGCACCGAGTCCCAGGCCACGAGAAACGGCAACCAACGCCCGTAGTTCTTCTTGAATCGGTAAGCCTTCTGCCGATCGTAGGACTTCCGGCTGATGCGGAGCCCGGCGAGCTTCCCGAAAGGGTTGGACGGGCGGGCCTTCTGCCCCGACGCCTTCTCCAACGCCGCGACGACGCGGGGGACCGCCGCGACCTGGAGCAGCCCGCCGCCGCCTGGGGCCATCGCCGTGTCGGCCGCGCGCTCGATGGCCTGCTCGATGGTGGCGACCGTCGCCGTGTCGGCGTCCCCGCGCTCGACGCGCTCCAACGCCAGTTCGACGGCCGGGCCGAAGATGCCTCGGTCGCGGCGCGCTTCCCAGGAGACATCGAACCCGCCACCCGCCTGACCAGCGGCGGTCTCGTCCGCGCCCTGGAGGAACGCCCGGATCGTCGCCGTAGCCCCCGCCGATGACGGCGCGGCGATGTCGCCCTCGACGCCGCCACGGGATGCCGCGGCACGGAAGCCGGGGGGCAGCACCGGCTCGCGCTCGGATTCGTCGGCCTCCCCTGTCGCCTTCGAGCCGCGCGGGGCCAGCGATGCGACCGGCGCGTCGGTCTGCGCGTGCTTCAACCTCTCGGCGTAGAAGTCCATGATTCCGCCCGCCGCGTCCGCGAGCGCGGCCTGAAGGTCCGCGTCGGCGAAGGCGTCGGCGACCATCGCGCCGATCTCGGCGGCACCGGCCCGCGCGTCGGCGTCATCCGAATCGGGATCGAACACCTCGTCCTCGTCAGATGATCGGCCGGTGGACTCGTTCTCCTGCTCGACCTGTTCCACCAGGTCCGCGAAGGCCCACCCCGCCTGATCCTGGAAGGCGTCGCGGGCGGCGTTCAGCGGGTAGCCGGGTTGGCCGGGCCTCACCTTCGCGCTGAGGTCGACGGCGACATCGACCTTCAGCCCGCCCCGGTTCGATGGCACGCGAAATTGAGTCAGTCCATCCAGACGAATGTAGTAGCTCCCGCCCTTGTCGCCGGGCGGACGGCGGTACGCCTTGATGGTGGCCGTGACGCCGTTGCCCCAGCTCGCATCCAGCGCGATCTTCGACCCGCCGCGGCGGCTGAACATGGGCTTCACCTCGACACCGTTGAACACCAGCCGGATGCCGGGAAGGTCGTTGGCGGCCAGCAGCTCGCGGATGCGGTCCTCGATGCCGATGTAGCTTTGCCGGGCGCGATCCCAGACGGAGTCGAACTCGTCGCTCACGTCGTGCAGGACGATTCGGCAGCCAGGCCGGAAGGGCTGGTCGAAAATCTCGACGTCGCCGCCGTCGCCGTTGGACACGGCCAGGTTGTCCCGCGTGGAAATCTCCCAACGGAAGAGGCTCGCGGTTCCGAGGATCACCGCCTTCGCGACGCCGAAGCCGCCTGCGGCCTCGCCGCTGTCGCCCGCGTCGCGCTTGCCGCTCTCCCCGATGACGAGGAACTTTTCGAGGATGGTCCTCGTATCCATACCTCGGCCATCGTCGTCGGCGGTCAGGGTATGAGTGGCGCGGTCCCACGTCACCTCGAAGCGCGCGTCCTCGGGACGAAGCTCGCGGTGACGGATGGCGGCGGCGATACTGTCCCGGCTGTTCTGCAAAAGTTCGCGTATTGCAAGCACGGGAAGATCGCCGGATGCGTAAATCGACGAGGTGAAGAACTTCCACGCGATCCCGACGTTCACGCCCGGTCGGCCGCTCGCCTTCGCGGGCAGCGCGTCGAGGATCTCGCCGCTCGCGCCCAGCTCGCGCCGGAGGGCCTCACGGTCGATGGCGATGTGGCCGGTGTCCTTGCGGGACTCGGGGGCGGGCGGATTGGTGTGGGCGCAGGGGCACGTCATGGGGATCTCCGGGAGAGGAAGGCGGCGACGAGATCGCGCAGGCGCGGGGCCTCACGGGCGACGAAGCCGTCGATGTCGTCGGGCGACACGCCCCGAGGCGGCTGGCGACGGATGAGCGCGACGGCGGCGGCGAGCACGCGCTCGATCCGCTCGGTCAGGGAGGCCAGCGTCGGCAACGCGCCGAGCACGGTCTCCACGCCGCTCTCGGCCGCGCGCACGGCGCGGGCGACGGCCGCGGCGAGCGATGGCGGGACGGCGTTTCCGACCTGGCGGTAGCGGTCCTCCGGCCGACCGGCGAACGGGTAGCCCTCGGGGAACGTCTGGAGCGTGGCACACTCGCCGAGAGTCAGCTTTCGCCGGGCTCCATCCGTGGCGAGGGCCAGCGCGTCGCTCGCGTTGTTCAGCTTCCGCCACCAGGCGGGGTCCGTGGGGCGGCCCTTCCCCTCGTTCGTCATCACGCAGGGGGAAGGCCGATCCCAGGGGACAGCGATGGCGTCGCGCATGGTGCGCCGGGGCTGGCTCGCCGGCGGCTGCACGGGTCGCGGCCCGGCGATCACGAAGATGCGCGTTCGGCTCTGCGGGGCCCCGTGGTCGGCGGCGTTGAGCACCCAGAGCGCGACGTGGGCGTACAGCTTCCGCAGCTCGGGGAGGACCGCGCGCTCGACGTAGGCGCGGGCGTTCTTCACGTTCTCGAAGATGGCCCAGCGGGGGCGGACCATTCGGACGATGCGGAGCGTCCACGGCCAACCGTTCCGGGCGATGTCGTCTTCGCCCTTCGGCCCGCCATGCTGGTTCGCGCTGGACCAAGCCTGGCAGGGCGGGGAGGCCCAGAGCACGTCGATGGTCCCGGCGAGGGCGGCGTAGTTGAGGTCGCGCACGTCGGCCTCGACGGCGGGGAACCCGGCGGCTCGGAGCGTTGCGGCGGCCGAGGCGTCACGCTCGACGCACGCGACGTGCTCGAAGCCGGCGTCGTGGAGGCCGAGGGCCGCGCCACCGGCCCCGGCGAACAGGTCGAGGACTCTCATCGGTCGGCCCGCAGAGACGGAATGACGGCACGGCGGGCCTGATGAGGACGGGGAGCGACAGATTGTCCCGGAAGGGCGCGGGTGCGAAGGGCGAAGCCCGAGTTATCGTGGGGCACGACGCTTGCGGGTCGGCCTCGCCAACTCCCTTCCAGGAACCTCCGATGCTCGCTCTGGCATTCATGGCGTTCGCCCACGCCGCCGATTTCGATGTCACCGTCGCGGTGGCGACGCCCAGCGGTCGGGTGATCCTGCCCGACGTACATCGTGTGGTGTCGACCCAGCCCGTTGTGGTGCCGTTGATCTACCGAGGCGAGCCCGTGGCAGGACTTCTCACGTCGGACGGCAGCGAGGTGTGCCTCGCGTTTTTCGACGCGCAGGGGGCGCGCGTATCGGACTTCGGCGGTCCTGTTTGCACCCGGCCGGCAGCGAGCACGGGGATCGGCAAGATTGCCACCGCCGCCGCCGTTGTCACCGAGACCGTCGTCGCACGCCCATAGGGGTAGCAAGCCTCGCATCGTCGCGCAGCGCACGGACGAGAACGGGGGAGGACGATGGGGACCAAACACGAATGACTCACGACGATGGAGCGCAGAAAGCCCCAGGAGCCGCTTCGGCGGGGTCGGGATGGGGTGGAGCAGTCCCCTCGTCGAACCCGGAGAAACGGCCCTGGAAGCCGATCTGTGCAGGGTGGGATCAAGCGGGGAGCGGTCTGCCGCCGCGGATGATGCGGCTCAGGTTCGAGCCCTGGAAGTGCAGGCCCCAGACGCCCTCAATCAAGAGATCGAGGAGGCTCCGCTGGTAGGGCTGGGGGGCGAACGCCGGGACACCCTCGTACCGCTCGCGCTGCAAGACGATGTCGAGGAGCGCCTCGCGCACCCAGCGCTTCTTGGACTCGCCGGTGGTGTACCCGAAGGTGCGCTCGGCGACGCCCATCAGGTCGTGCAGGGTGGGCATGAGCCAGACGGGGAGCGTGACGGAGCTGAGTTCGAACACCGGCTCCGGATCGAACTCCGGCTCCGGCGACACGGGGAAGTCGATCGCGACCACCCGCTGCGGGGCGACGGGCCGGGACCGACGGGACGAACACGACGGGCGCGCGGGCGACAGGGGCTTTGCCATCACGCCGCCCGCTGGAAGCGCACGACGCCGCCGGTGTAGTCGATGGGCTGGAAGTGCAGTCCCCAGACGACCTCGATGATGACGTCCACGAGGGCCTCCTTCGCCGGGTTTTCGATCCAGTTGGGGATGCTGGGGATGTCCACCGCCTTGGCGGCGTCCAGGAGCGCCGCGCGCACCCAGGCCTTCTTGGTCGCCCCCGTGCCGGGGCCGAACACCTCTTCGGCGAGGTTCATGAGCTTCTTGACGGTGCCGGGGAGCCAGGCAGGGAGGTTGATTTTCGAGAGGTCCATTTGGGATTTCCTTGAGGTTGACGGGGACAGTTGGCGGACGGGGGGAGGGTCAGGCGACCGCGCGCTGGACGTCGAGGTCCACGGGCGCGTCGCGCAGGAGAGGGTCGGTGAGGATGTTGCTGGAGCGGAAGACGATGAGGTCGTAGAGGCTCCACGGCTTCGACGGCGGGCCGGTGACGGCGTGCCAGACGCCCGAGACGGCGACGCGGTGGACGGCGTGGACACCGACGCCCAGCTCGGACCACTCGGTCGCGACGGGCGACCACCAGATGTTCCCGTCGTCGTTGTAGTTGCGACGCTCGGGCGCGGACGTGCGGCGAAACTTCGCGGCGCACATCCAGGCGTACTGCGCGAGCACGTCGTTCACGGCGGCAGGGCGGCGCTTCGGATCTTCGGTGTACCAGGCCACGAGCCGCTTGGCCGGGCCGAGCGCGCCCGCCGGCCCTTGCTGAACGGTGCGGTTGTAACAGAGGACCATCGCCCGCTCGGTGCTGACGCCGAGGAGTCGCGCGACCTCGATCGCACCCGCCATGTACTCGGACTGCGCCGCATCGCGAGCCTGAACCTGCTGGAACGCCGGCCAACGCCCGGCCGCGGTGAATCGGGACGCCCACGGCTCCGCCCATAGGACCGCGCCGTCGATGGCCTCCAACGAGGCCCGCGCGGTCACGTCGAGCAGCCTCGCCCAGCTCGTCCCGAAGAACCGGCCGAACGCGACCGGATCGGCCGCCGCCATCTCGCGGAGCAACCGCCCGAGCGATCCCGACTTCTGCGTCCATTGGAGGATGCCGTAGCTGACGCCGTTGCCGTCGAGGTTGGGCTGGACGGACCAGAACTGCCCCTCGTGCTCGCTGGTTTTGCGGAGCAGCGTCGGGATCCAATCGGTGATGAGTGCTTCCACCTTCTCCTCCAGTTTCTTTGCGGCCTTTCCGGCGGCGTCTGCGGTCTGTTGCGCGGCCTTGCGCGCCGACGGCGACGTTGCCGCCGCGGCGAGGATGACAAGGCCAATGGCTCCCGCCCCGAGCAGGAGCGGCGTGTTGCTGGCGCGGCTCATGGTCCCGCTCCGATGGCGCCGTTGGCGCCGTTGGCGCGGTTGCCGAGAAGCGCGCCGCCGGGCGAGTCATCTTCGTCGTCGGCCTCGCCCGAGAGCAGGTTCCGCGGGATCGTCCGACCCCACCACCAGCGCCCGGCCTCGGCCAGCTCCCCGAACTTCAGCCCCGACCCCGGCGCAGCGTCGATGAACGCTGACCACCCGGCCTCGGTCGGCGGGATCACGTCCACGCCCGCCGTCCCAGCCGCCGCGCCCGCGTTCACGATGCGGAGTCCCGCCGGGGACACCACGGGGATCTTCTGGGCCTGCTGGTTGTAGTAGCTGACCTTCGCCAGCGCGCTCACGACGACGTCGGCCACCTGCGGCCAGGTCCGTTCGACCCAGGAATCGGGCGCATGTTGCCAGCCCTGACCGGGCCAGTCGCCGCTGTACCGGAGCTTGTCGTTGGCGAGCTGCGCGACGGCGCGCACCGTCGCGGTCTCCTCGTCGGCGGGGAAGGTCGCGCCGTAGTTCTCCGGCTTGAGCGCGCTGAACTTGGCATCGTCGGACTTGGTGAGCCGCCAAGCGCCCTCACCGGCGCCGCGCTGCCCGATCTGCCCATCCTTCGTGACCTTTCCGAACTCGATGTAGT